>NZ_JBHXWI010000045.1:0-89259 GCF_042671975.1 Rhodococcus sp. NPDC127593 | reverse complement strand
GTGCACCCGAACGTCCGAGCAAGCTGTTCCGCCTGCACCGCAGTCGGATAGAAGCGGTACTTGAACGCCCGCTTCACCACCCTCCCCGCCATAACCCAGACACTAGCCACACGGTCCGACAAAACCAGATCGGCTATCCTCGACCCGAAGGACCGGGTTTGCGCCGAAAGACTCACGGATCGCAAATCTGATCGACCGTCTCTACGGAACCGGTTGAGCGACAGTGACATAACGGACAAACCGGGCATTTCCAATCAGGGGATTCCACGGTCGGCCGATTGCCCACCACAAAGAACACGAGACAACCGAACACTTTGCTTTCCATTTACTTACTTTTGAAAACTATGAAAACCCGAGAGGTGCAATCCCTTGGTCTCCCACACGAAGGAACCTTCCGTCCCGATCGGTGACGACAACCGGACACTCGAGGAACTCGGCCCGCACTACAAGTGGATTGCGTTGTCGAACACCACCCTCGGCATGCTGGTGGCGACGATCAACTCGTCGATCGTGCTGATCGCCCTCCCCGACATCTTCAAGGGCATCCACCTCAACCCACTCGAACCCGGCAACACGAGCTACCTGCTGTGGATGATGATGGGCTTCCTCGTCGTCACCGCCGTCCTGGTCGTCAGTTTCGGACGGCTCGGCGACATGTTCGGCCGCGCCCGGATGTACAACATGGGCTTCGCCGTGTTCACGATCGCCTCGATCTTCCTGGCCGTGACGTGGTTCGACGGCTCCGAGGCGGCACTGTGGCTGATCGGGTGGCGCGTCGTCCAGGGCGTGGGCGGAGCCTTCCTGATGGCGAACTCGTCGGCCATCCTCACCGACGCCTTCCCCGCCGATCAGCGCGGGCTCGCGCTCGGCATCAACGGTGTCGCCGCGATCGCCGGGTCCTTCCTCGGCCTGCTCATCGGCGGCATCCTCGCACCGATCCACTGGAATCTGATCTTCCTTGTCTCGGTTCCCTTCGGCGTGGTCGGCACCATTTGGGCGTACCTCAAACTCCACGACACCGGCGTCCGCCAGCACGCCGACATCGACTGGTGGGGCAACATCACGTTCGCTGTCGGATTGATCGCCGTCCTGGTCGGCATCACCTACGGCATCCAGCCGTACGGGTCCTCGTCGATGGGATGGGGCAGTCCGCTGGTGCTCTGGTGCCTCGTCGGCGGCCTCGCCGTCCTCGCGGTCTTCTGCGTCATCGAGACCCGGGTCGCGAATCCTCTCTTCAACCTGCACCTGTTCCAGATCAAGTCGTTCACCTGGGGAAACATCGCCAACCTGGTCGCATCGCTGGGCCGCGGCGGTCTGCAGTTCATCCTGATCATCTGGCTCCAGGGCATCTGGCTGCCGCAGCACGGCTACGACTTCAGCCGCACCCCGCTGTGGGCGGGCATCTACATGCTGCCTATGACCGTCGGATTCCTGCTGTCGGCACCGGTGTCCGGCTTGATTTCCGACAAGCTCGGCACCAAGTGGTTCACCAGCACCGGCATGTTCATCACCGCGGGCACGTTCGGATTGTTGATCGCGCTCCCAGTGAACTTCCACTACTGGGCATTCGCCGTGACGCTGTTGATCAACGGCATAGGCATGGGCATGTTCTCCGCACCGAACCGCGCCGAGGTGATGAACAGCCTTCCTGCCAACGCGCGCGGCGTCGGCGCAGGCATGATGACGACATTCCAGAACGCGGCGATGGTGCTGTCGATCGGCTTTTTCTTCAGCCTGATGATCGCCGGCCTCAGCTCCAACCTTCCGGCCGCGATGAGCGACGGACTGATGGCGAACGGGGTGTCCGCGGCGCAGGCCACTCAGATCGCGAATCTGCCCGCCGTCGCGGTGCTGTTCGCGGCGTTCCTCGGCGTCAACCCGATCCGGGAACTGCTCGGGCCGAATCTGTCGTCACTCACCGAGCAGCAACAGGCACAGCTGACCGGCCTGGATTTCTTCCCCCAGCTGATTTCCGGCCCGTTCGCCGACGGCCTGGCAATGGCGTTCGCCTTCGCGATCGTCGCGTGCGTGATCGGCGGAATCGCCTCGCTGCTCACCGGTCCGCAGAAGAAGGCGACGGCGGACGAGCCGCACGAGTCGGTCGGCGCGGAACTCGCCGGAATCGCCGGCGAAGCCGGAATCGGCCCGAGCGAACTCGTCGACGCGCGGCCTGACACGCCGCAAACCTCGACATCGCGGACATAGGTTCCCACAGTCGGTGGTATGCCCCAATGCCGTGACCTGTGATGATTCGGGATTGCCTCCGGTCTTTGACAGCACCTATTCAGATCCGGGGGCACTCCGTCACACGGGCGACCGACCCTCGCCCCCGTTGCGGTAGGTCTACATCCACTGTCCGCCAACTCGGTATTCAGGTGTTGAGGATCAGATCGGCGGCTTTTTCGCCGATCAGTACCGACGGTGCGTGGGTGTGGCCGCGGATGATGGCGGGCATGACGGATGCGTCCGCGATGCGGAGTTTGTCGATGCCTCGGACCTGAAGGTCGGGTGTGACGACGCTGGCAGCGTCTCTGCCCATGCGGCAGGTGCCGACAGGGTGGTAGATGGTCTGGCCGAGCTCCTCGAGCGCACGGGTCAGCATCTCCTCGTCGGGTGTTCCGGGTGGCACGACCGGCCGGACGATCGGGCCGAGCTGGGACTTCAGCGAGGGCGCGGAGGCGAGCGCGGCGCAGATCCGTAGGCCTTCGAGCATCGCGTTCCGGTCGATGCCGTCGCTGTCGCTGAGGTAACGGGGGTCGATGACCGGCTTCGCGCCGGGATCGGCGGATCGGAGCGTGATCTGGCCGCGGCTGACGGGTTTGAGAAGTACGGCGCCGATGACGAGGGCGTGCGCTGTCGGGGCGACGAGCCCTTCCTCGAAGAACGGTGCGGGCGCGAAGACTATCTCGAGGTCGGGCAGCGGCAGGTCGGGGCGACTGCGAGCGAATCCGTACGCTTCCTCGACATTCGAGGTCAGCATGCCCTTCCGCCTCAGCAGGTAGTTCACGAGCTCGGGGATCTTGTCGGCGGCAAACAGCGAACCGTCGTCGACGCTGTACCCGAACGCGGACACGAAGTGATCGGTCAAACCGCGTCCGACTTCGGGGAGATGATGGTGGACCGCGATGCCGTGCCGACGCAGGTGCTGTTCGTCGCCGACACCGGAGAGCATCAGCAGTTGGGGTGTGTTGACAGCCCCACTGGCGAGGATCACTTCCTTGCGGGCGCGGATGGTGCGCCGGATCCCGTCCTTGACGTAGTCGACGCCGACCGCGGCGGTTCCGTCGAATACGATCCGGGTCGCGTATGCCTCGGTGAGAACGGTCAGGTTCGCCCGCCTGAGGGCCGGACGGAGGTAGGCGTCGGCGGTGCTCCACCGGGCCCCACGCTTCTGGGTGACCATCGACCGCGAAAAGCCCTCGGGCCGAGCAGTGTTGGCGCGTTCCAGGTCGTAGCCGGTTTCGGTGACCGCGTCGAGGAATGCGGTGGTGAGCGGCCGTGGGCTGCGCTGGTGGGAGACGATTACCGGTCCGGCGTTTCCAGTGTCCGGGTGGGCGCCGTCCTGCACGTTCTCGATGCGGCGGAAGTATTTGACTACTGCGGAGAATGACCATGACGTGTCGTCGGTGAGGTCGGCCCATTCGTCGTAGTCTGCGGCGAAACCACGTACCCACATCATCGCGTTCATCGATGACGACCCGCCGAGCATCTTGCCGCGCGGCCAGTAAATCTGCCGGCCGCCGAGCTCGGGTTGCGGCTCGGTCAGGTAGTCCCAGTCGACCTCGCTCCGGAACAGCTTCGCGAATGCGGCGGGGATGTGGGCGAACTTGTTCTTGTCCTCCGGTCCGGCCTCGAGGGCCACCACCTGGTTCCGCGGATCGGTACTGAGCCGGTTGGCGAGCACCGCCCCTGCTGAGCCGGTGCCCACGATGACGTAGTCGGCTGCTGACGGCTGCTGAGTCATTTCTTCATCTCCGTGTCGTTGATGGCCGCCCGCACCGACGCCTCGGGTTCTGGGGGGGGTTGCGGCGACGAACTTCGCCGTCGCGACGTTTATCAGCGGCGCTAGGGCCTTTTGCTGTACGCACAGGCAGCCGCACATCTGGTTCAGGAGTAGTGCCCGTGTTGATGCGGTCGCTCATGCCCGTTGCGGTAGCGATCGTCCAGGACCGGTTCTGGACATCAATTCTCGAGAGAGCCGGCACTTCCCCACGCAGAGCGGTCCGGCGATCACGACCCCGTCGTAACCATCGGCCCCGGTGAAAGTGGCATCGATCGGGAGTAGTTCCTCCACACGCCCGAACAATGGCCAGACACTCGCCATGACCTGAGCGTAAGCGCTCACGCGACAAAATACGACCACGCGGTCTGATACCGGCCCGACCGGTCGCGTTCCTCGATCGACCGGACGCCGACCCCGTTACGCTGAGAACCATGCCGACGGACCGCGGACTCAAGTTCATGAACGCCGCCCACCGCGCCCTCCTGCGCGTCACCGGTGGGCGGGTCGGGCAGAGTTTCAACAAGATGCCGGCGGTGGAGCTGACTACCGTCGGCCGCAAGACCGGGAAGGTGCACAGCGTCATGCTGACCGTGCCGGTGCGGGAGGGCGACACCCTCGTCGTGGTCGCGTCCCGCGGCGGCGACGACCGCAACCCCGCGTGGTTCCTGAACCTGCAGGCCAACCCGGTGGTCCAACTGTCGCTCCAGGGAAACCCCGCGCAGTCCATGCGCGCCCACGTGGCAACCCCCGACGAGCGGGCCCGTCTGTGGCCGCAAGTGACCGCTGCCTACAAGGGATACGCCGGCTACCAGAAGAAAACGGACCGCGAGATCCCTCTGGTTCTGCTCGACCCGACGACCTGACGTCGGTCGCCGGCCGCAGAACACGGTTCGGTTGCAGTCCGGCGTAGTGAGCCGGTTCCACCCTTAACCTCGACCTCACCCTTATAGATTTGCAGATTCCGGGCGGGCGAGGTTGGGAGTGACGTGGACACTGACGATGCTGCGCTGCACAGGTCCGGCACTGGGCACCGTCCGCGGCGCGGGTGGATCGTGACGACCCTGACGCTCCTCGTCCTCATGGGTGCGCCTGCCCCGTCGGCGACGGCCGAAGCGATCGTGCAACCGGTGGCCGCCGACCCGAGCGTCGTCCGGGCGTCCGACGGCATGTTCTACATGTACACGACCGCCGACGACTGGGGCGACGGCCAGGGCATGCACAACATGTCGATCTTCAAGTCCGCCGACCTCATGGACTGGATGTACCTCGGCGACGTCTTCCCCGACCGGCCCGCGTGGCATCCGGACGGCAAGCTCGCGTGGGCACCGAATGTCCTCGAATCCGACGGCCGGTACAGCCTGTACTACTCCCTCTACGACGAGTCGAACCCGTGCATCGGCCTCGCGACGGCCGACAGCCCGACCGGACCGTGGACCGATCTCGGCCGCCCCGTGTTCTGCGCCCACGACGTCGGCGTCGGCGGCACCATCGACCCGTTCGTGTGGGACGACGGCACGACGAAGACGATGTTCGTCGGCAACTTCCAGGGCGTCCACGCCATCCCGCTCAACCCGGACGGCACCGCGGCGGCCGGCGATCCCGTACGCGTCGCGGACGAGCGCTTCGAAGGCCCATTCGTCGAATTCCACGACGGCTACTACTACCTGTTCCTCTCGGCCGGCAACTGCTGCAACGGCGCCGACACCGCCTACCGTGTCCTCGTCGGCCGGTCGGAGTCGCTCACCGGGCCGTACCTCGACCGGAAGGGCCAGGACCTGAACGACGGCGGCGGTGCCCTCATCCTCGCCGGCAGCGAACCGTGGGCCGGGCCGGGCCACAACACGGTGGTCTCCGACGACGCGGGCTCGGATTGGATCGTGTACCACGCCATTCCGCGCGACAACCGGGATCTGCCCAGCGGAGCCCGCCGGCGCGAAGGGATGATCGACCGGATCGTGTGGGCGAACGGCTGGCCCGAGGTCGGTGACGGTTCGCCCGCGTCGACCGGACCGGCGAACCCCGACACGGATCTGCCGGTGCGGGTCACGCTGCGCGCCGATTCCGACACCACGCTGCCGGCGGAGGGCGGGACCGTCGACACCACCATGCTCGTCGAGGCCCCCGAGGACCGTCCCTTCGCTGGGCAGGTGTGGGTCAGCGCGGTCTCCCCGGACGGCCGCACCAGCGACCCGTTCTTCGGGCCGATCGACGTCGACCTGCAACCGGGCGAGGTCCTCGAGGAGGCCATCGCCTACACGGTCCCGGGAGATGCAGTCGCGGGCACCTACTACGCCTACGCGTTCGCGGGCACCTACCCCGACGAGACCGTGGAGTTCGGCACCGTTCACGCCGTCAAGTCCGGCGACGAGGCGAGAATCAGCCCGGTCCGCTCGGTGTCGCTGCACCTCGGCACCATCGCGCGCCGTTAGGGGCCAGCCGCCATGGAGTGCCGAAACAACCGTTTCGGTTTCCAAAATCCACATTAGCCACGAAATCAGCAATGATTTTCCTCATTTGCTATTGAAATAGTGGCGGCTCCACGTCAGGATAGGGGCCACGGTGACGTGCCTCACACGTCACCTTCGGTCAGTCCATCGACAAAGGTGCCCCATTGCTGCAGACAGTGTTCGAGAAGCATCAACCGAACGCCAAGGTTGTCGACCATGCGCTCCGGCGCACCCGGTTGGCACCGTTCTGGATCGAGGACGTCGCCGACACCCCCACCTACCCGGCCGCCTCGGCCGACGCCGCGTACGACCTGGTGGTCGTCGGCGGCGGATACACCGGACTCTGGAGTGCTCTCCTCGCGAAACAGCGCCACCCCGACCTGTCCGTCGCCCTCGTGGAGGGCGAGACCATCGGATGGGCGGCATCCGGCCGTAACGGCGGGTTCGTCGAAGCGAGCCTGACCCACGGCAGCGAGAACGGTCGTCGACGCTGGCCGGGGGAAATCGACACCCTCGAGGCGCTCGGGCTCGAGAACCTCGACGCCATCGAGAAGACCGTCCACACCCTGGGGTTGGACTGCGATTTCGAACGGAACGGCGCGATCTCGGTCGCGATCGCCGATTACCAGGCGAAGGACGTCTTCGACACGGCCCCGAGCGCTACCACCACGGTGCTGGACGGGCCCGCGATGCGCGCGCAGGTGAATTCGCCCACGTATCTGGCCGGTGTGTGGGACAAGGAGTCCACCGCGCTGGTGCATCCGGCGAAGCTCGCCACCGAACTCGGCCGGGCCTGCGCGGAGCACGGTGTCGAGATGTTCGAGCACACCAAGGTGCTCGATCTCGTCCGCTCCCGATCGTCGTCCCGGGTCGGGGTTCGGACGGCGTCCGCGACCCTGTCGGCCGGACGAGTCATCCTGGCAACCAACGCCTTTCCGTCCCTACTGAAGAGGTACCGGCTGCACACGGTGCCGGTGTACGACTACGTCCTCATGACCGAACCGCTGTCCGACGCACAACTCGCCGAGGTGGGATGGACCGCCCGGCAGGGCGTCGCCGACATGTCCAACCAGTTCCACTACTACCGGCTCACCCGCGACAACCGAATCCTCTGGGGCGGCTACGACGCGATCTACCACTTCGGGCGAGGAATGCATCACGACCTGGAAGACCGTCCCGAGTCCCACGCCCTGCTCGCGAGCCACTTCTTCACGACGTTCCCCCAGCTCGAGGGCCTGGAGTTCACCCACCGGTGGGGCGGCGTCATCGATACGTCGACGCGCTTCTGCTCGTTCTTCGGTTCCGCGGCCAAGGGGCGGATCGCGTACGCGGCCGGCTTCACCGGTCTCGGCGTCGGCGCCTCCCGCTTCGCGGCGAACGTCATGCTCGACAAGGTGTCCGGCGAGACGACGGCATTGACGGAGTTGGACCTGGTGAAGTCCATGCCCCTCCCCTTCCCGCCCGACCCGCTGGCGGCGGCCGGCATCAACGCCACCCGGTGGTCCCTCGACCGCGCCGATCACACGGAAGGCCGGCGGAACCTCTTCCTCAAGGCTCTCGACGCGGTCGGATTGGGGTTCGACTCGTGAGCGACCCCGCGACCGGGGTCGTCGCCTGGGAATCCGGACCGCACACCGAGGCTCGCACCACCAACCTCGACTACCACCGTCTCCCGGTCGAGCAGGCGATCGGCGACAGCGTGCCGATGGTCGGCGAACGAGTGCTCGGCGACTTCGCCGGTGTCACCGTCGGCGTGTGGGAGATCGAGCCCAGCGTCTCGCACGATGTCGAGATCGACGAGGTGTTCGTGGTGCTCAGCGGCGACGCGACAGTGCAGTTCGAGGACGACACCCCGGATCTCGAGCTCGGTCCCGGAAGTGTCGTCCACGTGCGGTCCGGTCAGAAGACCCGGTGGATCGTGCGTGACACGCTGCGGAAAGTCTTCATTGCCGCGCCGACCACCTAGCCCCGGCGCCACCAAGCCACGGAAACCACTGCACCCCTTCACTACACCTGCACGGGCACTTCTGCCCGCAGCCACACACCTCGAGGGAGAATTGATGAGCATTGCCGAACCTCCACCCTTGAAGACCCAGCCCTCGAACACCCAGTCCTCGAACACCCACGACCCGCTCGGCTCCGCGAAGGGCCTCAACAGCGGGGCACTGGGATTGATCGGCAACACGGTGATCGGGCTGTCCTCGGTCGCTCCCGCCTACAGCCTCGCCGCGACGCTGGGTTACGTCGTTCTGGCCGTCGGCGACAAGGCGCCGTCAATGTTCCTCGTCGCGTTCATTCCGATGTTGCTCACAGCATTTGCCTATCGTGAGCTCAATCGGGACACCCCGGATTGCGGCACCTCGTTCACCTGGGGTACCAAGGCGTTCGGTCCGTGGATCGGCTGGATGGCGGGATGGGGACTCGCCGTGTCCGCGATCATCGTCCTCGCCAACACCGCGGAGATTGCGGCGATCTACCTGTTCGAGGTTCTCGGTTTGCACGCGGCAGCCGAGTCGCTCGCCGCGAAGGTTCTGCTGGGGTGCTTCTTCATCGCGGCCATGACCTACGTCAGCTTTCGCGGCATCCTCATCAGCGAACGACTGCAGAATGTCCTGATCGCCGTGCAGTTCACGGTCCTGATCGGGGTCAGCGTCCTCGCACTGTCGAAGGTGTTCGGCGGCACCGCCGGACCGCAGGCCGTCACCCCGAAACTCGACTGGATCATTCCGACCGGTGTCTCGATGTCCAGCGCCGCGCAGGCGATCATCCTGTGCATCTTCATCTACTGGGGGTGGGACGCCTGCCTGGCGGTCGGTGAGGAAACGAAGGATTCCGAGCGGACTCCGGGCCGCGCCGCGGTCTTGACCACGGTCATCCTCGTCGCCACGTACGTCCTGGTCGGGTACGCGGTCCAGTCGTTCGCCGGGTTCGGGGACACCGGCATCGGCCTGAACAATCCGGAGAACGTCGACGACGTGCTGACCACCCTGGGCGGGCCGGTCGCCGGTCCGGTGGCCGCCTCGTTGCTGCTGCTGACGGTGTCGATCTCGGCGCTCTCCTCCACCCAGACCACTATCCTGCCGACTGCTCGCGGAACGTTGTCGATGGCGGTCTACGAAGCGTTGCCGCGCCGGTTCGCCTCCGTGCACCCCCGATACATGACCCCCGGCTTCGGAACCCTGGTCATGGGAGCGGCGGCGCTTCTGTTCTACCTGGTCCTGTCGTTCGCCAGCGCCAACGCCCTGCAGGATTCGGTGGCATCGCTCGGACTCGCGGTCGCCTTCTACTACGGCATCACCGCCTACGCGTGCGTCTGGTACTTCCGCCGGACCCTGTTCGACTCGGCACGTAATCTGTTCATGCGCGGCATCTTTCCGCTGCTCGGCGCCCTCTGCATGACGTGGGCCTTCGTTCAGAGCGCCGTCGACATGCTGCGTCCCGACTACGGATTCACCGCGTTCGGTCCGTTCGGGGGTGTGTTCGTTCTCGGCGTCGGAATGCTGGTGGTCGGAATCCCCCTGATGTTGCTGTGTTTCGCGACCGGTTCCCGGAACTTCTTCCGCGGACGCACCCTCACCGCCGACACGGAAGTGAAGGTGCCCGAGTCGTGAGTACCGCCGTCACCGGGAAGAGGCGATAGTTTCCGAAATGTCCGAGCCGATTGTCTTCGATACGACGCGCAAGGGAGGATTCGACCATGTCTGAGCAGCCCACCTCTCTCGATCCCGTGTCCAAGCAGATCATCGAGCAACTTCAGGAGGATGGACGACGGTCGTACTCGGCCATCGGCAAGGTCGTCGGATTGTCGGAAGCGGCTGTACGCCAACGCGTGCAGAAGCTGATCGACACCGGCGTCACGCAGATCGTCGCGGTGACCGACCCCGTCCAAGTGGGATTCGCACGTCAGGCCATGGTCGGAATCCGCTGCTCGGGGGACGTCACCGAGATCGCCGCCCGGCTCGCCGACGTCGACGCCATCGACTACGTCGTGCTGACGGCCGGCGCCTACGACATTCTGGCCGAGATCGTGTGCGAGAACGACGACCACCTCCTGACCGTGCTCAACAAAGAAATTCGCACTATTCCCGGTGTGCTCGGCACCGAGACGATGGTGTACCTGAAACTTGTCAAACAGCAATATGATTGGGGAACCCGATGACCACGGTTACCAACTCTTCGCCCACTACGTCGCACCTCGAGGCGGCCGCCCGCCGCCACCTGTGGGGTCATTTCTCGCGGCACGGGCAGGGCATCACCCCGCCGATCATCACCCGCGGTGAGGGCGCCCGGATCTGGGACGCCACCGGCAAGAGCTACCTCGACGGGCTGTCCGGGTTGTTCGTCGTCCAGGCCGGGCACGGCCGCGCCGAGCTCGCCGAGGCCGCCGCCAAACAGGCCGAACAGCTCGCGTTCTTCCCGCTCTGGTCCTACGCCACCGCACCGGCGATCGAACTCGCCGAACGCCTCGCCGGCTACGCCCCCGGCGACCTGAACCGGGTCTTCTTCACCACCGGCGGCGGCGAGGCCGTCGAAAGCGCCTGGAAACTGGCCAAGCAGTACTTCAAGAAGGTCGGCAAACCCGGCAAACACAAGGTGATCTCCCGCTCCATCGCCTACCACGGCACCCCGCAGGGCGCCCTCGCCATCACCGGCATCCCCGCCCTCAAGGCCCCGTTCGAACCGCTCACCCCCGGCGCGTTCCGGGTCCCGAACACCAACATCTACCGGGCCCCCGAACCCCTCGGCTCCGACCCGAAGGCGTTCGGGATCTGGGCCGCCGACCGGATCGCCGAGGCCATCGAATTCGAGGGCCCGGACACCGTCGCCGCCGTCTTCCTCGAACCGGTGCAGAACGCCGGCGGCTGCTTCCCACCCCCGCCCGGCTACTTCGAACGGGTCCGGCAGATCTGCGACGAATACGACGTGCTGCTGGTCTCGGACGAGGTGATCTGCGCGTTCGGGCGGATCGGGTCGATGTTCGCGTGCGACGACTTCGGGTACGTGCCCGACATCATCACCTGCGCCAAGGGCCTGACATCGGGGTACTCGCCGATCGGGGCGATGATCGCCTCCGACCGGCTGTTCGAACCGTTCGCCGACGGGACGTCGATGTTCGCGCACGGCTACACCTTCGGCGGGCACCCCGTCTCGGCGGCGGTGGCGTTGGCGAACCTGGACATCTTCGAACGCGAAGGCCTCAACGCCCACGTGGTCGAGCAGGCGCCGGCGTTCCGGGCCACCCTCGACAAGCTCACCGATCTGCCGATGGTCGGGGACGTGCGCGGTGAGGGCTTCTTCTACGGCATCGAACTGGTCAAGGACAAGGCCACCAAGGAGTCGTTCAGCGACGAGGAGGCCGAGCGGATCCTGCACGGATTCCTCTCCACCGCCCTGTTCGACGCCGGCCTGTACTGCCGGGCCGACGACCGCGGCGACCCGGTCATCCAACTCGCCCCGCCGCTGACCTGCGGCCAGGCCGAATTCGACGAGATCGAACGCATCCTGCGCAGCGTCCTCACCGAAGCCTGGACCCTCCTGTGAACCACCAGGACCTTCCCGGGCTGTACGTCGGCGGCCGCTACCGGGACGGCCGGGCGGCCGACCGGTACGAGGTGCTCGATCCGGCGACGGGTGAGGTGATCTCGTCCCGCACCGAGGCGTCGGTGGACGACGTCGATGACGCGGTCGCCACCGCGAAGACCGCCTACGCGGAATGGTCGACGACGAGCCCGGGCGAGCGTTCCGCCGTCCTGACCCGATGGGCTGCCGAGCTCACGGAGATGTCCGACGACATCGCACGCACCGAAACCCGGCAGACGGGTAAGCCCATCAAACTGTCGACCGAGTTCGACGTTCCCGGGTCGATCGACAACGTGTCGTTCTTCGCCGGCGCGGCCCGCAATCTGGAGGGAAAGGCGTCGGGCGAGTACTCCCCCGACCACACGTCCAGCATCCGCCGTGAACCGGTCGGGGTGATCGGCTCGATCTCGCCGTGGAACTATCCGCTGCAGATGGCCGCGTGGAAGATCCTGCCCGCGGTCGCCGCCGGCAACACCATCGTGCTCAAACCGGCGGAGATCACTCCCCTGACGTCGCTGCTGTTCGCGGAGGCCGCGTCCCGCGCCGGCATGCCGGACGGCGTCGTCAACGTGATCACCGGCCGCGGCGCGACGACCGGGTCGTCGCTGGTGTCACACCGGGACGTGAGCATGGTGAGTTTCACCGGATCGACGCCCGTGGGTCGACAGATCGCGGCCGCCGCGGCGGGCAAACGACTCCACCTGGAACTGGGCGGCAAGGCCCCGTTCGTCGTGTTCGACGACGCCGATCTCGAGGCCGCGATCAACGGAGCCGTCGCCGGTGCCCTCATCAACTCGGGCCAGGACTGCACCGCGGCCACCCGCGCCTACGTGCAGCGGCCGCTGTACGACGACTTCGTCGCCGGGGTGGCAGCGCTCATGGAGACCGTTCGCCTCGGCGACCCGTCCGATCCCGGCACCGACATGGGTCCGTTGGTGTCGCGGCGACAGCAGCAGCACGTCGCCGGGTTCATCGATCGCGCCCGCGACACCGGGGCGAAGATCGTCCGCGGCGGTTCCGTCCCCGGGGGTGACCTCGCGTCCGGCTTCTACTACGAGCCGACGCTCGTCGTGGGTGCCGACCAGTCGAGTGAGATCGTGCAGCGGGAGATCTTCGGCCCGGTTCTCGTCGTCCTGCCGTTCGAAAACGATCCGGACGGAATCGCACTCGCCAACGACACCGACTTCGGGCTGGCGGCGTCGGCGTGGACACGGGACCTGTACCGGGCACAGACCGCCTCCCGTGACATCGCCGCGGGCTGTGTCTGGATCAACGACCACATCCCGATCATCAGCGAGATGCCCCACGGCGGGAACAAGGCGTCCGGTTACGGCAAGGACATGTCGACGTACTCGCTCGACGAGTACACCAACGTCAAGCACGTCATGTCCGACATCACGGGAATCGCCAGGAAGGACTGGCACCGGACGGTGTTCGGCGACCGAGGATAAGCCCGATCGCCGGGACGGCAATGCGTGTGCCGTCCCGGCGACCGTGGCAGTTCCGCCAAGTCCCGCCCTGCGCGCGACTACGCTGACGAAAAGGCGCGTTCGCTTCAGCTGAAAGGCAGAGACGATGCATGTGACTCCGTTCGCCTGGATTGTGACGATCCTCGTGATCGTCGCTCTGCTCGCGTTCGACTACTTCTTCCACGTCCGCCACGCGCACATCCCGACGCTGAAGGAAGCGGCGATCTGGTCGTCGATCTACGTCGGCCTCGCGCTGCTCTTCGGTGTCGCGGTCCTGATCTTCGGCGGCGTCGACATGGGCTCGGAATACTTCGCCGGCTACGTCACGGAGAAGGCGCTGTCCGTCGACAACCTCTTCGTCTTCCTCATCATCATGTCCAGCTTCCGGGTGCCGCGCGAAGACCAGCAGAAGGTCCTGCTGTTCGGCATCGTGTTCTCGATCTTCGCCCGGACCGCGTTCATCTTCCTCGGCGCCGCGCTGATCAACTCGTTCGCGTGGGTGTTCTACTTCTTCGGCCTGATCCTGCTGATCACCGCCGGCAACATGCTGCGACCCGAGACCGAGGATTCGCACTCGGCCGACAACTTCATCATCCGGATCGCGAAGAAGTTCATGCACACCACCGAGCACTACGACGGCGACAAACTCTTCACCATCGAGAACGGCAAGCGGGCGATGACGCCGATGCTGCTGGTGATGGTGGCGATCGGCGGCACCGACATCCTGTTCGCGCTCGACTCCATTCCCGCGATCTTCGGCCTCACCCAGAATGTCTTCGTCGTCTTCACGGCCACCGTGTTCTCGCTGATGGGTCTGCGGCAGCTGTACTTCCTCCTGGACGGTCTCCTCGACCGCCTGATCTACCTGTCGTTCGGATTGTCCGCGATCCTCGCGTTCATCGGGGTCAAGCTGATACTGCATGCGCTGCACGAGAACAACCTGCCGTTCGTCAACGACGGCGAACCCGTGAACGTCATCGAAATCAGCACTTTCGCGTCGCTGGCCGTCATCATCGGCATCCTCGTGATCACCGTGATCGCGTCGCTCACCAGCAAGCGGGGCAGGGCACAGTCCGCCATCGCCGGCGCACGGCGGCACGCGATCAACTACCTCGACCTCGACTACACCGCCGACCTGGCGGAGCGCGAACGCATGTATAACAAGTTGTTGAACGAGGAGGAACAACTCAAGAAGCTCGACCCGAAGTTCAAGAAGATGGTCCGCGAGGAAACCGCACTGATGGACCTCATCAAACGCTCCCACCAGGAGCACGACGCGTTCCTCAAACAAAGTTAGATCAACTACCCGGTCCTGAAGGACGCGGGTTTGCTGCTCACGTTCTAACTGGCTGTTAGAGGGGTGGCTGCTTTAGGCACGGTTGATTGGGCGGCCCGGTAGTTGTTGTGTCCGAGTGCGGCAATGTTGGCGGCGGCGTTATGGTCCGCGTGGCCGGTCCATCCGCAGCCGCGGCACCGGAAGAGTGCTTGACTGTGCCTGTTCGCGGTGTCGCAGTGCCCGCAGTGATGGCACGTTTTACTGGTATTGCGAGGGTTGATCACCTGCACCGGCACTCCTGCGGCTTGCGCCTTATAGGTGATCTGGTCGCGCAGTTGCGCGTATGCCCAGGAGTGCAGTTGTTGCCGTTGTCTGCGTGCGAGCCGTACCCGGTCCCGGATTCCCGACAGGTCTTCTACCGCGATTCCTTGACCGGTGCGTTGTGCTTGGGCAACAATCGTTTTCGAGAGTTGGTGATTAATGTCGGTGGCGTACCGAGTCTCCTTCCTACGCCGTTTCTTCAGTTTCCGTTTCGCGGACTTGGTCCCCACCTTTTGCAGCGCGGACCGCATGGTTCCGTTCTTTTTCCGGCGGGCGGTGACCGCACCACCGGACCACCGGACGTCGAGTTCGGCCGGGTCGTCTGCGGTGGTCACAGCCAGGTTCACGATCCCCAAGTCCACGCCCAGCCACCCGGTGGGGTCGTCGGCGGGGACCAGCTGATGCGGTGCGTCGGTGTCGACGGTTGCATGCAGGTAGAAAGATCCGTCGCGGAAAATCAGATCTGACTCGCCTTTGCGGTCGGCGAGCATTTTCAGCTGCCACGGCGCGCACACGAATCCGACGTTGCGCATCCGGCCCGCGGTCGTCCAGATCGACACCGTCGATCGATCTGCCACGACAAGCACCGATCGTCGAACGGTTGGCCCGCGTCCTGACGGAACACGATCGCCTTACCTGCAACCTTCGCATACCGTTTCGATCCCGGCGTGCCGTAATTCCCGTTAAGCAAGTTCACTTTCCGGGTCGCGTACGCATCCGCGACTTTCTTGATGACCCGGATCGCCGGTTGCGCCGACAACCCGCACGCTTTGAGCTGGGCATAGACCTGCTTTTGCAGCGCGAACGGACGTCGATCAGCGGCGGTGTGCGCGAGCTGCGCAACCATGTTCGCCCCCGCATTGCACAACTCTAGTGTCGATTTCAACGCCACATACTGCTCGGGGGTGGGAGCCAGCTTCACGACAACGATCCGCTTCACACCCTGCGCCTTTCCCTGCGGATACTCTTTGGTCTATGTCACCGAGATGGACGCCTGACGCGAACGTACGCCGCGGTCGTAGCGTTATCTACAACCTACATGCACACTTGGTCTTCGTCACGAAGTATCGTCGCGGTGCGTTCACCGACCCGATGCTGACCCGATGCGGGCAGATCATGGCAGAGGTGTGTGACAAGTTCGGCGCAACGTTGACCGAGTTCAACGGAGAAACCGACCACGTCCACCTATTGATCCACTACCCACCTACCGTGCAAATCTCCACCCTGGTCAATAGCCTCAAGGGCGTCTCCGCTCGATACCTGCGCCAAGAGTTCCCCGACCACATCCAGAAATACCTGTGGGGCAATCACTTCTGGTCACCGTCCTACTTCGCCGCCTCCGCAGGCGGAGCCCCACTCGCCATCATCGCCGACTACATCACCAACCAAAAACGACCCGAACCCACGAAAGAAAGCGACCCCGCTACGCGCGATCGCGCAGTACAGAATCAGCTTCCTCCCGGCCCTAAAGGGGCCCTAAAGGGCCAGGCTTCCTCTGATTAATCCGGTGAACTCAGCGAAGCGCCCACCGAATCGGCGGGCGCTTCTGTGACTCGTGCCCCATCCCCATGAAGGCACGCGCCGCGACTACCTCCTCCTCATGCTCCTCATGCTCATTCCACCGTCCGCCATCCCCATGGCGGTGATACCGAGACCCAGCAGACATACGACGATGCCGCAGACCACGTTCGACCAGATCATTCCCGCCGTGGTGGTTACTCCGACGACCAGCCACGGGCTGACGATCATCCACAGACCCAGCAGCGGCGCGACGAACGCCATGCCGTGCGTGCGTGAGTAGGCCGAAGTGAAACCGACGGCAAGCAGTGCCACCGCAACACCCGACAACAGGTTGCACATCGCCAGGCCCGACTGGCTCGCGAACCCGACAATCCACGGCGACGCCGCCATGTACAGGCCCGCCATGAACATCAGGCCCTCGGTGACCTGCGTCATCGGCTGTTCCGAGACCCGGTCGTAGCGAGCCCGCAACTCGGCGATATCAGGGTGTCTCTCGATCGACATACCTGGTGTCGTCATCACCCACCTCCTTGAAAAGAGAACCAATCCCTACCGAGGGGGTGCCCCGAACTCGATACCGCAAACCAGCGATGACCAGGTAATTTTTCCGAATTTCCGCTACCGACCAGTCCCCACGGACCTCGACGCACCCCAGTCGTGCAGACCCTTTCCCGCACGAGGAATTTTCCTGCTAAGTAGTGGAGAAACGGCTGGGCCTGGGCAGCTGTCCAGGGGCCAGGCATACTCGATGTGTGTGGTGGATTGCCTGGGTCGCGCTCGCCTGGATAGCGCTGTCGGTGCCGCTCGCGATCCTCATCGGGAAAGCGATTCGGCAGAAGGACCTGCACGAACTGCCTGCCAAAGAGGACGCGACGAGTAAGAACGACCCTCCCGACCGAACGGTTGCATGACCGTGCCCCAGCGGGCGCGATCCCTGGGCAGCTTGGAAGAATGACGGGATGGCGCTGCCCTTCTATCCACTCGTGTTCATGAACCTGTTGTTTGCGGCGACCACACTGTGCCTTGCACGACCCTCGCGCCTGTCCGCCTCAGCCACCGTCGCTGCCGCCGTGCTCTGGCTGTTCGGCAACGGCCCGCTCGAGGGTCAAGTCCTCTGGGAGTTCGACGCCACGCACGGCCTCACGGTGTCCGATCTGCTGTCCGTTGCGGCCGTCGCCATCGCCGTCTGGACGTTCTCGACCACCGGGGACCGACCGTGGGCTCGACGAACCGGGCGACGCCGCCGAACGCCGTTCCGGATTCGGTACTGACCGGATCAGCGTCTCGAAGCCGCCCCGACCACCCTCAACACGCCCGGTGACGTCATGTGCCAATGCGCACTGTCGACGATGCGGTTTCGGACAGCGCCTGCCACGTAGGGCTCCCAGCTCGCTGCGGCCGCCGATCCCGTGGGATCGTCCCGGCCGGCAGTGAAGAACGCGACGTCACCGCGGAAGACACCCGGACTGTGGCGCTCGAGCAGCGCGCAGTTGTGTGCGGCACTTTCGACCAGCCCCTGGAGTTGGTCGCGGCTGAGAACGGCCATCGGACCGCCCGTCGCCGCCAGCAAGTCCACCGCCGATTCGGGTGTCATGTCCGCGACGGCCGCCGGCACGTCCCCCTCGACACCGATTCCCGCCAGCAAGTCACCCACGCTCACCGGCATCTCCGTGTCCCTCGGGTCCGGTTGATGCGCGTAACTGTCGAGCATCACGACCGTCGCCACCTCCTCACCCGCTGCCTGGAGTTGCACCGCGACCGCATGCGCGAGGACTCCGCCGAGCGACCAACCCAGGAGTTCGTACGGCCCGCGAGCCTGGATCCTGCGGATCTCCTCCACGTACCTCGCCGCGAGATCGTCGATCGACGCCGGCAGCGAGTCCTCGCCTGCGATCGCCGGCGACTGAAGGCCGTAGATCGGCCGATCGGGATCGATCCTGGACGTCAGACCCGTGTAGCACCAGGCGAGACCCACGATCGGGTGGATGCAGAACAGTGGGCGCCCCTCCCCTGCCGTCCGGATGGGGAAGAGCACGTCGAGCGCGCCGTCACGGTGCCGATCGGCCGAACCCAACCGTGCCGCAATCGAACTCGGGGTCGGATCCGTCATCACCATCTGCAACGGAACCGCAACGCCGGTAGACGCCTCGAGCGCACTCACCACGCGTACCGCCATCAGAGAGTTACCGCCCAGCTCGAAGAAATTGTCGTCCGCACCCACCCTCTCGAGACCCAGCAGCTCCGCGAAGGCGGTGGCCACCGCAACCTCGGTGTCCGTCACCGGGGCGCGGAACGCCCGTGGTTCGAACCGCGGCTTCGGAAGCGCACGCCTGTCGAGCTTCCCGGCCGACGCCAAGGGCAGCTCGTCCAGAATCATGATTTGCGACGGCACCATGTACGCGGGTAGCCGTTCTCCGGCAAACGCCGCCAATTCGTGAGTATCGATACGCCGGCCCTGTTCGGCCACGACGTAACCGACGAGGTGGTCACCGCCACGCTCATCCGAGACCAGTGCCACGGCGGCCTGGGACACCCCCGCCGCCGCCTCCAGCACCGACTCGATCTCCCGCAGTTCGATTCGCAGGCCACGCAACTTGACCTGGAGGTCCGTTCGGCCCAGATACACCAGCTGACCAGTTCGGGTCCACTTCACGAGATCACCTGTGCGATACAGGCGTTCTCCTGCCAGTCCGAAGGGATCGGCCACGAATCGTTCCGCAGTGAGTTCGCTCCGTCCCACATAGCCGCGGGCCACTTGGTCGCCGCCGAGATAGAGCTCGCCGGCGACACCCACCGGAACGGGATTCAGCCGTGCGTCCAGCACATACGCCCGGGTGTTCCACACCGGCGCACCGATCGGCACTCGCGCATCCACGGATTTGCCCAGCTTGAACGCTGTCGTGGTGATCGCCGCCTCGGTGGGACCATACGTATTGTGGAATGCGCCCGGACGGAGAGCGATCACGTCCTCCGCGAGCTCGGACGACACCTCCTCGCCGCCCACAAAGAGGTGTCGTAGCGGGGACAGGGCGTCCCCCTCACCGATCGCGAGGAACGCGGCCAGTACCGACGGCACGAAATGCATCATGGTGATCCGGCGCTCGCGGATGACTGACGCCAGGTATTCGAGGTCGCGATGCCCGCCGGGCCGCGTCACCACCAGTTGGGCTCCCACGATCAGGGGCAGGAAGACCTCCCACACCGAGACATCGAATGTGTACGGGGCCTTCAACACTCCGCGGTCGTCAACGGTGACCTCGTACTCATCGGCGAGCCAGCGCAGCTGATTCACGATTGCCGCGTGGCTGACGGTCACGCCCTTGGGTCGTCCCGTCGATCCCGACGTGAAGAGAACGTAGGCGGTGTTCTGCGGCCGCAGCGGGCGCACTCGGTCGGCATCGCAGATCGGCCGCGCACTGAACCCGGAAAGATCGACGGTGTCGATGTCGACGTGCGCGGTGCCGGCAGGCAACGACGCGCGGGTCCACGATGTGGTCAACACCAGATCCGCCGCCGCGGAGCTCAGCACGTCCTCGATACGCTCTGCCGGGTGGTCGGGGTCGAGAGGCACGTAACCACCGCCGGCCCGGAGGACGGCGCACATTCCGACGATCATGTCCGGCGAGCGCTCGAACGCAAGCGCCACGAGGGAGTCCGGGCCCACTCCACGCTCGACGAGCAGCCTCGCCAGGCGGTTGACACGCGAGTCCAGCTCGCCGTACGTCAACGAATCGCCCTCGAAGACGACGGCAACAGCGCCCGGGACGCGGGCCATCTGGGCATCGAGAAGATCGACCAGAGTCGCTGCGCGCAACTCCACGTCCGTCGAATTCCACGTGTCCAGCATCTGGACCGTCTCGTCGTCCGTCAGCAGGGACAGATCGCGGACCTGACGACCCGGTTGCGTTGCGAAAGCCTCGGCGACGCGCACCAACCCGCTGACGAACCGGTCCGCCGTCGCGGAATCGAACAGCTCGGTGGAGTACGTGAGAGTCCCCGAGACACCGGCAGGGTCACCCTTGTCGTCGTAGCTGTCCGACAGTGAGAAGTCGAGGTCGAACTTGGTGACCTGCGCGTCGATCTCGAGCGGCGCAATGGTCAATCCCGGCAGTTCCAGCGCCGCCTCGGTCTGGTTCTGAAACGCGAGCATGACCTGGAACAGCGACGAATACGATTGCGAACGAGCCGGATTCAGAATCTCGACCAGCCGCTCGAACGGCACCTCCGCGTGGGCCATCGCCCCGAGATCGGTCTCGCGCACCTGTTCCAGCACGTCGAGAAGGGAGGCGTCGGGATCCACCTCGGTACGCAGCACGAGCGTGTTGACGAACATGCCGACCACGTCGTCGAGTACCCGCTCGCCGCGACCCGCGACCGGAGTGCCGATCACGATGTCCGAGGTTCCCGTGACGCGCGCCAGCAACACCGCCAGAGCGGCGTGCACCATCATGAAAAGTGTCGTATTGTGTTGTCGTGCAATCTCACCGAGACGTCGATGCGTGTCGGCACCGATGGTCACGGGCACGACAGCACCCCGATTAGTGCGTGCCGCGGGCCGGGGGCGGTCGGTCGGTAGTTCGAGGAACTCGGGAATTCCCGCGAGTGTGCGCGTCCAATAGTCGAACTGCGTCGCCGCCGGCGATTCCGGGTCACCTTCGTCGCCCAGCACCTCGCGTTGCCACAGCGCGAAATCGGCATACTGAACCTCGAGCGGTGTCCACCCGGGACGTTCGCCCCTCGACCGCGCCAGATATGCCGTCGCTACATCCCGCGCCAGCGGTGCCATGGAGAAGCCGTCCGCACTGATGTGGTGAACCACCACGACCAGGATCAGTTCGTTGTCGCTCACCCGCAGCAGTCGTCCACGGATCGGCACCGATGCCGAGACGTCGAATCCCCGTGCGACGACCGAGAGCACGTGGGCGTCCACGGCATCTTCCGTCACGGTTGTCGGCGACAAATCCAATTCGACAGTTTCTGCGGGCAACACGATCTGCACCGGCTCACCGTCGTGTTCCGGGAACACCGTCCGGAGAGATTCGTGCCGTTCCAGCACGTCGTGCACCGCCTGCTGCAGTGCGGGCACGTTCAGCTCTCCCGTCAACCGCACGGCCAGGGGCATGTTGTATGCCGGGGATGCCGGGTCGAAGCGGCTCAGGAACCACATCCGCTGCTGCGCCGGCGACAGGGGAACACGGTCCGGTCGAGGACGCCGCGACAGGACCGGACGGTTACCCGTGCCCACCAGCGAAGACACCTGCTCGGCAAGCGCTTCCACCGTCGACGCCTCGAACAGCATCCGGACCGGCACGTGCGCATTCAGCACCTCACCCAATCGGGCGGCCGCCTGTGTCGCGATCAGCGAGTTACCGCCCAGCGCGAAGAATTCGTCGTCGAGCCCGACCTGCTCCACTGCGAGCACCTCGGCGAAGACGGCGACGACGGCCTCCTGCACCGCCGACACGGGCGCTCGGAAGACCCTCGACTCGAGTACCGGCGCCGGCAACGCCTTCACGTCGATCTTGCCCGAGGCGTTGAGAGGAAATGCGTCGAGCACCACGACAGCGGCAGGCACCAGGTACGACGGCAACACGTCTTCGAGCCTCTTGCGCAACAACTCGACGTCGAGGGAACCGCGGGGCACGACATACGACACCAACGCGTCGGCACCGGCAGCGTTGGGCCGGGCCACCGTGATCGCACCGTCGACGTCGGCGACCCGGGTGATCACCGCGTCGACCTCCCCCGGTTCGATGCGGACGCCACGAATCTTCACCTGCCGGTCCACTCGCGCGATGAACTGCAGATTGCCGTCGGCACGGCGATGCACCAGGTCGCCGGTCCGGTACATGCGAGTACCGCCCGCACCCGCAACGAATCGCACCGAGGTTCGCCCAGGATCACCGACGTATCCGCGGGCCAGTCCGGAACCGGACAGATACAGCTCACCGATCGCACCGACGGGAACCGGGCGCAATCGGTCGTCGAGCACCCGACCGCTGGTGCCGGAAATCGGTCCACCGATGGTCACGTGGCCGTCCACCGCGGCAAGGGTGGCGACGACGGTCGACTCCGTCGGCCCGTACGCGTTGAGCATCCGCCGGCCGTCGCTCCATGCCGCGGCCAGATCCGGATGCAGAGCCTCACCGCCGACCGCGACGACCTCGATGTGCTCGAGCCCCTCCGTTTTCAGGGAGGCCAGCACTGCCGGCGTCGACAGATAATGGCTCACCTGGTGATCCACGAGCACACGGTGCAGATCCGGTCCCGCGTACACCTCGGCGGGGGCGACCACCAGGCAGGCACCCGCTCCGAACGCGAGCAGCGCCTCGAGGAGCGCGGCGTCGAAGGTGGGGTTGTAGGCGTGGAGCACCCGTGAGTCCGACGTGACCCGATACCGACGCACCGCCTCCTCGGTCAGTGAGGACACACCGCGGTGCGGCACCATCACCCCCTTGGGTGTGCCGGTGGAACCCGACGTGTAGATGATGTACGCCACCTCGTCCGGATGCACCGGAACATGCACCGGAGGAACATCGTTCAGATGGTCACCCGCGGTGACCGGCAGCCACGCGATCCGGGAACCGCCCACCGACATCGCCCCGACCCCGACACACACGTCGGCCTCGGTCAGCACTCTTTCCAGACGCTCGGCCGGATGTGTCGGATCCACCGGGACGAAGGCCGCACCGGTCTTGGTGATGGCCCACAGCGCAATCATGAAATCCACCGACCGCGGCAGGGCGAGCGCGATCACGCGGCCCGGCCGCGCACCTGCGTCGATCAGGACGCGCGCCAGCGAATCGGACCGCGCGTCGAGGTCACGGTAGGTGAGGGTCACGGCACCGTCGGAGAGTGCCGACGCAGTCGGGAAGTCGCGGGCAGTGCCGGTCAAAATCTCGGAAAGGGATCTCGGTGAGGAAGGTTCGCCGCCGTCGAGGACTGCGCCGGCAGCGAGGCCGATGCTGCCCACGTCGATCTCGGGACGGTCGGTGACGACGGCCAGCACGTCCACGAACAACTCGGCCAGCGATCGAATCGTCGCGGCGTCGAACAGCGACGGCGTGTAGGTGACGACACCGTCCACTCCGACCGGGTCGTGATCCGACCAGCGCTCCGAGTACGTGAACGCCAGATCGAATGGCGTCGGAGTGGTGCCGTTCTCCGAGGTCGGCGCGAGCGCGAGCGACACCTGCGGTCGCTCGCCACCGAGCAGGTCGGCGAGGGCCTCGAACGGCACGTCCGCATCCTGGAAAGCCGCAACATCGAAGTTCCGGACCTGCTCGAGGACCTCGAGGAACGACATGGCAGGGGTGACGCGGGTCCGCAACGCCACCGTGTGGGCCCGATCTCCCGCCAGCCCCGCATTGCCACCGACGACGATGTCGCGGTGAACGCCGATGCGTGCGAGCAGGATTGCGAGAGTCGCCCGCAACACCGTGAACAGCGTCACGCCCTGCTCTCGTGCCAACCGCAGGGCGGCCTCGTGGCGATCGGAACCGATCGCGAACTCGTGCACGCAGTCCGACGGGGAGGCAACTCCCCCGACTATCCGGTCGGTCGGCACCGGTGACGACGAACCGACGCCGCGCAACGCCCGCTGCCACCGGGCGAGGCTGCTGTCGCCGGATGCACCCGGTAGCCGCTCCAGTCGCCCGTCGCGATACCGCCCTCGGTCCCCGGTTCGGTACATCCGTACTCCCCCGGTTCCCTCCGTACCTTCGGGCACGAACGGGTCTGCCACGAACCGTTCGGCAGTACCCCCGGGCCGACGGTGAAATCCTCGGGCAACCTGCTGCCCTCCCACATACAGTTCCCCGACCGTGCCGGGCGGAACGGGCCGCAACGCCCGGTCCAGCACATAGATGCGGGACCCGGCATCCAGGTCGGCGGGTTGCGCAGGCTCGCGATCCTGTCGATCGTGTCCCACCGTCCCGCCATCGACGAGTGGATCCCACATGTCCGCGACCACGGCGTCGCAGTCGTTGCCCGACCGCACACGCGCCAGCACATTCGCGTGGGTCACCGCGACCGGTTCCGAGCCCACGGGGCAGAGCACATAGGCAACGCGGTCGGGGTGAATCGGTCCCCACTCCGACGCCGTAACTCCGTTGCCGCCATCGCTGTTCCGCTCGACGTCGTCGAGCAGCAGTGTCCGGTATCCGCCGTGAGGAATCGCTCCGGCGTCGGCCCGACTGATGAGCAGCAGTGCCGGCACCACGTCGGCCAGTATGTACCGGATGCGTTCGGTGGGATGGTCGGGACTCAGGGGCAGGCAGGTTGCGCCTGCCCGCAGCACGGCAATGTGCGCAACAACCGTGTCGACCGGATTCGACAGTCCGACAGCGACAATGCTCGAATCGCCGATTCCGGATGCCGTCAGCGTTCGCGCCAGACGGTCGGCGCGACGGTCGACTTCGGCATAGGAGAGCACCTCGCCACCGCGGCCGACGGCCACGGCGTCCGGGCGGTCGGCAACTCGCTGCCGGAACACGTCGGACAACGACACGTCCTGGTGCGCCGAATCCCTCGCCCCTCCGATGGCTCCGGCCCGCTCGTCCGGCGTCAGCAGGTCGATCGAGCTCAGCGCAACGCCTGGGTTGTCGGCGATGACCACGAAGAGCCGGTGCAGCCGCCGCGTCCATTGCTCCACCGTCGGTCGCTCGAAACGAGGTTCAGCGTAACGCAATACACCCTCGACTCGGTCGCCGTGTCCGTCGACCCGACCGCGCAGCGACACCACCAGATCCAGGCCGTCGAACTCCCGCTCCGACTCCGCTTCCACCGACAGCATCACCTGGAAGAGCGGGTGACGATCCGGCGAAAGGTCTTGCCCGACAGCATCGACCACGTTCGCGAACGGGACCGCACCGTGTGCGCGTGCGGCCCGCTCGGCGTGGTGGGTTTCGACCAGGAACTCCTCGAACGTCAGACGTGGATCGAGTCTGCTGCGCAGCACCAGAGGCTCGGAATCGTGGCCGTCCCCTCCGTCGGGGCAGTCCGACAGGACCGCTCCGACGGCGAGATCGTCCGCACCGCTCACCACGGACAACAACACCGCCACGGCCGCGTGGACAACGGTGAAGAGCGAGACCTCGTGCTGGGCCGCAAGATGGTTCACATCCCGGTACAGGGCGGGATCCACGGCGAACGGAACCGCACCGGTGAGTGCACCGGAGGTCACCGAGACGTCGTGGTCCACCGGCAACGGCAGGGAACACGGCAGGCCCCTGAGCTGCTGCGCCCAGTAACGTAACTCGCGTTCGTACGGCGCAGGAATCGGCAACGCGGATCGATCGACCTTGCCGCTGGGGGTGAGCGGCACCGCATCGAGAACGGTGACCGTCGAGGGCACCATGTACGCCGGCAGTCGCTCGGCCACGCCGGCGAGAACGTCATCGGGATCCAGGCTGATGCCGTGAACGTAACCGTCCACCACCAACTCACCGTTCCGGTCGTGTGCCACCGCGATAGCCGTGTCGACACCCGGATGCCGGCCGAGAACCGCGGTGATCTCGCCCAGTTCGACCCGGAATCCGCGAATCTTCACCTGATCGTCGGCCCGGTCCACGAATTCCAACTCGTGGTCCGCCGACCACCGTACGAGATCGCCCGTCCGATACATGCGTTGCAGATCGGTCGCGAACGGGTTGGCGACGAAACGAGTCGCGCTCGCACCCGGCCGCTCCAAGTATCCGCGGCCCACCCCCGGACCGGACAGGTACAACTCGCCCACCACTCCGGCCGGCACCGGCTGCAGGTAGCGGTCCAACACCACTGCCGACACACCTTCGATCGGTCGCCCGATCGTGGTGCGGGAACCGGGGACGAGCGCTCCGGTGGCCGTGGCCCACACCGTGACTTCCGTCGGCCCGTACAAGTTCAGCACGGTGCGGCCCACGCCCCACCGCGCCACCAGTTCCGGCGGGCAGACCTCACCCGCGACGGCGAGTACCTCGAGATCGGTCAATCCAGCCGGATCCATCTGCGCCGGGACCGCCGGTGTCGTGGTCCAGTGGGTGATCCGCTCACGCCGCAGCAGGTCGGCCAGCGCCTTCCCTCCGCGCACCGGCGGCGGCGCAATCACCAACGTCGCGCCCGCTGTGACCGCGACCAACAACTCGTGAATCGACGCGTCGTAGGAGGGCGAGGCGCACATCAGCACTCGCGATCGGGAATCTGCTGCATAGAGACGACGCAATGCGGCGGCGTGATTCGCAAGTCCCCGATGGGGCATGGTGATACCGCGTGGCGCCCCCACCGAGCCGGACGTGTAGATGACATACGCCGCGTTGTCCAGCCTGATCGGGTGTGCCAGTTCTGCATCCGCGACAGGCGTGCCGTCCCCCGGCGCATCGGCCACATCCACCCACTCGACACCCCGAGGCACCACCTCCGGCTCTGTTGCGACAGCGATGGTGACGCCGGATTCCTCGATCATGTGCGCGATGCGTTCGGCCGGGTAACCAGGGTCCACCGGAACGAACGCCGCACCGCACCGCGCGACAGCCCACACCGCCACCACCTGGTCGATCGAGCGCGGCAGCATCAATGCGACACGGTTGCCGACGCCAACACCCTGTGCGAGCAGTCTGCGCGCGAGCCGATTCGATCGCTCGTGCAGAGCGCGGTACGTCATCTCGACATCTCCACAGCGGACCGCAACCGTGTCGGAATCCGCTGTCAGGTCGAACATGTCCGGAAGCGTGAGCGGAGACACCGAGGGAGGACCCGCGAGAGGCGCCAGCACTTCGAGTTCGTCGTCGGTAAGCAACGGCAGGCTGCCGACCGCCGCCTCGGCGTCCGCGCCCACGAATCCGCCCAGATACTCCAGAAATCTCGCATGGTGTCCCGCAAGTTCGTCTCGCTCGTAGACTGCCGGGTTGCCCTCGAAGTCCACGCGGACGTTCTGACCCGCGGCACCCGGATAGATCGCCACCGCAAGGTCGTCGACCGGGCCCGCGGTGAGAACGTTCAATTCACCGAGTACTTCACCCCACCACGTCTCCCTGTGGAACATCATGATGTTGACCATCGGACCGAAGCCGCGGCCGACGCGGGAGGTCGAACGCATGTCGTGGAGTATGTCTTCGTACCGGAAACGTTGATGCCGCAGCGCACCGGTCAGTTCGAGCTGGACACGGCGCACCAGGTCGCGTGCAGTCCCGTGCGCATCCACCACGGTCCGGAGCGGAACGATGTTGGCCACACTGCCGCCCGACCGGCGCGCCCCCGCGGTGGTGCGAGCAGACACCGGGAGACTCAGCACGACATCCGAATTGCCCGTCATCCGAGCGAGAAATGCGGCGAACGCCGCGACCACGATCGGTACCTCGAACGAATTCCACTCCCGAGCGAGCGCTTCCAGCTCGTCGACGACGCCGGGATCCATCACCTTGCCGGCGAGCAACGATACCGCCGACGGGGCGCTCTCCCGATCGGTCAGACGGGACGGCTCGGGCAGATTCGCTGTTCGTTCGGCCCAGTACTGTCGGTCGATCTCGAACCGGCGGGACTGCGGGTACGCATCCTCGGCCTCGTACAGTGCGCGTAGCGGCAGCGCTTTCGACGCGGGAGCTTCCGTGCGCTCGACTGCGTGCGTGTAGAGCTCGGCAACCCGATTCATCAGCACCATGGCGCCGTAGCCGTCGAGAATCAGGTGGTGCGCGAAGGTGGTGAGAAGGTAGTGGTCACGGCCGACGTGCAGCAGTGTCGCCGAAATCAGCCGGTCCCGGTACACCGACATGGGGCGGCGTCGCCGCTCATCCATCCACCGGTGCGCCTCCGCCACGGGATCTTCACGAGGCCGCAGGTCGACGTAGGCGAGTTCGTCGTCGATCGTCTCGTCCGCCAACTGGTACGGCTCACCCGTGTAGTCGACGATCCGCACCCCAGGTGACTCGATGTCGAACGAGCCCTGCTCGGACGCCCACTTCAACGCTCCGACGTCCACAGGCCCACGAAGCTCGACATACTGCGCAACGAGAATGGGAACGTTCGGTTCCAACTGCTGCGCGAACCACAGCCCCTTTTGGGCATGCGAAAGCGGGAAGGCACGTGAATCCACTTCACCTGCATTCTTGCGCGGGAACCCCGAGCCCACTATCTGTCCCCCGATCTACAACTTGACGAACAGCCCGAACGCGGGCCGTATACGTATGGGTGTTGCAGAGGAAATCGTTACGGTGACCCTACTCGCAGTCCCAGCTCATTCGCAGCGCTCGTGCGGCGGGTGCCCGTGCCACCACCGAACAGGAACATGGCGACGCTTACCCTTACTCTTTGATAACCGAACAGACACGGCCAGAGGAGGATACGACAAGTTGGCGCAGGTCTACGAACTTCGCGGAAAACGTGAATGCGGCAGCGGAAACCGTCGCCATGACACGACCAGCGGTAGTCCCGTGTATTCCTCCCGCGACTGGCAGTTCAGCTACGCGACCAGAAACCTTATCCTCGATAGCTAGGAGCAGACCTAAGTGGACGCGAAGTCGCCCAACAACTCCCACAGCGACGGTTCGATACCCGCTGAGGCGCCGACAGCGCCGCGCCGATGGACCGTTCGACGGCGCGTACTGACCGGTGTGGGCATTGCCGCCGTCGCTGTCGTCGCATGGTTCGGCTACTCGGCCTGGCAGGTCCAGCACAACCTCACCGGTGCGCGGGACAACGCGCAGCTCGCCAAGGATTCACTGCTCGACGGCGACACGGAGGGCGCGCAGCGAGCGGCGACCGAAGCCCGGGAACGGGCCGCCGGCGCACAGGACAACCTGCATTCGGTCCCGTGGAGTTCCCTGGCTGCCGTTCCCGGGCTCGGCGCGCCGTTCGAGTCGGCGCAGCAGATGTCCGACGTCGTGGTCGGGCTTACTCGTGACGTTCTCACCCCCGCGGTCGACGTCGGCGTCGCGTTGTCGCCCCGGGATCTGATCGGCGAAGGCGGCCGCGTGCAACTCCAGCCGCTGCGCGACGCCGCCCCGGCGCTGCAGGAGACGTCGACCGCAGCGCGGAACCTGGCAACTCAGGCGCAGGGCATTCGAGGCGCGGGATACCTCGGCCTGGTGGACGATGCGCGCACCGAGCTACAGAATCAGACCGACGACGTGGCAAAACTTTTGGAGAACACGACGATCGGTGCCAAAGTACTTCCGGCGATGCTCGGCCTCGACGGACCTCGGAGCTACTTCCTCGCGTTTCAGACCAACGCGGAGGCACGGGCCACCGGCGGACTCGTCGGCGGTTACAGCGTCATCCGCGCCAGCAACGGAAAACTGGGCATCGAGAAGCTCGGAAAGAACTCCGAAGTGTCCTACGACAAACGACCTCTCGATCTCGGCCCCGATTACAAGAGCATGTACGGCAACTACAACCCCTCGGTCGACATCCGAAACAGCAACCTGAGCTCCCATTTCCCGTACGCGGGCCGGATCTGGCAGTCGATGTGGGCGCAGGAGTCGGGCGAGCAGGTGGACGGAGCAATCGCGACCGACCCGGTGGCGCTGAGCTACGTCCTGGCCGCCGTCGGCCCGGTCACCCTGCCCGACGGCGAGGTTGTCGACGCCGACAACGTCGTGGAACTCACCGAATCCACCGCCTACACCCGATTCATCACCGACGAGGCCAATTACACCGCCGACAACGCCGACCGCAAGGAATACCTGCAGACCATCGCCGGGAAAGTCGTCGAGAAGATGACCGGCAAGATCGAGTCACCGCAGCGCCTGCTCGACGCGGTCGGGCGGGCCGCCGGGGAGCGACGCATCGCGGTATGGAGTGCACATCCGGAAGAGCAGGCGATTCTCGCCGACACCACGCTGGGATACACGGTGCCCCAGGACCCCGCCCCCTACGCCGGCGTGGTGATCAACAACAACGGCGGCAACAAGCTGGACTACTACCTCGCCCGCGAAATCGACTACACCGCCGGCGACTGCACAGGTGACACACGCACGACGGCGGTTACCGTGCGCCTCACCAACAACACACCGGACTCCGACTTTCCACGCATCGTCGCAGGCACGTTCAAGGAAAAGCCCCTGCCGTACGGAACGAACCTCGCCATGGTGTCGCTGCTGTCGACCAACGGCGCGACTCTGACGAAGGCAAGCATCGACGGCAAGCAGTCGTTCGCCATTCACGGAGATGAACTGGGACATCCCGTCTTCACGGTCCCCGTCACCATCCCCAAGGGCGCGACGGTCGAACTGCGATACGAACTGAACGAGCCGACGGCACCGGGTGCGGCGCGAGTGCCGGTCCAGCCGCTCGTCGATGATCCGAAAGTGACCGTCGATGCGCCACTGTGCGGTGGATGATCCTTCCGTTCGTCGGATATGCACTACCCGCGCACGAATCGAAGGAACGTGATGAGCGAGCCGCAAGTTTCCGTGATCATAGTGACCTACAACAGCGAGGCCGTCATCGGCGATTGCGTTCGCCCACTGTCCCGACAGGACGGAATCGAACTCATCGTGCTGGACAACGCATCCGCGGATCGCACACTGGCGGTTCTCGCTGAGGAAGCGCCGGACGCCGTCGTAGTTCGGAACGAGGAGAACGTGGGTTTCGCCCGGGGTGTCAACCGTGCGGCACGCCATGCACAGGGGCGAGCGATACTACTGCTCAATCCCGATGCACGCATCTCCCCTCGAGACGTACTCGCGCTGGCGACCATCTTCGACGAGTCGTCGGAGGCCGGGATCGTCGCACCCACGCTCAGTCAACCGGCCGGACGCCTCCAGATCCGCGAAGGCGGAAGGAGACCCAACGTCGTCAGCGTGTTCAACCACTTCTCGGGTCTGTCGCGACTGTCGCACAGACATCCGCGCTTCGAGGGTCTGTATCTCCTCCATACCCACGATTTCGCAACCCGAGAGCTGGATTGGGTATCCGGAGCATGCATGATGATCCGCAAGCACACATGGGACGAATTGGGCGGACTCACCGAAAGATGGTTCATGTATGCCGAGGACCTGGAGTTCTGTCTTCGCACACGGCAACACGGCATGCGGATCATCATGAGTGCCGAGCAATCAGGAACCCACGTTGTCGGAGGCAGTACAGGCCCCAACGCATCGAAAAGGCCGAATCCTGCATGGGTGATCAATCTCTACGATTTGTACAAGTGGAAGATGGCCCAGAATCGTGTGCAGAGTGTGGTGTGGAAGGCCTCCGTCGCCGCGGGCCTACTGTCGAGATCTGTGGCGTTCTACGTGAAATCGCTCGGCGCACCGGAACGGTCGGTGCTGTGGCGGTCCGAGTCGCACAAGTTCCTCTGGTACACCCGCTCACTTCTCGCGCAATCCAGCAGAATCGATGAGGTCACGACATGACCGGTCCGAATCCGCGAATCCTCGTGCTCTGGGCCGATCGGGAGTCGACGAATCTCGGCCTTCGCGCTCTGGCGGAGGGAACAGAGTCGATAGTCGAACGGAGTTGGCCGAACGCCGAATTAACCTTCCACACCCAGGACAGTGACGACACCCCACTCAGCAAGCGAAGCGTGCTCCGGGACATCTTCCGCTCACGCGGACCGATCAAGCGGGAACTCTCCCGATACGACGCGATTCTGGACACCGGCGCCGGCGACAGCTTCACGGACATCTACGGGCTTCGACGCCTCGTCTTGATGGCCTATGTACAGCGCGTCGCCGCCCAGTTGCGAGTGCCGACCATTCTCATGCCCCAGACGATCGGCCCTTTCGACAGCACGCTCGGGCGGATCATCGCGACAAGATCCCTCCAACGGGCCACCAGCGTGTTCGCCCGCGATCCAGTCAGTCTCGAGTATGCGAAACAGCTGGGAAGGCAGTCGACGTCCGAGTCGACCGACCTGGTGTTCGCGCTGCCGCGTACGGAACACACCGACGGTATCGAGCGGGACGTGGTGATCAACGTCTCCGGGCTTCTCTGGCACGAAAATCCGCACGTCGACTACGAGAGCTATCGTCGATCCGTCACAGCCCTGATCGAGGGGCTGCTGCGACGCGGTCGCAGGGTCTCCCTCCTTGCACACGTCCTCGATTCGACTGTGACAGATAACGATGTACCGGCAGTCCGAGAACTCGGGAGGCATTTCGGAGACTCCGTCGAGGTCCTCGTTCCGGACTCCCTCACCTCGGTTCGCGGCATTCTCGCCACGGCCGACGTGGTCGTCGGTGCGCGCATGCACGCTTGCCTCAACTCACTGTCCGTGGGTACGCCGGCGATTCCCTGGGCGTACTCGCGCAAGTTCGCACCGCTGATGGATGCGCTGGGGTGGAACCTGCACGTCGATCTGAGAACGACGACGGATCCAGCTCGCGAGACCCTCACGCTCATCGACTCGACGGACTTCACCGTGGCACGCAACCGGGTGCTGCAACTTCTTGTCGGGACCGATTCGAGGATGGACGAACTCGGCGCCACCCTCGGCGACACAGTCGTCCGTCAGACATGATCGATGTGGCCCTTGGTCACGACAGTGAAGGCTTGACGGAGGTCGCCGGCGTGAAACAGCAACGACGTGGCACTCAGTCGGAGGGCACGCACGCTCGCGAGGGTTGTCAACAGCCAGCCCGCAACAGACGCCAGCGCCGCCCCTGCCCCGCCCAGAGCAGGCCCCAGAACGAACATCAATGCGACGCTCAGGCCCAGTCCGACAAGCTGAGCGGCGGTCATGAGGACACCTTTGTCTTGCGCCACAAGCATCTGTGACGCAACGTAGTTCACGGTGAGAAGGACTGATCCGCACAGACAGATCAGAGTGATCGATACCGAACCCCGGAAGCCCTCACCGAAGATGAGCGGAATGAGCAGGGGCGTCATACATGCCAACACCGCGACAGGCACGATAGCGGTCAGGGCGGTGATACGAATCGACAACGCCGACAGGCGCATATTCGCCTCTCCTGCCGAGGCAGCGGCATCCCGGAACATTACGGACGCAATCGTGTGCCCCAGGGTCATCGGCAAGCTCGCAACCGTTATCGCGATAGCAAACAATCCCGCATCGTGAGCCCCGATCGCGACCACTGCGATGATCTGAGGAAGCGTATTCGACGCGGTCTCTGCCGCTTGACTCCCGGAAAAGGCAATGCTTTCCCGCGCCAGTGGACGAAGGCGGGATCTCGGTCCACGCGGCGATATACGCGTGAGATACACCCCCATGAGGGTGGACAGAAGTGTGCTCACAGCCGCACAGACAAGTACCCACGGCAGGGTCAGGCTTCCGAGAATCCATCCGAGGGCGACTCCGGATGTGAGCGCAACTGGTTGCGTCGATTGCAGGAGCGCGATAGCGCCGTATCGCCGGCCTCCGATCAACACACTCTGAAAGCAGAGTGTTGCGATGAATCCGACGGAACAACCCATCCCGAGAATGAACGCCCTGGCACTGTCGGGATCGAGTTCAGTGATGACATACCGCTCGATCAGGAAGCCAACCGCAACTGCCACGGGAACCAAAAACGGCAGAACAACGTATACGGCACGTAGCGTCGCGTCAGGAGCACCTGTCGACGCACGCCGGCGCACGGCAAGCGGTAGCCCCATCCCCAGAACTACCGGCGCGAGAACCATGGCGGCGAAGCAGGCCGAATAGAGTCCCCGCCCCGCGGGTCCCAACTCTCGCGCGATCACCGGCGCAGTGAGCAGGGGGGAAAGCTGGACGATCAGTCGTGTCACCGCGATGATGCTCGGCGACTGGACGGCCGCCGAGATCTTCATCCGCGCATCGCTACCAGCTACCATCGCCGGGCCCGTCGAAACGTTCCGGCCGCGGCACGCAGGGTTCTGACCGGTGATCGCAACGCCAACCACCACAGGTGGAAGCCGCGGTACGAGGGTGTCGGGTGTCCCGCAAGCCTGCTTCCCGCCAGACGTCCCAGCAGGGTGGCGCGCCGAACCACCTGGAACGGTTGCACAGCCGCAACATCGTCCGGGTCGACGGCGCGGACCGAGATCACGCCTTCCTGAGCGGCACGCCGGATGACCTCCTCGCCTCGCCTTGTCCTCGCGATCAGAACGCTGAGCCCATCCTGATCGGTGAAGTCGGGGTAGCCCTTGGCGTCCGCGCGCCAGAAGTCACCGGCAGAGATATCCGCGCTTTCGCCGACGCCGTCCGGACACAGCTTGCAACGCTGCTGGACCGCCGGCCCGAGATGCTTCCCCCACGAGTCGTCATAAGACGTCCGAACCGAGTTGCCGCGCGCATCCTCCGCGTAGAAGTCACCTGGCCAGCCATGCCCCCGGTATCGCACTGCTGCCAACTCGGCGCCCTCTTCCACGCCGAGCTCGCGGATCAGGGAGTCGGTCGCGTGCTGACTGGGCACACCCGCGCAGAAGAATGAAAGCAGCAGCGGAGGCTGTTGATCGCGGGACTTCGCCAGCGCTCTCAGCGCGGCTATCTCGCAGGGCTTCCCGACGACGGCTGACCCTGGATTGTCGATGTCGGCCACCGCCGCATTCGCAGTGGGTGCATACCGTGACCCCGCGGCGCGGACGACATCCGATCTCGTCCGGACTGCACTCGATTCGGTCCTCTCAGGACCCGACTCCGCGGCGGCAGCGACAACGACACTGTCGATCTGCCCAGTGGCGAGCAACCATTCGTTCAGGGCCGTGAGGGTGCCACCACTGCTTCCCTTGAATCGGATGTCCTCGTCGAGTGCGTAAGCCTCCCAGATCGACACTATCGGGCCCAGGAAATCGTGACGTGTGGCATCGGCTGGACGCTGTGCCTGCACGGAAATACCGGGACACGACTGGCGGAACTCCGCCAAGGCTGTCGGGTCGGTTTCCGACGAATCGGACGAGCTCATACGGGGACGAACGAACCCGTTGTCCGCGAGTGCCAGGGCAACGCCCTTGTCGAGTAGCGCACATGCCCCACAACCCGAACAGTTTCCGCGCCGCACGACCTCCGCAATCTCGGCGTGCAGGAGGTTCCGGTGCATGAGTCAGAGTCCGTTCATCGCAGGGGAGGCCGTCGCAGAGCTGTCGCCGTGCCCGCGCGCCGCGGAATCCCTGTCGACATTCGTCCCCTCGTCCTCGTCTGTCATCGGACGGATCAGCGACGCCATGATGATCCAGGTAACGCCGAACCAGAACATACTGGTCATCGTTGCTGCTGCGGCAAACGTCACCACGACCGCGTAGGCAATCGGTCTTCTCTGCCACGGCACGTGACGCAACACCGTGACGACGAGCCCCACCAACAACAACAAACCAACGATGCCCAAGTCGTAGAGGATCTGCACCGGAAGCATGATGATGTGGCCGGGAACTCCGGGCGAGCCTGGCTGGTCGTGACGCAGACTGAATGTGTTGGTGCCGTTGCCGAGCCAAAGGTGTGCTCCGTGCATGTCTTCGGCGGCAGCCTTCGCTACCTCGATCCGGAAACCTATGTTTCCGCCCTGAAAGTCGATGTCACCCAACTTCCCCGACGGCTCGAGTGTCTCCGCAGTGGAGGACGACGCCGTCGCTGCCGGTTCTGGCCGCCCGACATCCTCGCCGAAGGCGGGAAGGAAGGTTGCAGCGCCGTAGCCGACAGCAATCCCCACGATCACGAGCACCGGGCCGAACCAAAGCCCTGTGCGTTGCCGACCGCTCTGATACGAACGCACCACTTCGTACGCGAGATAGACGATCAGACCTACGACCAGGCAGAAGACGGCCGTGCGCGTTTGTGAACCGATAACTCCCAGGGGCACAGCGACGGCAGCGGCGATCATCCAGATTCGGTTGCGTCCCTTTCGCGCCACCAGGAGAAGAGTCCACAACACCAGGATCGACGCATAGATGTTGGCTTCCTGCGACGTCATGCGCGCGACGTAGACCTGGTACATCCCGTCGAAATCCGTACCGGGTGTGAAGCCGCCATGCGAAACGTTGGCGACGATGAACGCGGCGAATCCTGCCAGTCCCCATGGAACGACGCAACGTATACCTGTGTTCTCGGCCCATATCGCGCGCGTGCCGAGCGAGATGATTCCCGCGAGCAGCAGTAGATCGATGACCAACCAAACAAGGATCGACGCACTCTTTCCGAGGCTCGGAGAGAACATCAGCGTGGCGAAGAAATTCCACGCGATGAACGCACCGAAGACGAGCACCACCGGATGTGTCAGGGCGCGGAAGAAGTCGACCCTGGTCCGCGCCCGCGCAGTCAGCCACCCTACGAGGAGTAGCGGGACCACCTGCTCGACACGGACGTTGTAACCGGCTATCGCCACACTGTAATGGCCGAGGAAGGAGGAGACGACAACAGCGACCACCAGCGCGAGGGTCACCAACTCATGCCTGTCGCGCTCGTGGACGAGAGTGCGCCAACCGGCGACACGTCGAGGTTCAGTGGACTGCGCAATCATCAATCAAGGTCCTTGGAGATTTGTCGAACAACTCTAAGAGGATCAGCCGATCGCCGCGAGGAGAGACTCTTCGTAACGTTGGCAGACATCTTCCCAGGTGTAGTAGTCGTACGCCCGTTGGAGTGCCCGATCTCGCATTACCTGCTGGCCCGCCGAATCGGCGATAACGTCCTTCACCGTGGTGACGATCGCCGAGGATTCGGCCGCGACAAATCTTCCTGCGTCACCGAGTACCTCGCGGTTGTACACGGTGTCGCGGGCGACAATGGGTGCTTGACACGCCATAGCCTGAACCAACGCCGGATTTGTTCCACCCACACTGTGACCGTGAAAGTAGGCTCCGGCGTTCTGCCATAGTGAGAACAGTTTTCGGTCGTCGCTGACGTGGCCCATCCACGTGATCCGTTCATTTCGCTGAGCCAGGGCGCGCACCTGCTCATCCAACTCGCCTCCGTACCCCGATGATCCGACGATGACGACGTCGCGATCGCGACTCAGGACTTCTGCGGCTTCGAAGAACTCGACCACGGTGTTTTCCGGCACGAACCGTGCCACCATCAGTACGTACTTCTTCGGAGTGAGTCCGTCGACAGGGGGAAGCGGAGCGACGAAGTCGCCTCCGTACGGTATGAAATCGCCCTCACGATGGAAGTCGTTTTCCCACCGACGCTTGATTTCCAGGGAATCGACGACCAAGCGCGTCGCGTAACGCGCCGTCAGGGAGGCACCCGTGCGAAACACCTTCTTGGCGCCCTTACCCCACTTTGCGCGCTCCCATTCGATCCCGTCCACGTTGACGACAGTGGGAATCCCACGTGACTTCAGCGCAGGCAGCCAGAACCCGTTCGCCACGTTCAGGACAAGGGCAACGTCGGGCTTCTTCACCGCCGCATCCAGGCATGACGTCAGCCCGTAGGACAGCGTGCTGAGAGAGCGCGATTCGAACCCGATCGTGTTGCGGACAACGACTCTCCGGTCGCGGGCCGGGTCGGTAGGGACCGTTGCGCCCGGGCGTGAATAGACGGTGACATCCCACCCCTTCTCCGCCAGGCACGGAGCGAGACGCCGGATCAGGGTCTCGAAGCCGCCATAGTAACTCGGATAACCCCTCGTACCGATGATTGCAACCGAACGGCCCACTGACGTCATTGAACTCCTGCTCTTCCTGTCGAAACCACACTGTTCACAAACAAGCGGTCGGACTACGTGCTGTCGGCTAGTTCCGCGATGGCAGTTCTGATGGTTTCCACGGTGAAGTCCCAGTCCCCTGTTATCCGACATTCCGCACCTGGCAGCGTGGTATATCCCGGTTCACGCCTGGCTGGGGCCAACAAATCGGTGATCGCGTTCGAGATCGCCGAGACGTCGTTCGGATCGACATACTCTGCAGCCCCGCCGAGATTCTCTCGGAAGACCGGTATGTCGCTCACGAGAACGCGCGCGCCGAAGTACGCCGCCTCCACCGGCGGCAGGCCGTATCCCTCACCGAGGGACAGGAAACAGAAGAGCGCGCAGTTCTCATAGAGCCACCGCAACTCGTCATCCGGCGCGAACTCGACGAACACGACTGCACCCGTGGCCACCCCCGACCTGACCACACCGGACTCCGAGAAGCGGCCCGATCTCTGACCGACGACGACGAGGGGAAAGTGCTCCGAGATTGCACCTGATTCGATCGCGGCGGCGATGGTGTTCTCCAGATTCTTGCGAATATTCAGTCGGCCCACGGTCAGCAGGAACGCGTGGGACTTCAATCCGAACCGTGGCTTTCGCGCGGGAGCGGTCAGAAGTGTCGTCGACAGCCCCAGGCCCGTCACAGCCACTTCCGACGAGAGGGAGTTGTGCGCGACTACGCGCTTCGCCTCGTGTTGCGTAGTGGTCATGACGAGGCCGGTGCGTTTCGCGAGGATCGGAATTGCCGAAAGGTAAAGTCGCTCGATCTTCGTGAACCACTCAGGGTTGCTCTGGAAGAGAACGTCATGAACTAGAACCGCAGCGCTCGAGGTCGGTGCACCGAAATTCTGCAGAAAGAGAGCGTCGAAATCTCGCCCTGACTTGAGGTAGAGGGGAAGCTCGATCGCGTTGATTGCCGGATGCCGTCTCATTCGCGTCGAAATACGCTCGACTCCCGCAGGCAACTCTGCATCGGAATCACTCCACTTGGACGGAATCGCAAGGACAAGTTCGTCGCCGGGGAACGCCGACCGCCATCTGCCGACGATCTCCCGCAACACGAGCCGGTTCGAATACGGGCCGTCGATCCACCAAAAGGCATCGACCAGGATTCGCATTACCAGATCACCAGTTTTCCCGTGTCGATCGGCCTCGAAACACATCTCGAGATGGGCACCACATCATTGACGTCGTCGTCGTGGATCAATACGCACCGTCACCCGCCACCACGGCCTTCAGGGTCTTGGCGATGATCAGCATGTCGCCGACCATCGACCAGTTCTCGACATAGGACAGGTCGAGACGCACCGAGTCCTCCCACGACAGGTCCGAGCGCCCGCTCACCTGCCACAGTCCGGTGACGCCGGGCTTCACCAGGAGCCGGCGATGCACGTCGTTCTCGTACGACTCGACCTCGACGCGCAATGGAGGCCTCGGTCCCACCACACTCATTTCTCGGCGCAACACGTTGATGAACTGCGGCAACTCGTCGATGCTGAGTTTGCGCAAGACCCGGCCGACACGAGTGACCCGCGGATCGTCTCGCAATTTGAACAGCACCCCAGCGCCCTCGTTGTGCCTGCTCAACGTCGCGCTGTGTTTGTCGGCGTCGTCCACCATCGACCGAAATTTCAGCATCGGAAACGGCCTGCCATCCATGCCCATTCGTTCCGACTTGTAGAACACCGGTCCCCGACTCGTCATCTTGACGGCGACGGCCGCGAACAACATCAGCGGACTCACGACGATGAGCGCGAGGATCGCAAACATCAGATCGAACGACGTCTTCCCGAATCGCTTGGCGCCGTGATAGCGCGGCTTCTCCACGTGGATCAGCGGAAGTCCCGCGACGGGCCGCATCTCGAGGCGCGGCCCGGAGACGTCCATCATCCCCGGAGCAACCACCATGTCGACGTCCAACTGCTCGAGGTCCCAGACCATTTCACGAAGCCCTTGATGGCCGAGATGCTCGGTCGCCGTGACCGCCACGGTGTCGGCCCCGGATCGCTCGATCGCATCGACGACGTCGTGCTCGTCGCCGAGGACCGGTATCGATCGTCCGTCCACGGTGATCGTGTCGCCGGAAGTCCGGTTGTGAGCAGGGATACATACCCCGACTACGTTGTACCCGTCTGCTGTTCCACGGTCGAACGTCCTGGCGAGGTTGCGCACGGAGTGTTCGGCTCCGACAACCAACACGGAGGTCTGGCACAGGCCGCGCGCACGCTTGCGGGCGAGGACCCGGCGCCACATCCAACGGGTCAGCAGAAGACCGAGGAGACCTGTGGGGAATGCGATCGCCAGGTACAACCGTGCCAATTCCAACTGCAGGAGGAGCGCTGCGATCGCGATGAGCCCGAACAGTCGGAGCGTCGCGGTGGCGATGCGTCGATACTCCTCCGGGCCGCTCCCGACCACTCGGGGGGATCGCACGTGAAAGACGGCGAGCATGCCGAGCCACGAAGTCATGAGAGCGACGGAAATCAGACCGTAGCTCACGTTGCTCAGGGTGCGCGAGTCGACGAGGGTTCCGGAGCCGCCGAAGCGCACCCATTGAGCCAGAGCCACCGCTGCCACCACGACGAGCGTGTCGGTGAGGAGGATTCGCCTGATGTACACGGCCAGCCAGTGTCGGCGTGCGACCCCTCGTTGCGCTGGAACGGCCGCAACGCTGTGAACAGCTGAAGATCTCTCCACAGTCGAGTTGAACGTCGCCATGCATCCCCTCCACTGTCGAACCGACCGTCGGCAGAGTGTGATGGTCGAGTCGGTCGTTTCACGACAGCGGATCTCCGGACGCGGACAGTGCCGTCGTCACCAACGAGCAAAACCAGAAGTGCCCCGAGCACCGCCATGTAGATAGACGACATCGAACATTCACAACGAGTGTGGACGCTATCAGCGCGATTCCGTCCTGTCTCATCTGCACCGGCGACATGAGACCGTGCGGTCTGCACTAAATGCACACTGAGCAGCGGTTATTCGCTCCTAGAATTGGTTCGGGGGCAGTGATTTTCGGCAAACTGACCACAGGTGTTCAGGCGGAAGGATTTTCACCCGGTCAAGTCCGCATCGGGGCGTCTCCACACACCCGAAGTCCCGCCAACAGTCGAATTGCATACCCGAAGTTGACGATTACGAGACGTATTCGATCCCATCACCGAATCGGGAGACATTTTTCACGGCCCAGCACCGAAATTCGGTGACTGCCTCGAGAATTCGGGCGGCCGCCATCGACTCTCTCCCATTTCACGCGCCGTCGTGCTGGGGCGTAGAACCTACCGGCGACCGTCCGATCCGCGACCGCACGCGGGCGGTGACCTGCCAGATCAGGGTGGTGTCGTGGACGCTGATGCACGGGACGCCGAGTGCGCGGGCGTGCTGAACGGCGGCCGATTCCTTCTGCGAACACCGCCCGTCCAGAATGTCCTCGGTGACGATGACGCAGAGCACGTCTCCGTCGAGTTCCCGGATCGGTTCGAGCCCGTGGAGCGCCACCCATTGCCGGACCATCGCCCACTGCGACACGTCGTTGTAGCGGGTGGGGTTGCCGACGAACAACACGCGGCGAGACCGACGGGCTCGAGCGACCTCGATGCTGGAGATGGGTGACATGCCAAAGGTTCCTGTCCACGTGAACGGCTGATCCCGGTACGAGACAACTCTCTCCCGCCCCGGCGCCCCCGTATGTCCCCCGATCAGGCCGTGCATCGGATGAATCTCGACTCCTCCGATCAGGGGACACCCCCGCACGTGAGTGGGAAAGTGTGCTCGGGCACCCATCGGCACTCACCTGGGAGGTTGGATGATCACGGTTCTGTGCTGTCGCGGCATCGGCGAGGATCTCGACGTCAACATGCTCACCAACACCACACAACTCCTGGATCCCGCACGGTTCGTCGTCAAGCAGGTCCCGTGGGAGGCAAGTTACGGACCGGTGCCCGATCCGGGTGGATCAGCGTTCGACAAGGCCCTGTCCGAGGGACGCACACTCCTGTTGCGGATGATCGCCGACGACCCGAATCCCGTTGTTCTGCTCGGCTACTCGGGCGGCGCTGCGCTCGCCGGAAACGTGGCGGCCGAGGTGGGACGGGGGCAGCACCCCACCCTGGACGTGCGCGGGGTCGGTCTGATCGCCGACCCTCTCCGACCGGCGTCGCCGGACCTGCCGGGCTGGGGCATCGCGGGGCAACGCCCGATCACGGGGATGCCCGTGTGGCAGATCGCCGACCCGCTGGACGCGATCTGCTGCTGCCCGGGCAACTCGCCGCTGCGCACGTTCGCGGACCAGTCGGCGGCCTTCTCACTCGCCGACCCGAGGGCGTGGGCGGCGGACCTCCTCGATCGGCTCCGCACCCGCCGGTGGCAGGCAGTCATCCTGAACTGGTGGCGACCCTGGACAGTGTGGCAGCAGTACTCCGAGGCCATCGACGACGTGAACGGTTACCTGTTCCGAGGCGACCACACCAGTTACTGGGTGCGCATCGCCCCGGGCACCAATCGCACCTACTGTGAGCTGCTCGCCGATCGCGTCAGCAGCCTTTCGGACTGATCCCCCGCACGCCGAGGATTTCAGAATAGGGGCCGCACTGGGCGGAAACCCAGATACTTGTCTTGCTCAACGCCCGCCAGTCATCGCACTCCCCTCCGTCGATCTCGGATCGGCAGTTGATCGATGAGGTCCGCGGCATGAACGGCACCGTCATGGGCCCGGATCCGAGCTCCCAGAGTTGCTGCGGCCGTCCTGTGTGGTCCGGCCACGAGCAGCTCACCGACCGCCGACCGGATGCGCTCGGGCGCGGCCGTCTTGCGCAGGCAACGGGCGACGCCGCGCTGCTCCAGACTGCGGCCGATCATCTTCTGATCGAGCGCCGGGTGGATCGGCAGAATGACCAGGGGCAGGTCGTGCGCGAGGGCGCGCATAGTGGTGTCGTGGCCGCCGTGCCCGATAACGAGGGTGGCGGTCGGCAAGATCTGTTCGTGTGGCACGTAGCCGTGTATTTCGGTGTTCGGGCCCGCCATGAAGGTTGCCGGGTCGACGGACGGTCCGGTCGTGACAACGGCATGGGCGGGCAGTCCACCGACAGCCTCGAGGATGTTCTGCAGTGCCCGCTGCTGCCCGTCGAAGTTGAGGCTGCTGAGGCTGACCAGGATCAGCGGATCTCGTTCGGACACGGGTGTCAACGTGGACGGCATCGGATGTCGCACCACCCCGGTGTAGTGGACGGAGTCCGGCAGGCTTCGGCGGGAGGCCGGATCGAGGTCCTTGTCGGTCGTCACCAGCGCCAGGTCCGATGACGTCCACAGCCTCAGTGGCCGCTGACCTTTCAGACGGGCCATCACGGGCGTCACACCACGTGTCACGCCTTGATACATGAACTCGTAGTAGGTGTGCACCAGTGTCACACGCGTCAGGTGCGCGTCGTCGGCGGCCTGCAGGGCCCCATACAGCAGGCAATCGACCACGACCACGTCTGTCGGCTCGCGCGCGACGGTGTCGAGTAGATCGATTCCGGGCCCGGCGTCGGTGAACACGGCAAGCGATTGGTACAAGCCGGTGATACCGGGATGATTGGTGGTCGACTGCCAGGGTCGTGCGTGGGTGTAGGGCGTGAACCGGAAACCGCATCCTTCGATCCGCCGGCGTTGCTGGGCGTGTCCGAGAAATCGGACCTGGTGACCGCGGTTGCGTGCCTCCGTCGCGATGCCGAGAGCGGGTGGCACGTTGCCGCCGCCGTCCCAGGTCACGAACAGGATGCGTGCCATAGGGTGCCTCCAGGGGGCTCGGGGTCGGGCCTGATGGGTGCGCTCGGCCGACAAGTCGAGATCGTCGCGGAGAATGTGTCAGACGAGAACGTCTGTCTCGGAGACTTCTCCGCCGATCCACTGCGATGTCGCGGACAACAGAGTCTGCGCCGGCATCCGGTACGCGCGGGCGAGCCGACATTCATGGCTACAACGATGGCCTTTACACTATCGGGCCGTCAACGGCGGCGGTGGTCGTCTCGGCCGTCGAGCCGGCCGTCTGTCGATCGAACGAAACATACGGTCCGTTTGGTACGTTTTGGTGTTCTTGCGAGGAATCGTCACTCTTCCGACACGAACTGCGGCTCAGCTCTGCGCGTTCCTGCGCGCCGCACGCTTGGCCCAGGCATTGCGGACCATGGACAGCGGCGTCGGCGGCACCCAGCCCAGCTGGACCGCCTGCCCGAGGTCGTCCCGGGTGGCCCAGTGCTCGATGACGCGGCCGTCTTCGACGCGCAACCAGTGCGACTGCTCGACCGCCAGCGATCGCCCCGTGGGCGCGAACACCTGGTCGACCGATCCCTGCTCGTCGTAGACGACGAAGGGTCCGACGTGCCTGCCCTTCATGATCGTGTAGACGACGGCGAGGTCGCCCTCGACGACGACATGGTCGACGTCGAACCGCAGCTCGGTGAAGGCGGAGCGCAGCCACACCGCGGTGGCGTAGAACGCGTCGGGTCCACGCCCTCGCGTCCGCGGGGGTTCCGACATGCTCTCCCGGTTGAATGCGCCCGAATGGACGACGGAATCGAAATCGGCGCGGCTTCCGTTCGCCATGATCTCAATCGCGCGTACGGCGAGAGATTTCACTTGCTCCGACGGGGCCGGTTCCTCCACGTTCACGGTGCACTCCGCAACAGTCGGTTGGAACTCTCAGTATTCGACCGCCGTCGACCGGAAGTCAACGACCTGATGCCGGTCCGTTCGGCGCAGGATTTGCGCGCGCCTCAGCGAAACCGGCGTCGACGGCGGTACCGTCGGGGAGGTGATGGGACTGCCTGATGCGATCTCGGCCTGCTTGTTCGATCTCGATGGTGTGCTCACGGCAACGGCGGTACTGCACCGGAAGGCGTGGAAACGCACGTTCGACGAGTTCCTGAAGCATCGCGAGGGCGCGAACTTCCGGCCGTTCACCGACCAGGACTATTACGACTACGTCGACGGACGTCCCCGCGCCGACGGAGTCCGGACCTTCCTCACGTCCCGCAGCATCACGTTGCCGGAGGGGTCGCCGGACGATCCGCCCGGCGCCGAGACCGTGAACGGTGTCGGGAACAGCAAGAACCGGCTGCTGTTGAAAGTCATCGACGAGGAGGGGGTCAGCCCCTACCCCGGTTCGGTCCGCTACATCAGCGCTGCGTACGACGCCGGCCTGAAGATCGCCGTGGTCACGTCGTCCGCGAACGGCAAGGCCGTCCTCGACGCGGCCGATCTCAGCCGCTACGTCCACGTCCGCATCGACGGGGTCGTGATCAGCGAGCAGGGTCTCCGGGGGAAACCCGCGCCGGATTCGTTCCTCGCCGCCGCCCGCGCCCTCAACGTGCATCCCGATCAGGCGGCCGTGTTCGAGGACGCCCTGTCCGGAGTGGAATCGGGGCGAGCAGGCGAATTCGGTTACGTCGTCGGGGTGAATCGGGGCGATCAGGCCGAGGCGCTACGCGAGCACGGCGCCGACGTGGTGGTGAACGACCTGGCCGAACTCCTGGAAAGGTGAGCATGGACGACAAGGGCTACGAGATCTCACCGTGGCAGCTGAAGTGGCGCGGACTGGATCTGCAGGCACTGCACGCCACCGAGTCCACCTTCGCACTGTCCAACGGACACATCGGGATTCGTGGCACGTTCGAGGAAGGTGAACCACGCGGTCTCCCCGGCACCTATCTCAACGGGTTCTACGAGCAACGGCCCCTGCCGTACGCCGAGGCGGGCTACGGCTACCCCGAGGACGGGCAGACCGTCGTGAACGTGACCGACGGCAGCATCATCCGCCTGCTCGTCGAGGACGAGCCCATGGACATGCGGTACGGGAGCGCACCGGCGCACGAGCGCGTCCTCGACTTCCGCTCGGGCACCCTGCGCCGCACCACCGAGTGGACGTCACCGACCGGACGCCGCGTGCGTATCCACTCGGAACGACTCGTCTCGTTCACCTCGCGCGCGGTCGCCGCCATCCACTACGAGGTCGAGCCGCTCGACGGCGACATCGAACTCGTCCTGCAGTCGGATCTGCTCGCCAACGAACACATCCCGGCCCGCACGGACGACCCGAGAGTCGCTGCTGCCCTGGACACTCCGTTGGTCTCCGATTTCGCGGCCGCCCACGACTTCAGGGCAGTGCTCGCCCACCACACGAGGGCGTCGGGACTGCGGATGGCCGCGGGTATGGACCACGAGGTCGACTACCCCGCCAACGGACGGTGCGGCATCGAGACCGAAGAGGATCTGGCCCGGCTCACCGTCGCCGTCGACATCCCGCAGGGTGAACGCCTGAAGGTGACGAAATACCTGGCGTACGGGTGGTCGGCGCGGCGGTCGACTCCGGCCCTGCGCGGCCAGGTGGAGGGGGCGCTCGCCGGCGCACTCGAAACCGGCTGGGAAACCCTGCTGAAACGTCAGCGCGAATACCTCGATGTGTTCTGGGAGACGGCGGACGTCGAGATCGACGGCGACGCGGAACTGCAGCAAGCGGTGCGGTTTGCGCTGTTCCACGTGCTGCAGGCGGGTGCTCGCGGTGAGTCACGCGCGATCCCCGCAAAGGGCCTGACCGGGCCCGGATACGACGGACATGCGTTCTGGGACACCGAGACGTTCGTCCTCCCCCTCCTCACGTACACGGTGCCGGACTCGGCCCGCGACGCACTGCGCTGGCGGCACTCCACGCTCGACAAGGCGAAGAACCGCGCCGCACAGCTGGGGCAGGCAGGCGCCGTGTTCCCGTGGCGCTCCATCAACGGCGAAGAATGCTCCGGCTATTGGCCCGCGGGAACCGCGGCCTTCCATGTGGGTGCCGATGTCGCCGTGGCTACGTCCCGGTACCTGGCCGCGACCGGCGACGAGGAGTTCGAAGCCGAATGCGGCGTCGAACTGCTCGTGGAGACCGCCCGGCTGTGGACGTCGCTCGGCCACCACAATGCGCAGGGCGAGTTCCGAATCGACGGTGTCACCGGGCCGGACGAGTACACCGCCGTCGCCGACAACAACGTGTTCACCAATCTGATGGCGCAGAAGAATCTGCACGACGCGGCGGCCGCCTGCGAGAGACGCCCGGGGCTGGCGCGCGAGTTCGGTGTGGACGACGAGGAAGCAGCTCTCTGGCGAGATGCCGCCGAGCACATGCGCATTCCGTTCGATGACGGTCTCGGTGTACACCAGCAATCCGACGCCTTCACACACCACGACGAGTGGGACTTCGAAGGCACACCCCCCGAGCACTATCCGCTACTGCTCCATTACCCGTACTTCGATCTCTACCGCAAGCAAGTGGTGAAGCAGGCCGACCTGGTGCTGGCGATGTATCTGCGCGGCGACGCCTTCACGGACGAACAGAAGGTCGCCAATTTCGCCTATTACGAGGCCCTGACGGTTCGGGACTCGTCCCTGTCCGCGTGCGTGCAGTCCGTGATGGCCGCCGAGGTCGGGCAACTTCAACTCGCCTACGACTACCTCGCCGAGGCCGCTCTGACCGACCTTCACGACCTGCACGCGAACGTGGAGAACGGATTGCACATCGCCTCACTCGCCGGGACCTGGATGGCGTGTGTCGCGGGATTCGGTGGAATGCGTGATCACGGCGGCAACATCTCCTTCGCACCGCGGATACCACCACAGCTGGTCAATTTGTCGTTCCGGATGACGGTGCGGGGCAGCCAGATCCACGTGGACATTCGCGCCATGACCGCTACCTACCGCCTGCTGTCCGGCGAACCGGTTCAGCTCGCCCATCACGGCAACCCATTCACTCTCGACTCGTTTCCGGTGACGCGGCCGATCCCCGAACTGCCGAGCCACGCGCCAGTGCGGCAACCGTACGGCCGGGCACCCCTCCGTCGGGGCTGATCTGACCACAGGAGAGGAAATCGTCTGCGCGTCGGCAGCCTTGGGATCATACTGACGCGCCATTCTCGCATGCTGCGGGGCCGAAGCAGCCCTCTGGACGAGAAGAGTGGAGTCTCACTTCAATTTCGTGCCACTGGAACGCGTTGAACCGGGTGAGCGACCCCTTCGGCAGACTGCCGAAGAAGCCGTCCAGGCCTGCACCCGGGGCACGCGTGCATGGCACACCGAACCTTCGTTGTGCCACAGTGGTGCGATGAGCCCTGTGGTGACGATCGACGAGTTGGCGGAATCGCTGAGCAGCGACGCTCCGCCGGTCCTTCTCGACGTGCGGTGGGCGCTCGGCGACACCGAAGGCAGGCAGCACTATCTCGACTCGCACATTCCCGGTGCCGTGTTCGTCGACCTGGACACCGAACTGGCCGCCCCGGGCTCCCCGGAACTGGGCCGGCATCCGCTGCCGACGGTGACGGACCTCCAGGACGCCGCGCGCCGGTGGGGCGTCCGGTCCGACAGTTCTGTCGTGGTCTACGACGCCACGGGGAACCTTGCCGCCGCGCGCGCATGGTGGCTGCTGCGCTGGGCCGGAGTCGCCGACGTGGCGATGCTCGACGGTGGTCTCGGCGCGTGGACGTCGGCGGGCCGTCCCGTCCGATCCGGCGACGAGCACCCACCACTACCCGGTGACGCCGTGCTCACCGCGGGCCACTTGCCGACGCTGACCGCGGACGAGGCCGCCGAATTCGCCGCCCACGGTCGCCTTCTCGATGCCCGTGCCGCCGAGCGATACTCGGGCGAGACCGAACCCATCGACCCCCGCGCCGGACACATTCCCGGTGCCCGCAGCGCCCCGACGTCCGAGAATCTCGGGCCCGACGGACGGTTCGCGCCTGCCGACGCGCTGCGCGAACGGTTCGCCGCGGTCGGCGGAGAACCCGGGCGTCCTGTCGGCGTCTACTGCGGATCGGGTGTGACGGCGGCCCACCAGGTTGCGGCACTCGCGATCGCCGGTGTCGACGCCGCCCTGTACCCGGGGTCCTGGTCGCAGTGGTCGTCCGATCCCGCCCGACCGGTCGCCACCGGCCCCGACCTGCGGTGACGGCGAGTCACGCCGTCTGACCGACCGCCGCTGCGTCGTGCGCCGGGTAGGCGTGGATGAGGGCGGTACTCAGCTTCGGAACGGCTTGGGTGAGTGTGTGTTCGGCGGTGTGCGCCACGCGATGCGCGTCGCGCAGGCTGGTCGACGGATCGACGTCGAGTTCGGCGTCGGCATGCAGGTGATGGCCGATCCACCGCATCTTCACGCTCCGCACCCCGACCACCCCCGGTTCGGCGGCGAGGGCCGTTTCGGCGGCATCGACCAGTTCCGGGTCGACACCATCCATCAGCCGCCGGAACACGTCGCGTGCGGCGGTCCGCAACACGAGGAGGATCGCGGCCGTGATGACCAGGCCCACCACCGGGTCGGCGAGCGGAAGCCCGACCGCCACACCGCCAGCGCCCAATACCACGGCGAGGGACGTGAATCCGTCGGTCCGTGCGTGCAACCCGTCGGCGACGAGCGCGGCGGAGCCGATCCGCCTGCCGACCCGGATGCGATACAGCGCCACCCATTCGTTGCCGGCGAAACCGATGACACCGGCGAGGGCCACCCACCCGAGGTGGTGGATGGGCACGGGATCGAGCAGGCGGCGGGTCGCCTCCACACCCGCGACGACCGCGGACAACGCGATCATCAGCACGACGAACAACCCGGCGAGGTCTTCGGCCCGGCCGTATCCGTACGTGAATCGCCGGGTCGCCGCCCGCCGTCCGAGGGCGAACGCGATCCACAGCGGGACCGCCGTCAGCGCGTCGGAGAAGTTGTGCACGGTGTCGGCGGCGAGAGCGACGGAACCGGACAGCGCCACCACGATCACCTGGGCCAAGGCGGTGACGCCCAGCACCATCAGGCTGATCTTCACCGCCCGGATCCCGATCGCGCTCGCCTCGAGTGCGTCGTCGACGCTGTCCGCGGAGTCGTGGCTGTGCGGGGCGAAGACCTCGCGAATCGCGCCTCGGACGCCGCCCGAATGTCCGTGGCCGTGGCCGTGCCCATGGGAATGACCGTGGGTGTTCACGAGCCGCCTCCTTCCGCGGCGAGGTCCGCGTCCTCGTGGATGACCTGCAGGTCGCCGGTGGCGCGGTGGTGCCCCGGGATGCCGGGGCCCGCGTGCTCGGCATTGAACACGGCGTCGGTAACCAACTGTTCGACGTGCTCGTTGGCGACGCTGTAGTAGATGGACGTGCCCTCCCGCCGCGTGCGCACCAGCCGCGCCATCCGGAGCTTCGCGAGATGCTGCGACACGGACGGCGCCGGCTTCCCCACCCGTTCGGCCAGCTCGTTCACCGACAGCTCGCCTCCCACCAGTTGCCAAAGCACCTGCACCCGGGTGGCGTCGGCGAGCATGCGGAAGACCTCGACCACCAACCCGACCTGGTCTTCGTCGAGCCGGCGCCGACAAGCACGCTTATCTGCATTCATACGCAGATAGTAGGTCACTTCGCTTTGTGATGCATCAGACACCGAAATGACTTACTTGCTTGCACTAACGATGTATATAGTTGCTTGCATCAAGTAAGTCGTCCTTCAGGGGTTGCCATGTCCGTCTCGTCATTGCCTTCCGTGTCGTCCGTATCTCTCGGCACCACCGAAGCGCTCATCGACGAGGTCTTCCTCTTCGGCCGCGTGCTTCGCGACGCCCTGGTGTCGGAAGGCGACGGTCACATCCCGCGGGCGTTGACGGGGGTCCTCCTCGTCCTCGCGGCTCGCGGGGAATGCCGGCAGAACGAACTCGCCACCGAACTGTGTGTCAGCCAGTCCTCACTCAGTCGCCAGATCACCGATCTAGTGGACGTCGGCTACGTCACCCGCCACTCGGATCCCGCCGACGGACGCGCATTCCGAATACGCGTCTCGCCGGAGGGAATGGCGTACGTGAAGCACGTGAGAACACAGCGAGCCGCACGAATGCAGAAATTGATGACCGGATGGAACGAGACCGAGGCAACAATTGCCCTCGAATCCATCCGGCACCTGAAGGAAACACTCTTCGATCCAGAACACCGGATCGTCACGAGCTCGAACCCGATTGGAACACAAAGCGTATGACCGAAACACAGACTCGGCCGCCGGTTGAAGAAACGACGGCCATGACGCACCGCCAAATCCTCGAAGCCCTCACGGGCCTGCTCGCGGCGCTGTTCACCGCGCTGCTGAGCAGCACGATCGTCGCCACCGCCCTCCCGACAATCATCGGTGACCTCAAGGGCACGCAGACCGCGTACGCCTGGGTCATCACCAGCGCATTGCTCGCCAATGCCGCCTCGACGCCCATCTGGGGCAAGCTCGCCGACCTGTTCAACAAGAAGGTCCTGGTCCAGAGCGCGATCGTCATCTTCGTCATCGGTTCGGTGATCGCCGGCTTCGCACACAACGTGCCGATCCTGCTGACCGCGCGTGTCATCCAGGGCATCGGCATGGGTGGCCTGACGGCCCTCGTCGTCGCCATCATCGGCACCATCGTCGCCCCCCGTGAGCGCGGCCGCTACTCCGGTTACATGGGTGCCGTCATGGCCGTGTCGATGTCCGGCGGCCCGATCCTCGGCGGCGTCATCGTCGACAGCCCCCTCGGCTGGCGCTGGTGCTTCTTCGTGTGCGTGCCGCTCGCCGTCATCGCACTGTTCCTGCTGCAGCGCACGCTGCACCTCGCGACCGAGAAGAAGGACGACGTCTCCATCGACTGGCTCGGCGCCCTGCTGCTGACCGCCGGTGTGTCGATCCTGCTGATCTGGGTCTCCTTCGCCGGCAAGGCGGGCTACTACGAGTGGTTCTCCCGCGAGACGGTCATGTACGTCGGATCGGGTGTGCTCCTGCTGGCCGCGACGATCCTCGTCGAAGCGAAGGCCAAGTCGCCGATCATCCCGCTCAAGATCGTCACGGAGAAGACCACCGGACTCGCCATCATCGCGTCCGTCGCCGTCGGTGTCGGAATGTTCGGTTCCACCACGTTCCTCGGCCAGTACTTCCAGACCTCGCGTGGCTACACCCCCACCATGGCCGGAGTGCTCACCATCCCGATGGTCGCCGGCATGCTCATCGGCACGGTCGGATCCGGACAGCTCATCACCCGCTTCGGTAAGTGGAAGCCGTTCGTCGTCGGCGGCGCCGTCCTGATGATCGTCGGCTTCGGATTGCTCGGCACCATCGATCACGAGACCAGTCTGACCCTGGTCGGCACCTACATCGCGATCATCGGCCTCGGCATGGGCATGCTGATGCAGAACCTGGTCCTCGCGGTGCAGAACACCGTCAGCGTCCAGAACATCGGTGCGGCATCCAGCTCGGTTGCCTTCTTCCGGACCTTCGGCGGCGCGATCGGCGTCTCGGTTCTCGGTTCGGTGCTGGCCACCCGTGTCGCCGACCTGTCGGCCGATGGCTTCGCGAAGATCGGCATCCGGGGCGGATCGAGCAGCGGTGGCGGAAGCCTGGACCTGACGTCCATGCCGGCTCCCGTCCAGGGCGTCATCCGCGCCGCATACGGAGACGCGACCGGCCGGATCTTCCTGATCGCCGCCGTCGTCGCGGTCATCACCCTGATCGCCGTCATCCTGCTGCCCAACCGCCCGCTGCGTCGCACCATCGACCTGTCGAGCGAGCAGGAACCCGTCCAGGAACCCGAGTACGCCCCCGTTCCGGAATACGCACTCGAGCCCGACACGGCGCCGATCCAGTCGTCCGACATCCGCGGCGGCAAGCACGAGGCCCCCGCCGATCAGCGGCAGCCCTTCGCGGGGTTGAGCGCCGACGCCCGGGACCGTCTCCTGTCCATGCTTCTGCCCCAGCCGGAGCGGACGCTCGAGGCGATCGACGAAGCGGAGAAGATCCGCGACGAGGTCAACCGCCTGCGTAACGATCTCAACGCCAAGCTCGTCGAATTCGACGCGGTCTGGGATCGCCTGCGCGAGCTGGGACTGAGCGAAGAGCAAGTGGCCGGCGTCCTCGGCGGCGGCCACGTGACGGACACCGGCAACGGTGCCCTCATCCGCTGAATGAGATGATCGTTCAGTTCCACGACGCCGTCGGCCCGGCCACGTATCCCCCTCTACGTGGGCGGGCCGGCGGCGTGTTCGCTCAACTGACCCGGTTCACCCTGGTGGGCACGTCGAGCAATGTGCTCTACGCTCTCGCGTTCTTCACCCTCGACATGTACGGGTCGTTCGTCGCCAACCTGGTCGGCGTGGTAACCAGCTCGATGTTGGCCAACGAACTCCACCGGCGGCTCACCTTCCGCGCCGTCGACCGCGTCCGCTGGTTCGTCGCGCAATGGGAAGGCGGAACCCTCGCGCTGATCGGCCTGGCCGTCAGCTCACTCGCGCTCGCCCTCCTGCACATGCTCTTCCCCGGCGCCGACGGCCTGGCTCAGGTCGCGCTCGTCATCGCCGTCAGCGCCGTCGTCGGCGGACTGAGATTCCTCGCGCTCCGCGGATGGGTCTTCGCCCCGTGAGTACTTATTAACCGCCCGCGGTTAACAAGTACTCACGGCAGGGGACGGTGCCACGGACCCGTGATCGCCAGCGTCAGCCCGGGCGACTGGATGTTCGCGAACAGAATCCTCCCGTCCGCGCTGAATGCCGGACCGCAGAACTCGCTGTCGTTCAACTCGTTCCGAGCCATCGCGAACGGCTCGCCCTCCGCCGTGACGCCCACGAGGTGGCTGATTCCTTCGCCGTCCTCGGCGAGGATCACGCCGCCGTACGGCGAGACGGTGATGTTGTCGGGCCCATCGTAGTTTCCGGTGTCGACAGCCGGATCGGGATTCACACCGAACAGGGTCTTCAGCGTGACCGCCTGCTTCGCCGGATCGTAGAACCACACCTGGCCGTCGTGCTCGGCGACGCTGCCGTCGCTGGTCCGCGCGTAACTCGCGACGAAGTAGGCGCCGCCGTCGCCCCACCACTGCCCCTCCAGCTTGCGGCTCCGGGTGACGACGTCGTCCCCGAACTGCTCGCGCACCGACGTGCTCGTCGCGTCACGGTCCGGCACACCTACCCACTGCACGGCGTACACGGTGCCCGGCTCGGTGGCCTGCGACAGGTCGGGGACGTGCGTTCCCCCCTGGAAGCATGCCATCGCCTGCAGAGCGCCCGCGGTGTCGCCGCCCGGAGACTGCGCGAGTTCGCGCAGCGCGTTCGGCCCGCCCCGGAAACTCTGCGGCGGCGTCCACCGGTAGTACAGACCGTTCGGCCCGGACGCGTCCTCCGTGAGGTAGATGGTGCTCGACGACGGATCCACCGCCACGGCCTCGTGCGCGTACCGGCCCAGGAACTTCAGCGGCACGGGACTTTTGCCCTTGTTCGCCTCCTGACTCGCCGGGTCGACCTCGAAGACGTAACCGTGGTCGAGCAGGAACCCGCCCTGCCCCGCGCGGGCCTCGGTCTCCTCGCAGGTCAACCACGTTCCCCACGGGGTGATGCCGCCCGCGCAGTTGTTCACGGTGCCCGCGACGCTGACGTACTGGCTCTGCCGTGCCCCGTCGGCACCAACCGCGGTCGTGGTCGTGCCGCCGCGCGCGCCCGGGTCGTACGTCAATCCGTCGAGAGCGGGCACACCGAAGGGTTCGTCGCTGCCGATCTCGTGATTGGTGACGAGCGTGGAACCGCCGGGTCGCGCAAACACCCCGATGGCGTCGGGATCGCTCGGCACCGGCACACCACCGTCCAACTGCGTCTCACCCGAACGGGCGACGACGGTGTACGAAAAGCCCACCGGGAGCGAGAGAATGCGGTTCGGGTCGGGCACGAGCGGTCCGTAGCCGATCGCCTGTCCCGGCGCCGCGGACGCGAACGCCGGCCGGACGAGGGCGTCGACGCTTCCGGCGAGTGCCACACCGAGGCCGGTGAGTGCGGTGCGACCGAGGAATCCGCGGCGGTTGAGTGGTGCAGTGGACACTGTCTGAAACCTCCATGGTGACGAACCGGGACCCCCGGACGGTAGGTACCGGAGTGCCCTGCTTCGTGGACGCACCGTGGCGGGCGCATGAACCGGACGCGAACTTCCGCTGTGAGTACTTCCTTAAACGCCCGCGGTTAATAAGTACTCACAGGCGTTGACATGTGACCAAATGGTCACCTATTGTCGGTTCATGGACGACGATCACGTCTTCAAGGCGCTGGCAGATTCCACCCGCCGCCTGATACTCGACCGATTGTTCGCCCAGGATGGTCAGACGCTCACCGAACTCGAGTCGCAGGTCGAGATGACGCGATTCGGGGTCATGAAGCATCTGCGTGTGCTCGAAGACGCGGGACTCGTCGTCACGCGCCGCTCCGGCCGGGAGAAACTTCACTACCTCAACCCCGTGCCGATACAGCTGATCCACAACCGGTGGATCGACAAATACACCGAGCGTCACACGGGTGCGCTCGCTCAGCTGAAATCCGAACTGGAGGAAGAGAAATGACTACCGCCGACGCAATCCAGATCTATGCGGTGTACATCAACGCGACGCCGGAGGCCATCTGGGACGCCATCACCAAACCCGAGTGGTCGCAGCAATACGGTTACGGCGGCCTGGTCGACTACGACCTCCGCACAGGCGGCGCGTTCCAGTCGCGCGCCGACGACGCGATGAAGGGATACCCGGGCGTGCCCGACGTGATCGTGGACGGCGAGGTGATCGAATCCGATCCGCCGAAGAAGCTGGTCCAGACGTGGCGGATGCTGATGGACGCCGACAACGTGGAGGGTTTCACCACGCTCACCTACGAGATCGTGCAGTCGAGCCGGCCCGGTGTCGCGAAACTGACTGTCACACACGACCTCACCAATGCACCGGGCTTGGCCGAGATGGTCGCGGGCAGGCGTGAGTCCGAGGGCGCGGGCGGCGGCTGGAGCGAGGTACTGAGCGGAATGAAGACTCTGCTCGAGACGGGACAGCCGATGGTGAACTGGGGCTGAGCGCGGGGGTCGGCGGGCGCGAGGGCCCGACATCTGTCGGATGACCGCAGTAAGCTCCAACCATGACGGCTGCGCAGTCGCTCGACGGGGATTTCCTCGCACTCGCCGACCCTTACCGGCGCGAGTTGCTCGCCCATTGTTATCGCATGATGGGCTCACTTCACGACGCCGAAGACCAGATGCAGGAGACCTTCATCCGGGCCTGGCGGGGGTACGACGGCTACCAGCAGCAGGCGTCGCTGCGGACGTGGCTGTACAAGATCGCCACCAATACGTGCCTGACGGCCCTGCAGAGTAAATCCAAGCGTCCACTGCCGAGCGGGCTGGGCGCTCCCGATTCCGACCCGACCGCCGACCTGGTCGAGCGTCATGAGGTGCCGTGGCTCGGACCGCTCCCCAACCACCTCATCGACGACGACGCGAACGATCCCGCCAACGTCGTGACGTCGCGCGAGTCGGTGCGGTTGGCGTTCATCGCTGCCCTTCAGCATCTTCCTGCACGTCAGCGCGCCGTTCTCGTTCTCCGCGACGTGTTGCAGTGGAAGGCGTCGGAGGTCGCGACGGCTCTCGGGACCACCACGACCGCGATCAACAGCCTGCTGCAGCGCGCACGCACGCAACTCGAACTGGCCACCCCGACGGCCGACACGCTCGTCGAACCGGAATCCCCCGAGGAACGCGAGCTCCTCGACCGCTACGTCGCCGCGTTCGAGGACTACGACATCGACGCGATCGTCGAACTGTTCACCAAGGACGCCGTCTGGGAGATGCCGCCGTTCGACGGCTGGTACCGCGGCGGCGCCTCGATCGGCACCCTGATCAGCGGAAACTGTCCGGCCAACGCTGCGGGCGACATGCGCCTGGTGCCCACGGCGGCCAACGGACAGCCGGCCCTCGGCCTGTACATGCGCGGAGAGGATGGCGTCCACCGCCCGTTCCAGCTCCACGTCCTGGACGTCACGGCCGACGGGGTCTCCCATGTCGTCTGCTTCTTCGACGTCGATCTGTTCGAGAAGTTCGGACTACCGGACACCCCGCCCGCCTGACTCCTAAACGCGTCCGTACATAAAGCGTCTACATAGATCTCATACGTCCTACCACTGACGTGGCTGGCGTTGGAGATGTATGTACTTCACGGCTACCCGTAACATCTTGCGTTGTTGCGGGTTCTACCGTGTCCCACACCGACGCTTGTGGCGCAGGAACAATCTTTATCTGGTTCACCCCCACCCGGGGTGTCGGGGCGGGAGCACTACGACGGACACGGCGATGCCGCGGCCGGCTCGGAGTGGGACTCTTCTTGTCGCGGCATCGGCGCACCGGCGCGTGCTCGGCGACCCGGATCGCGGGCATCTGCCCACGCCGGCGGGTGACGTTGTTCTTGCCGAGGAGCGCGCGTTTGGCCAGGTTCACCCCGGCGACGTGGTCGCGGTTGCCGCCGACACGGCAGCGGGGACACCATGCCCGGTGGTAACCGCCGGGGCGAGCCAGTGGTTCGTCGCAGCCCGGACACAATGCCGAGGATCCGCGTGCTGGTACGGACACCACCGTGACACCGACACCGGCGGCGGTGTGTGTGAGCGCGTCGATGGCTTGGCGGCGGGCTGATTGCGCTGCCCGATTGTTGTTGACGCGTCCGTGCCGGCGGGTTTCGAGGGTGGTGAGGTCTTCCACCGCGATCACCGTCGCGCCCGCTACGGCGGCGTAGTCGGTGACCTGGCGACCGAAGTGGAAGGCGAGTTCCCGGTTGATCTTTCCCCGCTTGACGCCGACAGCGGTGCGGTGCCCGTCGAGGACGGCGATCTTCGCGTCGAGTTGTGCTCGGACCTCGGGGGGTGCGGTGGCGGCCAGCTGGGTCAAGCGAGCAGCTTTGCGGTGCAGCAGTTGACCTTCGGCTTGCAGGCGCGCCAGTTTTATCCCGAGGCCTCGGTCGTCGTACGTGAAACCCCGATAGTCCGAGACCACACCGCCCGGGGTTTGTGTGGCGACGGCGGCGGCACCGAGTGTGGACGGGGACCAGTCCACGCCCACCGCGGTCGTTCCCGATGTCACATCAACGGCGGGGACTGCGTCGGTGGCAGCGCACCGCAACAGCAGACCTCGGTGGTCGAGGACCAGGGTCGGTACATGCCACTCGCTGATCGGCCGCCGGTGCAGGTGCGGTGGGATCGCGGCGCTCACCCGGACTCGTCGCCACTGCGCGCGTCCTTCCGGAGCGGGAGTGGTGGGGAGTTTGACGGTCAACGTCATGACGGCGTCCGTGACGGTGAGGTGTGCGAGTTGTCGATCCGCTGCGGAAAGCCTAGCCATCGCCGAGGTCCGCGGTGGTGTTTGCACGTCGGTGATCCGCAGGCGCTCCTGTGCCGCGCCGGCGGTGCGGGCTGAGTGCGCGGTGAGCTGTCGCACCACGCCTTTGGCGTATCCGGACGGGACGTACTCCGCAGCCGTAGTGGGTGCGGCGATGCGGCCGGTGGCCGGGTCGAACCGGGCCGACAGTGCCGTGATCGCGGTGTCTCGGTATGCCAGGGTCCGCAGCGTGGCCATCATCTGTGCGGTCACCACCCGCGTGACACGCGAGGGGACGTAGACCGCGTCCGGGTAGTGGGGGGTCCAGCCCAGACGCGCGGCAGCGACATGACCGTGCATCGGGAGTTTCCGGCCTTGGCTGTCACATCCGGCGGCCAGGACATCGAAGGTGGCCGGGTGCCACAGCCGCGACAGCAGGTGCGCTTCGGCGCCCGAGATCAGGTCGAGCATCCACCCGACACGAACGTCGAGGTCGTCGAGCCCGATCGGCTCACCGGTCGCGTCATCGACAGCCAGGTAGGGGCGGGTGGTGAACGAGAACTGCCGCAGCGCAGTGAATCCGGCATCGGCCATCAGCTAGTCCATCTCCCACCGTGCTGCCGCATCGCCGAAGACGTCGACGTTGACTCTGCTTCGACCGCGATCGGTGGAAGCGGCCGGAAAACGAAGCGAGCACTGCCATGAAGTCATCCATCAGCTCCTCTACCAGCGACGTGTCCCCATGCTCCCGCAGGGGCCTCGACCTTAACGCCGACCACCGACAGGTAACGCTCGATCCACGCCACCGGAGAATCGCGCCAACCGATCCCGCCACACCACTCGCACCACCGTGACGTGACCCCCGGCTGCGTCGTCGATGCATCCGATTCAGTCCCGCTCGGGTCTCCCGCAGACCTGAACCACGATCCGTGGTTGACCCGGTACACGGTGCCGGTGGCACTCACACGCAGCACTTTTTCCTGATTGGCGAGCTTGGATCCTGACCGGTCGAGCCGGACACCCGGCAGTACAACGCTTCCGCCCTGTCGGCCCGAACACTCTCCGGTGTAGGTCGACCCAGGTAGACGTCGAGATCCTCCCGATCGACGACTCGCTGACCAGAACCTGTCCGGCGAGAGGGTAACCGGCCCTCCGACGCGGCCTTCCGGACCCCCACCACCGACATGTTCAGGTATGCCGCCGCCTCGCCGATGCGCATGATCCGATAGCAACAGGAAGGATTAGGAAGCACTAGACATTACGTCAACAGTTGAGAGCCTTCGTCCTGGAGCTTGCCCCACGATGTCCCGCCGGAGGCGAGGGCCTTGTCGACGAGCCTGTCGACCTCCTCGCGGCTGTCGGCCGAGATACACATCAGGGCCTCGACGGACTTCGAGGTGTCGCAGATGCCGCCCTCGATGAAGTCCTTGAACCGGGACTCGACGAGGAGCATCACGGACGTGTACTCGTTGATCACCATGGCTGTGCAGGAGTCGTCGCTGAACGTCGAGTTGAACTCGAAGCCGAGTCCGGCGAAGAACGTCTTGGTCGCGTCGAGGTTCTTGATCGGCAGGTTCACGAAGAGCATCCGGGACATGTGATTCTCCTTCTCGGGTTCCGCTCGATGCGGAAGGTCATCGATACAGACCGCAGCGGTGCATAAAACTCATCGGTGACCGCTTCCCCGATCCTCTCAGCTCTCGGTGAGGTCGAGGAATGAACCGATCATGATCCGTCCGGCCGCTTCCACGTCGTCCATGTGCTCGCCCGACGGGGCGGTGCCCGGCGGCATGTGGGCCTGCATCACCGACAGCTGCGCGCGGGTCAGTTCGACGTGGAACTGCAACCCGTACGCGCGGCGGCCGATCACGAAGGCCTGATTCTCGTAGAGGTGACTGCCGGCCAGCCGGACCGCGCCGTCGGGGAGGTCGAAGGTGTCGCCGTGCCAGTGGACGACGGGCACCTCGGCTCCGACCGAACCGAACACGGGGTCGCGCGTCCCGTCCTCGGACACCGTGACCGTCCCGGCGCCGTTCTCCGGGGTCGGCCCCCGGCGGATCGCGCTGCCGAACGAGGCGGCGAGAAGCTGAGCGCCGAGGCAGATTCCCAGCATCGGGAGTCCGGCATCCACAAATTCTTTGATGAAGTTTCGCTCTCGCGGAAGTTGCGGGTGGGTAACGTCATCGAGTGCGCCCATCGGACCGCCCATCACCACGAGGCCGCCGAGGTCGTGAACGGCCGGGAGTTCCGACGCTCGGTACATGGGGTACTCGGTGTAGCGAATTCCCCTCTCTGCCAGCAGAGTACCGACGAGCGCCGGCCCTTCGAACGACACATGTTCAACAACTGCCCATGGCTTGGTCATGCCACAATTCATACCAACAAGGGACTTTCGGCCCTATGCAGGTCCGGATTCGCGAATTCCGCACTGAGTGCACAAAACTGGGATGTTCACACGGAGTTCATGTTCAGTGTCCACCACCCGAATGACACCGTCCAAACTGGACGCTTGTCTAGTGGCATGGCTCACCCGAAACCTGTAGAAATACGAGCGTCACTCTTTCGTGACCCGTCCCATACCAAACAGTTATCCGGTGGTAGTTCCTGACAAACGGAACGTCACCATCTCCCGTTACCTCAGACCACAGACGAGCCCCCGCGATCCGGGAAGTCGTCCACGGGATGGAAAGGGCTCAGATGCCGCTCCCCATGTCCCCCCTCGACTCGATGTTCCTTCTCGGCGAGTCCCGTGAGCACCCGATGCATGTCGGCGGCGTGGAGATCTTCCAGCTCCCGGACGGCGCCGACACCTACGACATGCGCGCGATGCTCGACCGGGCGCTCGCCGACGGCGACGGGATCGTCACACCTCGGCTCGCCAAGCGGGCCCGCCGGTCCTTCTCGTCGCTCGGTCAGTGGAGCTGGGAGACCGTCGACGACATCGACCTCGGTCACCACATCCGGCACGACGCACTGCCCGCCCCCGGGGGCGAGGCCGAGCTGATGGCTCTGTGCTCGCGGCTGCACGGATCGCTGCTCGACCGCAGCCGCCCGCTGTGGGAGATGCACCTGATCGAGGGTCTGAGCGACGGGCGGTTCGCCGTCTACACCAAGATCCACCACGCGGTCGCCGACGGCGTCACCGCGATGAAGATGCTGCGGAACGCACTCAGCGAGAACTCGGAGGATCGGGACGTGCCGGCTCCGTGGCAGCCGCGGGGCCCGCGGCCGCAGCGGACGCCGTCGAACGGGTTCAGCCTGTCAGGTCTGGCCGGTTCCACGTTCCGAACCGCCCGCGACACCGTCGGTGAGGTCGCCGGGCTGGTGCCCGCGCTCGCCGGCACCGTGTCCCGCGCCTTCCGCGACCAGGGCGGCCCGCTCGCCCTGTCCGCACCCAGGACCCCGTTCAACGTGCCGATCACCGGTGCCCGCCAGTTCGCGGCGCAGTCGTGGCCGCTCGAACGTCTCCGGCTCGTCGCCAAGCTGTCCGATACCACCATCAACGACGTCGTGCTCGCGATGTCCTCGGGAGCACTCCGCAGTTACCTCGAGGATCAGAACGCGCTGCCCGCCGAGCCGCTGATCGCGATGGTGCCGGTGTCGCTGAAGAGTCAGCGCGAGGCGTCGAACGGCAACAACATCGGGGTGCTCATGTGCAACCTCGGCACCCACCTCCCCGAGCCGGCGGATCGCCTCGACACCATCCGGACGTCCATGCGCGAGGGCAAGGAGGCGTACGAGACGATGAGTGCCACGCAGATCCTCGCGATGAGCGCTCTCGGCGCGGCACCGATCGGCGCGAGCATGCTGTTCGGGCACAACTCGCGGGTCCGCCCGCCGTTCAACCTCATCATCTCCAACGTTCCGGGCCCCAGCGCGCCGCTGTACTGGAACGGGGCGCGGCTCGACGCCATCTACCCGCTGTCGGTGCCCGTCGACGGCCAGGGCCTGAACATCACGTGCACCAGCAACGACGACATCATCTCGTTCGGGGTCACCGGCTGCCGCAGCGCGGTGCCCGACCTGAAGTCGATCCCCGCCCGGCTGGGGCACGAACTGCGCGCCCTCGAGCGCGCGGTCGGAATCTGAGCCTAGGGACTCTTACGGTCGCTGTGGCCGAGGTGGCGGTCGGGCGCCACCCGGTCCCGGACCAATTGCTTGAGCACGGTGATATTGGGGAAGCCGCCCTGCTCCTTGCGGTCCCAGATCAGTTCGTCGTCGACGGTGATGCGGAAGATCCCGCCGGTGCCGGGGACGAGCGCGACTTCGCCGAGTTCCTGCCCGAACGTGCCGAGTAGTTCCTGCGCCATCCACGCTGCGCGCAACAGCCACTGGCACTGTGTGCAGTAGGTGATAGCGACCCGGCCGTCTGCGCTGCTCGTCGTCATCGTGCCAGGTTAACCGAACGTGCTCCCCCGCTTGCTGTTCGAGTTGCACGCAGGACACCTGTTCGTCATGCGGACGTCAGCATCCTGAGGCAGACTGTCGAACGCCATGCTGTGCCACCTCGACGAAAGGAAGCCGCCATGTCCACCGCGCTCGAAGAATCGCGTCGCCACGCCATCGAGCTGACCAACGAGAAGATCCAGGCCGTCAAGGACTTCTTCACCAACGTCTTCCGGCTGGACACCACGCACCGGACCGAGGCCTGAACACGTGGGGAGACCTTCGCCGAGAAGGCCTCCCCACGTTCACCGGATAGACCCGAAGAACTGCACGACCTCCGCAGTGCGGAAGTGATCTTCCGAGACGTGCGGACCGCTCACCTCCACGAACTCGACGGCGTCCGAGCCGCGGCGGAGCATCTCGACCCACGGACCCGTGACACCGGCGATGTTCGCCACCTCGTCCTCCCGCGACGCGTACACCCGAATCGGCACTCCGACATAGTCGCCTGGCTCGTGCCGGACGGCGTCCCAGCGCTCGGTCTTCGGTTCGAGGTCGCGTCCGTCCGCGGACAAGCGGAAGGCGTCCCGCACGGTGTCGCGTCCATGTTCGCCCCGTTCCCACACCGCGCGCAGCGACAGCGACGGAGCGATGAACACGGCGCCGTCCCACGCGACCTCGCGCAGGCGCACGGCGTTGGCGGCGGCGTTGCCGCCCATCGATTCGCCGATCAGGAACCGACGTGTCACCGGCCACCGGTGGGATACCCACTCGTCCAGTGCGACCACGGCGTCCTGTGCGCACCGGTTTCCCCACTGGTCGCCGTGCAGGTACGGGCTGGCGACCAGGTATCCGGCGTCCAGCAGGCCGTCCCGCAGGCCGGCGCGATCGTCGATCGACCTCTCGTCTCCCGTCCGCCCGTGCAGGTAGTACGCGACCGCCGACGGTGTCACCCCGCGCGGCACCGCGACCAGCGCACGATCGCCGGAACGCGGGACCGTCACCGCGTGCTCGTCGTACGTCGTGAGGTGTGCCGTGCGCCGCGTCAGCGGTTCGGCGGACCCGGCACGAAGTGTCACCCCGTCACGCTAACAAGCGGGGACGCGACGTGCCTGGCGGCGATCTCCGACCCGGCACCGGTTTCGCCGAGTCGAGCTGACGCCCGGCGGCACGCTCCTATAATTTCAGGCCTGAGCCCTAGTTGCGAGGTGGACCGATGACCGGCTTCCTGCTACGACGAGCGCTCAACTACGTGGTGTTGTTGCTGCTCGCGTCGTTCCTGACGTTCAGTCTCGCCTCGCTCACCTTCCGTCCGCTCGACAGCCTGGAGCAGCGAAATCCCCGGCCACCGCAATCGGTGATCGACGCGAAGGCCGCCGAACTGCACCTGGACGATCCGATCCCGGTGCGGTACGCGAACTGGCTGGGCGGCGTGGTCCACGGCGACTTCGGCACCACCATCACGGGTCAGCCGGTGTCGGACGAGTTGGGTCGCCGGATCCTGGTGAGCATGCGGTTGCTGATCCTCGGTTCCGTCATCGGAGCGGTACTGGGTGTGCTGATCGGCGCCGCCGGTGCGATCCGGCAGTACAAGTTCAGTGACTATTTCAGCACCGTACTGTCGCTGCTGATTCTCAGCGCGCCCGTGTTCCTCGTCGCGACACTGCTCAAATACGGCGCTCTCCAGATCAACTCGGCCACCGGCAGCCAGATCTTCCTGTACACCGGCGAGTCCTCGGCCAGCACGATCACCGGGTTCTGGCCGCAGTTCGTCGACCGCGTGCAGCATCTGGTGCTGCCGACCATCGCGCTGGCGTTGGGCAGCATCGCCGGCTACAGCCGGTATCAACGCAACGCGATGCTCGACGTTCTGGGGAGCGACTTCATCCGGACCGCGCGGGCGAAGGGGCTGACCCGGCGGGCGGCACTGCTCAAGCACGGGCTCCGGACGGCGCTGATCCCGATGGCGACACTGTTCGCCTACGGTTTCGGGGCGCTGGTCGTCGGCGCGACGTTCACCGAGACGATCTTCGGCTGGCACGGTATCGGCGAGTGGATCGTGATCGGCATCGACAATCAGGACACCAACATCGTCGTGGCGATCACGTCGTTCACCGGGCTGATCGTCCTGTTGTCGGGCCTGCTCTCGGACGTGGTGTACGCGGCGCTCGACCCGAGGGTGCGTGTCGGGTGACCGAGATCCAGATCGCGTCCACCGATGCGGCGGTGTCGGCCGTCGGCCGTCGGACCCTGCTGTGGCGGCGGTTTCTCCGGAACAAGCCTGCCATTGCCGGGGTGTGCGTCTTGGTGCTGCTGTTCGTGGGCAGTTTCGTCGGACCGTACCTGCTCCCCTACGACTATCAGCAACTCGACTACACCGCGCTGTTGCAGCCGCCCAGCGCCGAACATCCGTTCGGCACCAACCAGATCGGCCAGGACGTCCTCGCCCAGACGTTGCGCGGGCTGCAGAAGTCGCTGATCATCGGGATCTGCGTCGCGATCTTCTCCACCGCCATCGCGGCGCTCGTCGGTGCGCTGGCAGGGTATGTCGGCGGCTGGCCGGATCGGGTGATCATGTGGCTGGTCGATCTGCTGCTCGTCGTTCCCAGCTTCATCATCATCGCGGTGTTCACTCCGCGGCTGAAGTCCTCGAGCTCGATCGTCCTGCTGATCCTGCTGTTGGCAGTGTTCGGCTGGATGATCACCGCCCGGATGGTTCGGGGGATGACGCTGAGCCTGCGCGAGCGGGAATTCGTCCAGGCGGCCCGGTACATGGGGGCACCGACGCATAAGATCATCACCAGCCATATCGTCCCGAACATCGCGTCGATTCTGATCATCGACGCGACCCTGAACGTCGGTGCCGCGATCCTCGCCGAGACCGGGCTCAGCTTCCTCGGGTTCGGCGTCCAGAAGCCGGACATCTCCCTCGGGTCGCTGATCGCCGACGGCACCGAATCCGCCCTCACCTATCCGTGGCTGTTCCTGTTCTCGGGCGGCTTGCTGGTGATCACCGTGTTGTCGGCGAACCTGGTGGGCGACGGCCTGCGCGACGCGGTCGACCCCAGCTCGACGCGCGCCCGGTCCCGCAAGCGGAAGAAGAAGGCGAAGCGGTGACCAGGCAACCACTGCTCGAGATCGAGGACCTGCGGGTCAGCTTTCCCAGCGAGGAAGGCCGCATCGAGGCGGTCCGGGGCGTCAGCTACGGCGTCTCCGACGGCGAGGTGCTCGCCATCGTGGGTGAGTCGGGCTCGGGCAAGTCGGTGGCGTCCCTCGCCGTGATGGGTCTGCTGCCCGAGCACGCGCGCGTCACCGGTTCCATCCGGTTGCAGGGCCGCGAGTTGCTGGGCATGGGAGACCGGGAGCTGTCGGCGCTGCGCGGGAAGACGGTCAGCATGGTGTTCCAGGACCCGCTGTCCGCATTGACGCCGGTGTACCGGGTCGGTGACCAGATCGCCGAGGCGCTGCTCGTCCACGGCCGGGCGAGCAGCAAGAAGGACGCCGCGCAGCGCGCTGTCGACCTGCTCGACCTGGTCGGGATACCCGATCCGGCGGTGCGCGCCAGGGCCTTTCCCCACGAGTTCTCCGGCGGCATGCGCCAGCGCGTCGTGATCGCCATCGCCATCGCCAACGACCCCGCGCTGATCATCTGCGACGAACCGACCACCGCCCTCGACGTGACCGTGCAGGCGCAGATCCTGAACCTGCTGCGCAAGGCTCGCGACCTCACCGGCGCCGGCGTCGTGATGATCACCCACGACATGGGCATCGCCGCGACGCTGGCCGACCGTGTGGTGGTGATGTACGCGGGCCGCGTGGTGGAGTCCGCGCCGGTACGCGAGCTGTTCGCCGAGCCCCGAATGCCCTACACCGCAGGGCTACTCGTGTCTGTACCGCGGATGGATGCGCCGATCCGGAGCCGCCTGGTCTCGATCGCCGGTGCCCCGCCCGCGCTGCATTCGCTGCCACCGGGCTGCACGTTCGCGCCGCGCTGCCCGCTCGCGGTCGACGCCTGCCTGCTCGCCGAGCCGGAACTCGTCTCGACCGGGCGTGGCCATCATGCGGCGTGCATCCGCGTCGGCGAGATGGGCACCCGCGACCTCTTCACGGCATATCGGCGGGACCAGCCGGCCCCCACCCCCACCGCGGAGACGGTCCCCGAGCACCGGGTGGTACTGCAGGTGGCCGATCTCGTGAAGACGTATCCGATCACCAGCGGCCTGGTGTTCCGCCGCAAGCGGGGCGAGATCCGGGCGGTCGACGGCATCAGCTTCGACATCCGCGCCGGCCGCACGCTGGCGCTGGTGGGCGAATCCGGCTCCGGCAAATCGACCACGTTGACGCAGGTCCTCGACCTGGCCGCGCCGGAATCCGGCTCGATCGAGGTGCTCGGTGCCGACGTCGCAGCGCTGAGCCCACACGAGAAGCGCGCGATCCGGCGCAAGATGGCGGTCGTCTTCCAGGATCCGACGGCGTCCCTGGACCCCCGCCTGCCGGTGTTCGACGTCCTCGCCGAGCCGCTCCGACTGGACGGCCGCAAGCGCGAAGAGGTCGGCCGCCGGGTACCGGAGTTGCTCGACCTCGTCGGATTGCGACGCGAGCACGCCGACCGCTATCCGGCGGATTTCTCGGGCGGCCAGAAGCAGCGGATCAGCATCGCCCGGGCGCTCGCCCTGGATCCGGAACTGCTGATCCTGGACGAGCCGGTGTCGTCGCTCGACGTCTCGATCCAGGCCGGGGTGCTCAACCTCCTGCGCGATCTCCAGGAGCAGCGGGGCATGTCGTACCTGTTCGTCTCCCACGACCTGTCGGTGGTCCGCAACATCGCGCACGACGTCGCGGTGATGTACCGGGGCAGAATCGTCGAGTCGGGGCCGGCGCAAGAGATCTTCGAGGATCCGCAGCACGAGTACACCCGGGCACTGCTCGAGGCAATTCCCGTTCCGGATCCGACGTATTTGGCACACTAGCCTCAGCGAACTTCGAGGAAGGGCACCCCATGAGGATTCGATCGGCGCGCACCCGCCTCGCGGTATCGTTCCTGGCCGTCGGCCTGATTGTCGGTGGCTGCGGGGGTTCGGACACCGGGGGTGTCGACGCCGGCTCCGGGTCGATCGGCACCACCAACGACATCAATCCGCACGATCCGAGCGAGCTGCGCGACGGCGGAAATCTGCGGTTGGCGTTGTCGGGTTTCCCCCCGAACTTCAACGCCCTGTCCAACGACGGCAACGACTCCGAGATCGCCGGCATGCTGAAGCCGATGTTGCCGCGGGCGTTCAGCACCGACGCGTCCGGGGCGCTGTCGGTCAATCACGACTACTTCACCGACGTGGCGCTCACCGGCACGGACCCCCAACAGGTCACGTACACGATCGACCCGAAGGCGGTGTGGTCCGACGGCACCCCGATCACGTGGGCGGACATCCAGTCCCAGGCCGCGGCGCTGAGCGGGACGAACAAGGAATTCCTGATCGCGAACACGTCCGGGTTCGAGCGGGTCGACCGGGTCGAGCGCGGCGTCGACGACCGTCAGGCGGTGATCACGTTCGCCGAGCCGTACGCCGAATGGCGGGGCCAGTTCGCGGGTAACTCGATGCTCTACCCGAAGTCGGTGACCGCGTCCCCCGAGGCCTTCAACGCGAGTCTGCGCGACGGGATCACGCTGACGTCGGGTCCGTTCCGCATCGAGTCGATCGACAAGGCGCAGAACCGGATCACGCTGGGCCGCGACCCCGCGTGGTGGGGTGACACGCCGAAACTCGACACCATCACCTACAGCGTGCTCGACGACTCGGCCCGCATTCCGGCGTTGCAGAACAACGAAATCGACGCGTCGGGGCTGGCCACCATCGACGAAGTGAAGACGGCGCAGGGCTCGGCCGGCATCGCGATCCGCCGGGCACCGGGAAACCAGTTCTCGCACATCACGTTCAATGGAGCGGAGGGTTCCATCCTCGCCGATCCGGAACTGCGGGTGGCACTCTCGAAGGGCATCGACCGGCAGGGCATCGCGACCGCGATTCAGAACGGTCTGGTCGACGATCCGCAGCCGCTGAACAATCACGTGTATCTCAACGGTCAGCAGGGCTATCAGGACAACAGCGCACCGGTCGCCTATGACCCCGAGGAGGCGGCGCGGCGGCTCGACGAACTCGGGTGGAAACTCAACGGCGAGTTCCGCGAGAAGGACGGCCGCAGACTCGAGATCCGCGACGTGATGTACCAGTCGACCACGTGGGTCCAGATCGCGCAGATCCTTCAGCAGAACCTCGCGCAGATCGGCGCCAAGCTGAACATCGACACCCGTGGCGGTACCGGATTCTTCACCGATGTGATTCAGCCGGGCGACTTCGACATCGCCCAATTCTCCTGGGTGGGTGATCCGTTCCCGCTCAGCGGCCTGCCACAAATCTACGCGTACAACCCCGACGACCTGCAGGGCAACTACGGCCGGATCGGTTCGCCCGAACTGAACGCGCTGATCGAGCGGACGATCTCGGAACTCGATCCGGACAAGGCGGTCGAACTCGCGAACGAGGTGGACACGGCGGTGTTCGAGGAGGGCTTCTCGCTGCCGCTCGTGCAGGCGCCCGGCAATGTCGCGGTGCGCGACGACCTGGCGAACTTCGGCGCCCCGGGCCTCGCGTCGTACGACTACACCACGATCGGCTTCCTGAATCAGTAGTCCCGTGGCCGTGCGCTACCCCGTCGCCGTCGGTGTGTGTGCGCTGGTGGTGTGTGGAGCGTTCGCCGTGGTCGCCGACGCCGATCAGCTCAGCGCACTGGTCGTCGTGGCGGCGACGGTGCTCGGTGTCACCGGCTACACGTGGTTCGCTGCCACCCGGACGGGGTCGGAGCCGGGTCGCCCTGCCATGGTGCACCGGGTCCGCCAGCAGAATCGGCTGACCAGCAGGTCCTGGATCGAGGTTCGCGAGGAACCGGGTTCACTGTGGATTCCGGTGTTCTTCGATCCCCTCCTGGTCACCCTGCCGACCCCGACCGCGGCGACGGTGCACGACGCGGGGCGGCGCCGTGTCGTCGTCTGGGAAGGCCGTCGACTGCTCCCCTCCGGGCGAGCGCGTCGTTCGGAGCCGGCCGGGCGGTTGATCGACAACCCGTCGCGTCCGGATCCGGACGGCCCTGTGCGCGCACGGATGGCCGCTCGGCCGGTCCGCCGGCTCGTCCTCGATGCCCAGTTCGCGGTCGCGGCGCCGTTCATCGGGGCACTGTGGGTGTACGTCGCGGGCGGGGGGCTTCCGGCGTTCGCCGGTGCGACCTGCGTCGCGGCGGCCGGTGCGGTGTGGTTGGCGGCCGTCCGCGGCTCCGACCCCAGCTGAGAGGTCAGGACATGGTGACGCCCGCGCTGACGAAGCACGGCAGCAGTCCGGCGATCTCGCTCAGCACGGGACCGAATCCCACGGCGGCGGGAACCGGGTCGTTGACGAACGCGACACCCCGGAACCCGGTGGTGAGGTTCGTGAACTGCACTACGGCGCCGTTCCACTGCGCGAGCGGCGCGGCGGTGGTGTAGCGGATCCGGTCGGGCGCGACCCGTTCCGCGTTGAACGTCAGCCACGCGCCGGGGGCGCACGTCGACATCGAGCCGGGGATGAAGGGCGCCGCCGAGACGGCCGAGGGCACTGCGAACGACAGTGCGCCGGCGACGGCGATCACTGCGCCCAACCGGCCCACCACTTGTCGAGTAGACATCGGAATTCCTTTCGGGGCGCGCCAATCCGTCTCCCCGAGTACGGCGGAACCGCGTCACTGAGTGTGAATGCCAGGTCAGAGAATTATATCCCCGCAGGTACCGTCCACCGCCAGGGTCAGGAGGGGTCGCCCACGTCCAATTCCAGACGGTCCTCCTCGAGCCGGACCACCCGGACGGTGCGCGAGTCGCCCGCCGCCGTGGTCACCTCGAGCCGCCCGCCGTCGTCGGACACCCACCTACCCTCTCGTGGTTCGTTGGCGTCTCCCCGGCCGATCGCCCAGTCGACGAACGAGCCGTCGGGCCGGAATTCGATACCGCCGCGGCCCCGCGCCCGTGGGAACTCGAAGCCGGCGGGCCGGTACACGCGGAGGCCGTCGTGGTCTTCCTCGAACGAATGCCCCCAACGGCCGGCGGCGCCCCGCGCGATCACGGCGGAGGATGCCGGGCTCACGGCGTGTCCGGTCCACAACTGCTTCCGGATCCCGTCGAGGCACGCTCCCATCCGCGCGCCCTGCCCCTGGGTGAACATCACCATCCCGGCGTCGTCCGTGTAGTCCATGTAGTCCATGAACAGGTCGCCGTGGGGGCCGTTCCCGCAACTGATGTGGGGGTATCGCGGCATTCCCACGTTCTGCCCGCCCTGATTGGGGGTGTCGCCGACCTCGTCGGAGCCCCGGCACCCGGTGCCGTCGTCGCCCCAGATGTGGAAGAGATTGAAGTAGTGGCCGATCTCGTGGGTCGCGGTGCGCCCGAGGTTGAACGGCGCCCGTGCAGTGCCCGTCGTCCCGAACGCGGTGTACGTGATCACGACGCCGTCGGTGGAGGCCGGACCGCCGGGGAACTGCGCGTAGCCGAGCAGACCACCGCCGAGCGCGCAGACCCAGATGTTCAGGTATCTCTGTGTCGGCCACGGATCGGCGCCGCCGGTATCCGCCGACTTGACGCCGTCGTTCTGGTCGAACGAATCGACTTCGGTTGCGGTTCGGGTGATTCCGTTCGTCGACCGTCCGGCCGGGTCCGTGTCGGCGAGGAAGAACTCGATTCCCACGTCGCCGACCAGATGCTCGAACGCGGACGGGACGGTGTCCACGTCGTCGTTGGTGCCCCGGAAATCCTGGTTGAGCACCGAGATCTGGCTCGCGATCTGGGCGTCGGAAAGGTTCTGCGCCGCAGTCTTCCACACGACGTGGACGACGACCGGAATCCGTGCGACGCCGCGGGCGGCGATCGACTGCAGCGATTCCAGGTCGATGGTCTGGTTCTCGATCTCCGATCGGGCGATGCGATACGACTCCGACTCGGTCAACAGCCGGCGGTGCACGTCCATCGCCCCGCATGTGCGGCGCGCCGGCAGATCGACTGCTGATTCGTTGGTACTCATGGCGTCGGGTTCCCTTCCGGTTTCAGAGAATCAGATCTTGGGGACGGATCAGTTCGCGAGGCAGGCTGCTCGTCTCGATGTGCTCGAGCGGATCGGCCGCGACGTGGGGATCGAGGACCAGACCGGTCAACTGGGCGATTCGCCGCACGGGTACCTGGAACGTGCGGTACGCGCCGTAGGAGAACGCCTCCTCCCCCTCGGCGAACTCGTCCAGCAAGGCAGCCTGGCTGAGCAGGTATCCGGTGACCGAGAGACCGCCGTCCTGCTTGACCATGGCCACCACCTTCCAGAACTGACGGGGCAGCGCCACCCCGCGATACTCGGGGTCGTCGGGTGCGAGAACGGGTCCGGTCACGACGCTGACGGCGAGATCGGCGTTGTCCGCGTTCTTCAACACGTAATCCTCCAGGCCCAGCCACAGCGTCTGACCTGCATTGAAATTGTGATGTTGCGGAGTGCAATTCGTGAAGTGGAACGTGTCGTCGTTCGCCGCCTTGGCGAGCGGTCCCCACGCCGGGTCGAGTCGGCGCACGAGGTGTCCGCGGTCGAGCGGATTGTCGCGGTACACGTCCTCCCCGGTCTGCTGATCGGCCGGAAGTCGCGGGTCGAGAATCCATCTGTCGCTGTCGCGCCGGGGGCTCTGCGACTGCGTTCCGTCGATGTTCACGGCGGTGAACAGCGCCAGCGCCCGCTCGCGGTGCATCACGACGCTGAAGTGGTGATACCGCAACTCCGGGGAGGCCACCGACGGAACCCCGGGCAGCGGAAGGGGCAGCGGCACACGCAGGAAATTCGAGTCGTACCCGCCGCGCGTGCTGTAGTTCGGGTCGATCGAGATCGCCTCGGGCGCAGCGGGTGGTCGAGCGGCGGGCGATTCGACGGAGCCGAGGCGTACGGTGATTTCGAGCGGCACCCGCACGGTCACTTCCCGTTCGCGTTCGAACGCCGGCGGGACGGTCGGTGGGGTCCGCTCGGCGGTGTGGAGTTCGTCGACGAGGCCGCGCGAGTGTGGTGGCAGGTTCTGGGCCCGCACGAATTCGAGGATCCGGCTGATCCGCACCCCCTCGTTGAGGAACCCGCCGAACTCGGTGTGCTGCGGGGCCCGCACACTCGCGTGGTGCAACGCGACCACCTCCCACTGATCGTTGTACACCGGGGAACCCGAGGATCCGGGTTCCGTGTCGGCCGAGTAGTGCAGAAACCGCTCGGGGATGTCGACGATGCGGTTCTCCCGCAAGGCGACCTGCTTCTTCTCGCCGCGGGGGTGCTGCACGATGGTCACGAACTCGCCGATGATGGCCTTGCCCTCCGCCTGGATCAGCGGGTTGAACCCGAACTGGGCGAGCGTCCCGGGTTCGGCACCGACCGCGACGAGGGCGAAGTCGCGTTCGCGGTCGGCGAGAAAGAACCGGGCCGGGTCGAGGGGAAACATCTGCACCGGGCGTGGCTTCCCATCGATACCGTCCTGGTAGTCGAACTCGATCACGCTGCTGCGGGCGGTATCCGCGTCCGGCAGCACGTGATGGTTGGTCAGGAGCAACGTTGGTGAGACGAGGAAGCCCGTGCCGTAGCCCTGCAGGGTTCCCCGTGCGTCCCGGATGTTCACACGCCCGATCGACCGGGCGGCGGCGACGCCGGCATCGAGGTACCGGGCGCCGACGAAATCGGCGGTGCCCAAGACTTTCTCGAGAAACTGATCCGGGAGGGTGTCCGACTCCCAGTCCCCTGCCGCGTAGTAGCGACCGAGCCGGTCCACCCGCTTCGCGATCCGTTCGGGAGTATCCGCCGCGGCGACGCCGCCGGGACCGTTGAGTGCGTCCACGTGTTCGCCCCGCTGCGGTGCCCGTTCGCGGGCACGCAGTTCTGCCGCATCGCGCTGTCGCTGGCGTTCCGCCTCGAACGTTCCCGCGGGCATCGCGCGCTGCGACTGTCCGTCTCCGATGTTGTCGACAATGGTCATGACTCGGTCCTCACGTGGGTCGGCGGCTCGATGCTGTGATTGCGAGCCTTCTCGTCGCGGGCACGTCGGTCATGCGTAGTCGGCTACTCGTTTCTCGGTCCGACGACGGTGTCGGCGCGTTCGTACTGTTCGACGCCGTCCCGGACGACCCGTCGAATGCGGTCGCCGTCGGCCACGAGGTCGTCGAGCAGCGGCACCGCCAGTTCCGGACGGATGGGGGTTTCCGCGAGGAGCTGGCCGAGTTCGAGTGCGTCCGAACCGAGGGCGCCGACGATGACCTGCCGCCGCGCGTAGTCCAGTGCCGCCTCGACGTCGAGTTGCCTCGCGGTGTCGCCCCGCGCCGTCGATATCGGTGTCGCCGTCTCGACCAGCAGTGCCCGGACCTCCTGCGCTGCCAGATCGCGGTCGGTGGCCCACACCAGCATGGCGGCGACCGCCACGTACAGCGCGGCGAACGTCGTGCCGTCCATCTCCGGGCGGTCGACGAGCTGCTCGCAGGCCGTCTCGGTGATCGTCCGCGGCGCGTAGACGTCCGGTTTACCGACGTCGGGGTAGTACGGGGTTTCGTGGGTGAGTGTGCCGTCGTCCTCGATGGCGCCGACCGCGAACGCGTCCGCGGTCCAGGCGGGGTAGGTCGGCTCGTCCGGGTGGTCGCCCGAGGCGATCACCAGTCTGCCGTCGCTCACCAGGCGTGCAATCACCGCATTCTGCGCATCCGAGGGCACGGCATTGCCGTAGTCCAACACCAGGATGTCGGCATCGGCGAGGGCGGCGTCTTCCATCCACCGGCAGACGTCGTGCTCGGACGGGACACCGTCGCCGAAGGCCAGCTCGCGGGGCAGGAGTTCGGCCAGTGCCGATTCGCCCTCCCCCGTCTCGCCGGCTACCACCCGCCCCGGAACCCCGTGCTTGATGGCGCACTGCGTGACAGCGACGGCGATCTCCTCGCGTCGGCCCACCGTGAACGGACCCGCGACCGCCAACCGCAACGCGCGCCGCACCGGCGACGCCGCCGCCTCTGCTTCGGGCACAGCGGTTTCGGCGCCGAAGAAGTCGGAGCCGTTCGATACCTGGGGAGCCGGTTTCGCGGCGCCGACGCCGAGTTGCCGGACGAGGACCGGCAGGTCCCGCGGGTCGAACGTGCCGTTCTGGGCGGCCAGATCCGCCAACTGCTCCCACAGTTCCAGGTGCCGCACGTCCGCGTAGAGGCGGGACAGGTCCTTCTCCGGATAGCGGGTCAGGGTCGGCAGATTGCGCCGGATCCATTGCCACACTTCGGGCCACGACAGTGCGTCGAGACGGATCGTCCGCACCTCCGAGGGGCGGAGCGGTCGCGTCAGTTCGACCAGGTCCGCGGTGGCCGCCACCGCGAGCCGCGCCTTGCTGCGCCGCTGCGTCAGCAGGACCAGCGCGTCGAGGAGGCCCGGGGCGCCGGGTGCGTCGCCGACCAGCAGGTCACCGTCGTCGATGACGATCGCAACCGGGACTTCGGTGAGGTCGCCGAGCAGTCGCTCCCACCAGTCGCCGGCGCTGAATCTGCCCGGCCGGACGGTGCGCACCCCGACGTCGCGCATCAGCTCGTCGACGAGGCGGGCCAGTTCGCGGACCGGGTCGGGTTCCGCGAGCAGCCGTTTCGCGCTGATGTACAGATGCGCGATCTGCGGGTCGAGCTCGTCGAGCACCCGGTCCAGAAGCGAGGTCTTTCCCGTCGACGGCATTCCGACGACGTGGAGCAACCGCGCCGGCGTCTGCCCGGACAGCACGTCCACCCCCTCGCGCAGCTCCGCGAGGCGGGAGATGAAACGGAGTTCGCCCTGGCGGATACCGAGGCGCAACCCGACCCGCCGGGACGGCGGCTCCGGCCGCGCCCTCGCCTCCGGGTCGATGATCGCGCCGGGCTCGCTACCCCCGACGAACAGGCACGGCACCGCCCAGTCGAGCAGCGGGTCACCGCTGTTCTCGTCGCCGTTGATCGCGAGCCGCGCCAGCCGCAACGCCTCGGCCACCGGCTGGCCGGCGGTCAGTGCCTGGTAGAAGAAGCGTGTCAGCAGGCGCTCCGTCCTGAAGGGCAGCACCGCCTGCATCCCGATCACCATCGGGCACGCATCACGCACGCAGATGTCGGCGGAAGACAGTGGTCCGGGCCAGGGATCGTCGTCGGCGGCACCGTCCGGCGCGCGGGCCGTCTCACAGCCCGCGAACACGGCCAGCCGGAGGTCCGGGAGTTGCTGCAACAGCAACGCGAATTCCTGGCTGGGCAGCAGCATCCCGCGACCGTTGCGACGCTCCAGCTTGAGCCCGTCCGGATTGGCGTGGCCGAGGTAGTGGAAGAGGTGAAAACCGCGTCTCTGCATGCCCATTCGACTGCGGAGCCGTTCAACCGACGGGCGGTCCTCGACCACCACGCGCAGCAGGCCACGGTCGATCAGCGGCTGCAGTTCCGACAGCAGGCTGCGTTTCTCGGCATACAGGTCGAACGGGGCCTCGGAATCCGAGGGACCCTCCCGCAAGGGGCTCGACATCACCAGCAGGAGGTTGAGCGGCGGCTCGATCGGTGTCTGCCGCAACGGGTAGGTGCGCGACCGTCCCGATCGCACCACGTGGACGTCGCGTGCCATGGCGAGGAACTGGTCGGGTCGTTGCGGATCCAGCAGCAACTCCCACGGCCAGGCGCACACTTCCTGCGGCGCGGCGAGGACGCGCACGAGGAGTTGGGTTCCCGTGGTCCGGGCCAACCCCCGGCTCTGCTGCAGCAGCGTGACGATGTCGGGGACTCCGAACACCAGATCCGTCAACACTTTTCCCACGTCGAGCGCATGGGTTGCGGCGTCGGTGCGCGCGTGCCGGACGGTGTCGGTCAACCACTCGGACGGTGTGTCGATCGTCCGTCCGGTGACGTCGTTCGACAGTTTCCATTCCGGGACCGGTCGCCGCACCGCGAAGACCGAACCCATTCGCGACTGCGCCGACAGCCAGACGTGGTCGCCCGCCCGGAGAACGCTGATCTCCAATGCCTCGAAACCAGGTGTAGGTCCCATGTGTCGGCGCTCCTAGACGTCCACGGACCGGGCGATCTCGTCGAGGTCGACCACACTCGCGACGTCGGTGACCGGGTGCACCCCGGGTGCGCGCACGGTGATCCGGTAGTCCTGGGCGGTCAGCCCGTCGAGGCTGGTCTGCTGCCAGCCGTCTGCGGTCGACGCCAGCGGATGTTCGCGACTCGGGCCGCCGGCGACGGGCTCGACCGTCGCGAGAAGCCGAGCGCCTCCGGCACCGGTGCGCGCACGGATCACCAACGGCTCGGCGGTCGTGACGTCGTCGACTTCCAGTGCGACCGATTCGTTCACCGCCGGAAACACGTTCGGAGGCGCGAGCGTCGCGGTGTTCAGGATTCCGCCCACATGGTCGAGCACCGGGTCGTCGTTCTGGAGGGATCCGTGCCGCTGGCTGAAGAAGGCCGCGTTCTTCCATCCCGTCATGAGCTCGTGCGGGGTGGACGACAATTTCGGAACAGTGCCGTCGCCGCCGCTCTCGTCGGGTCCGCGCACGGTCATCGTCTCGACCTTCGTCCCGGCGAGCCGGGCGGCCCACTTGGTGGGCTGGAAGTCGCCGATCACCGGCCGGATGTCGTAGCCCTCGTGTCCCGAATTCAGCCGTGCGGTGACCGTGTCGCGCAGTTCCCGGTGCAGGCGCACTGCCGCACCCATCCGGCCGGCGTCGAGACCCGTCCCCGACCAGTCGAGCTTCTTGTCGTCGAGCGCGAGCCACGACCCGTCGTCGCCCGCCATGCACCGATACGACGGCAGCAACTGGTAGGCGGACGTGAACGACCGGATCAGCGCACTGAGGTCGACGGTGAACGGACCCCAGCCCTTCCGGAACCCGTTGACGAGGAAGTCGAGCGCGTTGACCGAGCCCGAGTACGGGGTCCCGAACGTGACGAGGGTGCGGGTGTCACGCCAGCCGTCCAGGAATTCGAGGAACAGTCGAGCGACGATTCCGCCCATCGAATGGCACACCAGCACGAGCTTCGCGTCCGCGTTGCCCGACTTCTCGCGCCACCGCGCCAGCCACTCGTGGGTCCGTCGGGCCAGGGCCCGCGCTGCCACCCGGTTGTCGCGCCGCCAGTCGTAGGGGAACTCGAAATAGTTGTCGCCGGGAACCACCCCGAATCGGCGGACGACGTCGTCGCGGAATTTCGTGTACCCGTCGATCTTCCAGTCCAGCCCGGGAACGAAGTGGAAGTCCGGGACCAGGCGGGTGGCCACGACGCCGTCGCCGAGGTCGTCGACGTCCGGGTCGTCACCGTCGAGTTTCAGGCGTTTGATGTTCCCGCCCAGCGACAGCACGCCTGCCAGCGCGACGCCCGGTGTCGGTGCCCATATGTCCTTGCCGTCACGGGCGAGCACCGACCCGCCGATGCCGGGCAACAACACGACTACGTCTTTCATGGCGGCCTCCGGGATCGAACGCCCAGGAGAGGGCGGCTTCGAATCTCAGTCTTCTCTCACCCGCCGCAATACACACGAGTAGCGGACCACTCGGTTTGCAACTATTTTTGCGGGCCGCGCGGGCTCAGCTCTGCGCGAAGTTGAGGTAGGCCTTCGACGGCGTCGGCCCGCGCTGGCCCTGGTACTTGGAGCCGACGGCGGAGCTGCCGTACGGGTGTTCCGCCGCGCTCGACAGCCGGAGCAGGCACAGCTGGCCGATTTTCATGCCCGGCCACAGGGTGATGGGCAGATTCGCGACGTTGGAGAGTTCCAGCGTGATGTGCCCGTTGAAGCCTGGGTCGATGAACCCGGCCGTGGAGTGCGTCAGCAGTCCGAGGCGGCCGAGCGAGGACTTGCCCTCGAGGCGTCCCGCCAGGTCGTCGGGCAGCGAGCACACCTCGAGCGTGGAGCCGAGAACGAACTCTCCGGGGTGCAAGACGAACGGCTCACCCTCGGCCGGCTCGACCAGCGTCGTCAGCTCGTCCTGCCGCTGAGCTGGGTCGATGTGCGTGTAGCGGGTGTTGTTGAACACCCGGAACAGGCTGTCGAGGCGCACGTCCACGCTCGAGGGCTGGACCATCGAATCGTCGAACGGGTCGATGCCCAGACGTCCAGCGGAAATTTCGGCACGGAGATCGCGATCGGAGAGGAGCACACGTAGAGGTTAACGGGTGTGGATGGCCATCGAGAGCAGCAGTTCGGTGCAGGTGTCCACGAGCTCCTCCTCGGGCAGGGTCACGGTGCCGTTCAACCACGCCGTCAGGGTCTGCGCGAGGCCCCCGACCATGAAGTGCGCGGCCAGGTCGAGGCGAGGGCTCTCGGCCACCTCGTAGTAGCCGACCGTCTGCTTCGTGACCAGGCCCGCGAACAGCCGCGAACTGTCGAGGCGGCGCTGCGCCAACACCGCGCTCGACTGCGCCACCGAGAACATGAGACGGCCCTGACGTGGATCCTCGGCGACCTCCCGCACGATGTTGCTGACGCCGGCACGCACGATGTCGCGTTCACCCGGCCCGGCGTTCGACACGGCATCCAGGGTGCTGGTGGCGATCCGGTCCACCACGTGGTCGTAGACGGCGACGGTGAGCGCGTCGCGGTCGGTGAAGCTCTCGTAGAAGTAGCGGGTGGCGAGCCCGGCCTGCTTGCAGACTCCGCGGACGGTCAGGGCGTGGTCGCCGTCCGCGCTGCCCAGCAGGTCGAGTCCCGCCTCGATGAGCTGGCCGCGTCGTTCCGATTTGCGCTGGTCACGCTCCTGACCGCCATAGACGCGCCCACCGTCGCTCGTCGAGTTTCCGACGTTCGCGTTCACCGGTGCGGTAGCCATGCGCACCATCTTTCCACCGGACTCTGGACGGCGAACATATATGTGAGTACGGTCGTGTTCAGATAGCGAATCCGTGGTGGGGAGAGGGAACAAGAATGTCGACGTCACTCGAAGTACCGGACCGTCTCGACCAGGTCATGGACGGCGCCGGACTACTGGCAGGCGCTGCGAACATCATCATGCAGCTCGCCCATCCCGGGGTCGGGTACGGCGTATACGAGAGCAAGGTCGAGAGCGGCCAGCTGTTCAGGCATCCGATCAAGCGGACCCGCACCACGCTGACCTACCTCGTGGTGGCAGCCCGCGGCACCGACGAGGAGAAGGCGGCCTTCCGCACGGGCGTCAACCGCGCCCACGCAAAGGTGCGCTCCACGCCCGACAGCCCCGTGCAATACAACGCCTTCGACCCCGAACTGCAGCTGTGGGTGGCCGCCTGCATCTACCGCGGGTTCGAGGACGTCAATCGCGCCCTGCACGGCGACCTCTCCCCCGCGGCCGCCGAGTTCTTCTACAAGGAAGGCGCCACGTTCGGCACCACTCTCCAGGTGCCCCCGGAGATGTGGCCCGAAGACCGCGTCGCGTTCGAGGAGTACTGGAACAAGGCCCTCGACAAGGTGTCGATCGACGACACCATCCGCGCACACGTCCTCTCCATCGCGCGCCTCGAATTCCTGCCCGCCATCGTGTCCCGCATCTTCGGCCGGCTCAACATGTTCTTCACCAACGGCTTCCTGCCCCAGCAGTTCCGCGACGAAATGCACCTGACATGGACCGACAAGGATCAGAAGCGCTTCGACCGGACCCTCGGCACCATCGGCGCCATCAGCAGGCGCATCCCCGTCCGCATCCGGGAGTTCCCCTACAACCTGCTCATGTTCGATCTGCGACGCAGAATGAAGGCGGGCAAACCGCTCGTATGACACTCCGCGTGTGTGCCCGGGAAGTCCGGATCACCATCTGATAATGTTTCCGCCGCAGGGTGTTGGGCCTGCCTACGGGCGCCCAATATCGTGCGCGCCGATGTAGTTCAATGGCAGAACATCAGCTTCCCAAGCTGAATACGCGGGTTCGATTCCCGTCATCGGCTCCATCCATCCTACGAACGAACTCCTTTCCATCCATCCAGCTCGCGCGCGCGGCGTGGGGTGTTCGCGCACGCGGTGAGTAAGCCCGCTCCCCCGCTTCGGCGAGGTGTCTGCCGCGTCGACCAGATACGCAGCCACGGTCGCCGGGTGCGCCGGCAACGGCGGGTGGCCATGGGTGTGGCACCAGCTGCAGAAGCGGCGCCGTCCGTGGCGTAGACGCGGCGGGTGCCCACCGATTGTGACGCCTCGAGCGCCCCGGCGATGTGCGCCACCGTCTGCTCCGACAGCTCCGGAAACGCACCACCCACGATCGGGACTCGACCCTGCTGTGTGCTGGCGTTGCCTCGTTCGTCGCTAGAGGCAATCTACCGACGGCGTGGCGCGCAGTTCTCATTGGCGAGTCAGGTCTGCAGAACCGAACCGTGTCCGCACGATTGCTCAGGCAGATATGCGCCAAATAGGTTTGAAATCATACGTTTTCGAAATACCGATAACGAATACTACGTCAACTAGACTGCTGCATATGTGCATCACATGCACGATCTTTAGTTGATCTGACGCGCATCCAACGCAAACAGCGGCTCTACGGGAAACTCACACTTGCGGCCACAGGCTACTGGAGCGGAAAGTCATCGCCGTGCTCGTCCGGACAGCTGATCGAGGAACCTGTGCGCCAGCCCGTCCAACTCTAGGAGTCCGAGCCCTGTCGACGTGTTCGGCGTCGTCCTTGCCGAGCCGACCCTTCGAATGCGGGAAACGCCCGAATCCGACGAGTTCGCGGACCCTCAGTCGAGCAGTGATGTGGTTGTCCTGCCGCAGAATCGACAAGATGCTTGGCCAGTTCCGCCGACTTGGTCGTGCGAATGTTTATGCTGCCCACCGTCACCGTGCCCGACGTGGGGTCGAGCAACCTGCCGATGACGGAAGAAGGGCCGCCCGCTCCTCCGGCTCAGTTCAGCAAACTCCATCGACGGGTGATTGGTCGTCGGAGCTCATGCGCCCGCTGCCGCCAGCCCGCCTCTAGCCGGACCAGTCACGCCTGGGACTTTATGGCCGCCCATGCTCTGCGCAACACCTACCAGTACCGGATCTGGCCGTATCGGTAGGGAGCTGCGGTCTTCGTCATTACTCCCCGTTCCTGCGCAACTCCCAGGGGTGCATGCCGCGGAGACAGCAAGGCGCCCCTGCATCTGGACGCCGGACGGCTGCGGGCGCCACCATATGGTCACCTCGGCGATGCTGCCGTCAGCGTCGAGCATGATGTAGTCCATCCCGTTGACCACGGTGTCTTCGATCTGCAACCGAAAGTCCGCGGCGTGGTCCTCATCGACAACACCATCCCCAGAGCCGCGGTACGCCCGGCGTAGGCGGGACCTTGCCAGCCGGGACGGGGCCGCGTGCGAGATTCGGCGGCGAACTCAGCCGAAGTTGACGCCAAGCGAGAAGTTGTAGTTCCCGCTATAGCGGCCCACGCCTACCGATAGCAGACCCGCGCCCTCCAGCCAGTGCGCCATGCTCAGGTCGCCGGTGTCCCGCGGGCGCAGTCCGAGGCTCTCTATGAACGCTGACAGGTCCGCTTTGGCTTGCGCGTCATCGCCGGCCATGAACACATCCAGCGGACCGCCCGCGGCCAGGACGTCGCGGAAGAGGGTGTTGAACGCCTTGACGACATGGGCGCTTGCGGGTGCGGCCTTGGCGACCATGTGCGCATTGGAGGTGTCTGCTGGGACGGCCAGCCCGGTGACGCTAGGGTTGAAGGGGTTGGTGATGTCGACAAGGATCTTGCCGGCCAGCGCGTCCCCATACAGGCTGACGATCGGCACGGCGGCGTCGAACAGCACGGCGAGGATGACGATATCGCCGGCCGGGGCGTCGCCCCACGTTCCGGCCGTGGCGCCGCCGCCGAGCGCGGCGGCGACTTCCTTGGCTTTAGCCGGATCGCGGCCGAGGATCTCGACGGCGTTGCCACCCTTGACGGCCAGGGCGCCGATGGCGCTGGCCATGTTCCCTGAACCGATGATGCTGATGCTGCTCATGAGGTGCTCTCTTCCGTGGTCTCAATCGCCGACTGAGAATCAAATTCATCGATTCCCGCTAGCGTCATTGAATGGTGTGGTGGACGACTGCGCCGAGTGGGCCGCAGGGTCGCGGCAACCTCGCTGCGGAGCCGGATCCGCGAGTTCATCCAGCCCGGGGCGATCGCCCCCCTCGACGAGAGGCGCGGCTTTTTAATAATTCGAATAAGCGGACGGCAACACGGATTTCCGGAAATCGGAAGGCCGGTAAACTTCTGCGCTGGTGGCCGCCGGTTAGGGGCGCGACGTTCTGTCTGCGTACATGCCGTTGTCGCTCCTAGATCACTGTGGTGCCGCCGTCGACAACCAGCTCCATACCGTTGACGTAGCTCGAGTCGTCCGAGGCGAGGAACAACGCGACCGACGCGACCTCCTCGGGGCGGCCCATCTCTCTCCGCGGGATTACGGACTCGAACTGCGCCTTCATCTCCGCGCCCATCACCTCCTCCATCATCGGCGTCGAGATCTGGCCGGGGGTCAGCACGTTCACCCGGATCTTCCTGTCCCTCAACTCGGACACCCATACCCGTGCGTAGGCGGGAAGCACGGCCTTGCTCGCTGCATACACGCTCCACTCGGGGTAGCCCCGGAGCGACGCGTTCGACCCGGTCATGAAGATCGAGCCTCCATCGTTGAACAGCGGTAGCGCCTTCTGGACCGTGAACAGCGTGCCGCGTGCGTTCAGCGAGAAGGCAGCATCGAAGTGCTCCTCGGTGATCTCGCCGAGCCTGCCCTGCTGACCCGTCCCGGCACTTGCCCACAACACGTCGATCGCGCCTTTTTCCTGTTCGACCGTGTCGAACAAACGGTCCAGATCGTCGAGGTCGGCCGAATCGCCTTGCACGCCGGTGACATTACGACCGATAAATTCGACGGCCTGGTCCAGCGCGTCCTTCCGTCGGCCCGTGATGAAGACGTGAGCTCCTTCGGCGACGAACAACTTGGCACCGGCCAACGCCATACCACTTGTCGCGCCCGTGATCACCGCGACCTTGCCATCGAGTTTTCCCACGATTACTCCATTCATTGAATAGTTCCGATGTTATGTACACCGATCTGCGTACTTAACCTAGCGGACGGCTACGCACACAGCAAGCTATGTACACCGATTGGTACCCATGTGGGATACGCTGGAGGTATGACCGAGCTGGAGAAGGGGCCGCGAGGCCTGCGCCGCGGCAGGGGCGCACGAGAGCGCATCCTCGGCGCTTCACAACAGCTGTTCCGCGATCAAGGCATCAACTGCACCGGCATGGACCAGCTCTGTGCGGTGGCCCAGGTGTCCAAGCGCACGTTCTACCAGCACTTCACCGGCAAGGACGAGCTGATCGCCGAACACCTACGCCGATTCGATCCCGACATCCTGCCCGAAGTGTTCGACCGCACCGACCTCACGCCTCGCGAACGACTCCTTGCGGCCTTCGACATTCACGCGCCTCTGTGCCCGTTCATCGCGGCGGCTGTCGAAATCCCGGACCCGGGCCACCCGGCACGTGTGCAGGCCTGCGACTACAAGAAGGCCTTTGCTGCGCGGCTCACCGAAGCCGCGCGCGAGGCCGGAGCCGCGAACCCCGAACAGCTCGGCGAACAGCTGGCGCTGCTTGTGGACGGTGCTTCGGCCCGCAACCGAGTCCTCAACTCCGACACCTTCGCCACCGCCGCCGCCATCGCAGTCGTCCTCATCGACAACGCCGTCCCCACGGCCGCGGTTCCGCCCGGCGCAGGCGGGACCCCTGTCAGTCGGGGCGGGGCAGTATGACGGATCCGGCGGCGAACTGAGCCGAAGTTGACGCCGAGGGAAAAGTTATAAGTTTCCCGCACCAGGTGGTTCACGCCTACCGACAGCAGGCCCGCGCCACCCTCGACGAGGACAACCTCGCCGAACAGTGCAGCAACAACGGTGACGGACACCAGGGCCGGGGGGAAAGCAGTACCTCCCATCGGGTGCGGCGCATGCACGAAGGCGGGTTGATCTTCTGCGTATTCATCTTGGACAACGCCCGCAGCATCATGGTCTGCTTGCTGCCGGCTGGCCCCGCCGCCATCGAGAAGGCGGTACCCGGACACCTTCAAGACGTCTGCCGGATTCGCCGCGGTCGTGCGTCTGAGCTCGCTGGAGATGGACAGCGATGCAGGTGCAGCGGAATTGATCGCCGGACACCTCGACGTGGCCATCGGTCGCGGTAGCCGGCGGGGCGTCGGAGCCGAATACATCGTGACGGTGCCATCGGTGTCGACCAACTTGTGGCGGTGATGTACCGAAGCCTCGCTCACGCAGGACGCGAAGGCAATGTATTAGGCGTGATGGCCCCGCCCGGGGCCAACCGGGCGAGGCTATGACACGCCCGGACCACACCGGCGACCTGCACCAACTTGCGGTTACCGCACTGCCAAGGCCAGTGCCGCGCGGATGGCGTGTTCGTCCGCGTGCTTGCCCTTCTCGTTCGAGGATGGCCCGTATGGGGCCCCCACACCGGCGTGTCCGTCGACTGTTGCCAACTATCGGCCAGCGGTCCCGCGTCCACGACGCTGTATCCGATGGAGTCGATAAAATCGGTCACCGCTGCCTTGCCCGGCGCCGAATCCCCGGCTATCGGCAGGTACGAGCGGTCCGCCGCCCCCGCAGGGCGGGCGAGTGACAGCAGGTGCTTGTAGTAGTTGAACGCTTTCACGACCGTGGCATTTGGGATGTACTGGAGCAGCAGTTCGCTCGATGTGAGCGATGTGCTGACGAGCTCGGGGATGAGCCCGTCACGCTCGGGGCCATAGTTGCACGTGTCGATGATCGTCTTCCCGGCCAGTTGCGCCGCGGGCAAGTCGGGGAACGCCTCGAGGGGCACCGAGACCACGACAACGTCACCGGCCGCCGCGGCCTCCCCACTCGTCGCCGCGGACGCCCGCGGCCCAAGTCCCGCGACAGTGTCCGCGAGCGTTTCCGGACCGCGCGAGTTGCTGAGCACGACCTGGTGCCCGGCCTCGATGGCGAGCCGCGCGACGGTACTGCCGATGTTTCCGCTTCCGATGAATCCCACAGTTGTCATAGTTTCAGGACCCTTCAAGAGAGCCGTGCTTGTTATCTGCTGAATTCGATGCGCTTCGAGTCCCTGCCGTCAGCTGACGGGGAAGTAATGGCCGTTGTCCAAGTCTGCGAGCAGACCGGGCTGGGCGGGTTCCCAGCCGAGGGCCCGGCAGGTGACGAGGTTGGACGCCGGGTAGCTCTGCGTGACTATGTTCGCGAGGAACCCGAAGTATCCAGGCAGCATCAGTTCATCCACTGGAATACTCAAGGCGGGCAGGCCCAGACGGCTGCCGATGGCCTCGGCGATCTCGCGGAACGGGACGCCTCCGTCCTCGACCGCGTGCCAATATGTACCGGTCGGCCCTTTCTCCAGCGCCAAACGGAACAAGGAGGCGACGTCGAGGATGTGCACGGCGGTCCACAGGTTCGTGCCGTCTCCGGGGTAGCCGGCGACGCCCTTCTCCTTCGCGAGCGCGATCAGCATGGGAAGGAAGCCGGCACGGTCGGAAGTGCCGTGCGCGATGTTGGCGATCCGCACGACCGACGACCGAACTCCCCGCTCGGCGAGGCCTATGACGGCAGTTTCCACGACGTTGCGAGCCCGCAGGGTGCCCGTGTGCTCATCGCCGACGGGAAGGGCCGTGTCCTCCTCGGTGGCGGGGCGGCCCAGGTTTCCGGGCGAGCCGATGCTTCCCGCCGCGACCAGCGGCTTCCCGGTTCCCGCGAGCGCCTCGCCGTAGGCGAGCATGATCGGGAGCTCCGCGGCGGCCACGGCGGCGATCCCGCCGGACGGGAGCAGGTCTTGTCTGTGCGCGACGTGGATGACACCGTCGGATTCCGCGGCCGCCTCTTTGAGCCCGTCGAGATCCTCGAGGCTGCCGCGACGGACCTTCGCTCCGAGCGCGGACACCGATGCCGCAGCCGTGTCCGAACGGGCCAGGCCGGTGACCTCGTGCCCGGCGGCGATGAGCTCGGGAATGATGTGCGAACCGGAATGGCCGGTTCCGCCAGTGACGAAAACGCGCACGGTACTGCTCCTTGTGAATGATGTGGTCGAGAAGTGGTTGTGCGGGTGCGCTCAGGTGAGACGGTTGACGCCGAGTGAGAAGTCGAAGTCCCCCACGCCATTGCGGGCGAGGCTGATCATCAGCACGCCTGCCCCTTCCAGCCAGCGCGCCACCTCCAGGCCGCCGGCATCGAGCGGGCGCAGCCCGACGCTCTCGATGAACGCCGACACGCTCGCCTTGGCCTCCGCGTCGTCGCCGGCGAAGAGCACGTCCAGCGGGCCGCCCTGGGCCATGACGTGGCCGAAGACGGTGTTGAACGCCTTCACGACGTGCACGCTCGCCGGGACGGCCTTAGCGATTTCTTCTGCGCCGGAGGTGCCCTCGGGGGTGACCAGCCCGGTGGCGTCGGCGTTGGAGGTGTTGGAGATATCGATGACGACCTTGCCGGCCAGCGCGCCCCCGTACTGGGCGACGACCGGCACGGCGCTGGCGTACGGCACGGCGAGGATGACGAGGTCGCCGGCCGGGGTGGTACCGAATGTCCCGGCTGTGGCGCCGCCGCCGAGCGCGGCGGCCAATTTCTTGGCCTTGGCCGGGTCGCGGCCGATGATCTCGACAGCGTTGCCGCCGGCGAGCACCCGCTCGGCCAGAGCGCTGGCCATGGTCCCCAGACCGATAATGCTGACGCTACTCATTGGTGTTCCTGCTTTCTGGAAATAGAAAGGACGCCATGCCCACCCCGTCGTTGTCGACGGTTGTCATCGATTCCGTCGAATGACGCGATGGGCCTGGCTCGATTCATGAAGTGGGCGTTCAGGTTCCGGGCCCTGAAACCCAGTCCCGATGTCGAATTTTTCTGCCGAATTCGCTTCGGCCCCAAAAGGTACCTATCAATTAGGTACCTACTGAGGTTGTCATCGACAGGAGTGGCTGTCCAAGACCTCTTTCAGCCGCTGCGATACCCTGGAGGCATTGCCGGACCAGGAGGCTTCATGGATTTGGACCCGCGCAAACTGCGCTACTTCGTCGCCGTCGCCGACAGGCTGCACTTCGGCCGCGCCGCTGAAGAGCTGCATATCGCGCAGCCGGTGCTCAGTCGGCAGATCCGCGCGCTGGAAAAGGATCTCGGCGTCTCGCTGTTCACACGGGACAGCCACGGCGTGGCGCTGACCGACGCCGGCAAACAACTGCTGGCCGACGCGGGTCCGCTGCTCGCCTCCGCGGACGCGGTGCGCCGCCGGGTGACCGTGGCCGCCCGGGGCGACCGGCGGCTGGCGGTTGGGTTCAGGGCAGGCATCCCGGTCATCCCGGCGGCCCGGGCGTTCGCGACCCGGCATCCGGACGTTCTGGTGGACTTACAGCGGATCGAATGGGACGACCAGGCCGCGATGTTGCTCGACGGCCGCATCGACGTCGGCTTTGTGCGGCTGCCCATCGACGAGGCAGGCCTGCGTGTGACCCCGCTGTACACCGAGCCGCTCATGGTGGTGCTGCCCGCAGGCCACCGGTTGGCCGGCAAGGAGGAGGTCGCCGAGGCCGACCTGGCCGGTGAGCCGCTGGTCTGGCATGACGATCCGAGCACGCAGCCCACCAGGCGCCCGCACCCCGACTCCGGGCTCCGGGTGCGCGCCGTGGAAGAGAAGCTCGAGCACGTCGCGGCCGGCCGGGGCATCTCGTTCCTGGCCCGTTCAGCGACAATGTTCTACTCACATCCGGACATCAGCTACGTACCCATCCCGGAACTCGCGCCCGACGAGGTGTGCTTCGCGATGGCGGCATCGAACACCTCGCCGCTGGCCAACGACTTCTTCACCGCGGCGCAAGCGACCGCCGAGATCACGGCAGAATGCGGGAATTACGAATTGTGGCAGCTCGAAAACGGTGCCCTTTCGATGAAGTGATCTCGAGAAAGGGAAACGGATACATTTTTCAGCCAACCGAGAGGCGTGTTCCGGGGAGGCTTCCGGACAGTCCGAACGTGCCCGGAGACGGGCGTGAAGTCCGAGTGTTCTCTGTCATGAATAAGTTTCGTACTTATTCTCATTGTCGGTACCAATTGACCGGACGAATATTGCGGCGGTGATGCATGGCCCTGTGCGGCGCCGGGATCGCGACGACGGGACAGTACCCGAATCGGGGATGGCAGGGCCGGCATGGGGCTCATCGACGTCCTCTGCGGTGAGGGCGCGCCTCGTGCAGCACTGGTTGTCGATCGGATGGATTGGCAAGATATCTGTAGCTGTTGCAATCGCTACGCTGGCGGCACTTGCCGACCCGCAGTGACCATCACAGCTGTCTGTTGTTAGTTCTCGGCGAGATACTTCCCGCACTCGCATCGCTGGCCCGCCGCCGTTGCTTCCTGCGATCCGGATGGGAGGCCGCCGATAAACTCGGTGTTACGTCTGGTCGAATCCGTCGGGACCGATAACCCGGTTGTATGTCAGGCCGGACTTCCGCAGTTCGTAGGCATTTTCGTGCCATTCCGGGAATGAATGTGCAGGTCAGAGCGGTGCAGGGCGGCTGGAACGCTGAAATCTGTA
>NZ_JBHXWI010000044.1:0-91354 GCF_042671975.1 Rhodococcus sp. NPDC127593 | reverse complement strand
GAACAACAGGGTCGAGCGCATGATCCCACCGGGCCCGGGTACTTTCGGGCCCTCACCCCAGTCGAATTGCATCCACAGTCCGGGTTCGGTGATCCACGGCCGGTAGGTGCGGCGATGTCCGGCCCGCCATGCGGCTTTCGCATCCGCGACGGCGCGCCGGGTGGTGCGTTCGGTGCCGTCGAAGCCGAGAGCGACGAGGCGTTCGTGGACGATGTCGGCACGAACCTTGCCTTTGCTCCGCTCGACCCACTCCTCGATCTTGGGTAGATGGTCATCGACGATGCGCGGTCGCCGCGACGGACCGGACACCGGCATCCCGGCGTCACGAGCGGCGACGTAACGTCGGACCGTTTTCGGATCGACCCCGGCCAGCTGCGCCGCGGAGTGCGCACTGCCGGTGGTGTCGTAGGCCTCGAGAATTTCCATGATGTCCCTGTCAGACTTCTTCATGCGTCCCTCCGGTGGGAGTCGCTCGTAGGTGGTCGAAGACCTCGAGCAAAACCCCGGAGGGGCGTCGGTGTCAGGACCGACACACCGCCGGCCCCATGTCCATCGACAGGGAGATCAGCTGTCCGTCAGCAGGGACGAACGTGTCCGCCTACAGGGAGGTTGGCATGTCCGCTAGCAGGGCAGATTCCGAGGGGCCGCAACCGGCGAGTAACCGAACCGCCGACTATATTCCTTGCGTCCCTCAAACATTTTCGGGGGCCAAGTCATCGAGGGGTCGATCGTGGTTACTTCATTGCTTCCGGAGCCTACGCGTGGCCGCCGTCGCCGCAAGGGTCAGGAATCGAAGGCGCATCAGCGGCTGGACATACAGGGACTGCGAATGGTCGCGGTCATGCTCGTCGTTCTCGATCACCTCTTCGCCTGGCCACGTGGTGGCTTCATCGGCGTCGATGTGTTCTTCGTGATCTCAGGATTTCTGATCACAGGCTCGCTGATGCACACCTTCGAGAAGACCGGGCGCATCTCGTTCCCGAGTTTCTACCGGAGGCGGATCAGGCGAATCGTGCCTGCCGCCACCCTCGTACTGGTGGTAACCGTTGTCGCCGCGTACGCGCTCTTCTCTGAAAGCCGTTTCAAATCGACCGCACTCGACGCGGTGTCGGGCTTCTTCTTTGTGTCGAACTGGAGGTTCGGACTGGAAGGTACCGACTACTTCACTGCCGAAGGCCCCGTCTCTCCACTTCAGCACTACTGGTCACTGTCTGTAGAGGAGCAGTTCTACTTTGTGTGGCCGGCCGTCATTCTGGCGATCGGGCTGGTGGTTTCTCGCAACGCGTGGTCGAAGAAGATTCGCCTGGCCCTTTCTGCGGGGGTGATGGGCGTGGCAGTCGCAGGTTCCTTCACCTACTCGGTCATCGATACCGCGAGCAATCCGACGTGGGCCTACTTCTCTACCTTCACCCGTGTTTGGGAACTGGGGGTCGGCGCGCTGATGGCAATTACCATCAGCTATTTCGATCGGATTCCCGACAAGCTTCGACCCGTGATCGCGTGGTCGGGACTCGCCGCAATCCTTGTTGGCGCTTTCGCCATCACCGAGGAAGGTGGCGGCTTCCCTGCCCCCTGGGCAGCTGTACCGGTCGTCGGCGCGGCGCTGATCATCGGCGCCGGCGTATCAGGGCAGCACCGGTTTCTACAGATCCTCACCAACCGCGTGAGCACCTACGTCGGCGACATCTCGTACTCTCTGTACCTTTGGCACTGGCCGGTCATCATCATGCTCGGCGTGCTGATGGACCGGGGCACCTACTACTTCGCGACGGCTCTGTTCCTGATGTTCGGACTCTCCATCGCGTCATACCATTTCTTCGAGAACCCCATCCGAGCGTCGAACTGGCTGGGATCCCGCGCCGAGGCGCGGGACCGCAAGGTGCTCGACGTCTCACGGTGGCGTCTCCCGACACTGCGTATGAGTGAGTCGAATCAAACCATTGGCCTCGGCTCATTGGTCTTGATCACAGCTGGTTTGGTTGTGTACGGTCTCACGCCGGTTGCGGCGCCTGCCACGCCACCGCTTGCGGTGTCCGCGGAAGCGCAGTCTTCAGCGACGCAGGAGGAAGCCGTCGGTCCCGCTCAAGCGAAGCTGACTCAAGAGATCATCTCCGCTGTGCAGGCAACATCGTGGACCGAGTTGACTCCGTCGATGGACGAAGCGATTAGCGGGCCCCAAGCCTCGGATGAGTTTGCGCCGTGTGGACAACCGAAACGTCTCAGCGCTGAGGACTGCACATGGGGTGCCCCCACCGCCCCAAAGACAATTGTCCTGCTGGGTGACTCCGTGGCAATGACCTACGTCGAGCCCCTCACACAATTCGCGGAGAGTAGTTCCGGTGAATGGAAGGTGCGGGTTGAAGCGATGTTCGGATGCCAGTTCGTGGACGTTGCGCGCAATGGAACGAAGGATGCCGCCATTGATGCCGCCTGCCCGGGACACAAGGACCAGGTCATCAACATGGTCAACGAGATACGTCCCGACGTCGTCATGATCGCGAACTCGTACACCTCCACTGACGCCGCCACATGGACCGAAGGCCTCGACAGGCTGGTGGGACGATTCTCCGCCAATATCGGCAAACTCGTCATGCTCTCGGCCCCTCCAGCAGACATCAATATCGGCGACTGCTACAACCGAGTCAACATGCCCGCCGATTGCCTTAGCAAGGTGACGACAAGGTGGTCCAATCGTGCTGCGGTCGAGGACAACTACTCACACACTCGTGGTGGCATGTTCATTGACTCGCGACGTTGGTTCTGCACATCCGACGGACATTGCCCGAGTTTCGTTGGTACAATCCCGGTCAAGCGAGATGAGGCACACATGACGCCTGCATATGGAAGTCTCATCTCGCCTGCCTTCGCCGAAACGCTCAGGTCGATCGGCCTGTAGCTAGGCGACGATGGTGACGCCGTACGCGGTGCCCAGCTCTGCCATGAGCGTCGAGATCTCACCCGAGCTGAGTGCCCGGTTGTAGACGATGATCTCCGAGACCATGCCCGTGAAGTTGCCGCTCGTCGCACTTGAGGACGACCGACCCACGGAGATGTCCGCGAGACCAGCGATCGGCTGCTCGGCGGTCGTCGCCATCGTCCCGGTGTTCGTCGCCCCCTGCTTGTCCACATGCAGAGTAAATGCTGCGCCGTCGAACTTGCCGCCGATCACGTGCAGGGCCGCGGTCACTACAGACGGGGAAGTCCGCAGCACACCACTCGTCTGCCCCGGCAACAGTGAGTACCTGTTGTCGTTGGTGACCTGCAATGCGACCCAGCGCGCCGACGAGCCGCATCCCATCACGGTCTGCGAAGCGGCGGGGGAAGAGGGCGGCTTCAGGACGCAGAAGATAGTCAGCGGGGTGTCGTAGGCGCTCGCCCACAGTGCCGCGAGGGACTGCGTCTGAGGTGCATCGAACTCCACCGCTGGCTTACTGCCCGGCGCTCCTGTCGCCCGATACACAGGACGCCGGGTGGATGTGGCTTGCTGCATGGGTACGAGCATCGAGCCCTGCTCGACCGGCCATTCGCTGATCGCGGTGCCGTCCGCGATGCTGCGGTCCGCGAATGACTTCGCCGAGAACCGCGCCAGTAGACCAGACGTGATCGTCAAGGGGGTAACCGTCGAGGTGACCTCGGGAGTGACTGGCGTGCCGGCGGGCGGTGCGACCGCTGCCGCAGTTCGGGCCGGAACTGCCAACTCGAGGAATGCCACCTCATGCCCGAGTGTGGTGGGGTGCGCCCCGTCCGAGGACAGAATGCCCCCGCCGTCACCATCGGCTGCGGTCTGTGGGAAAAGTGCCCCGAAGTCATGGAAGCCCACCCAGTCCGGGTTCGCTGCCGCGACCTGCGCCAGCGCTGCCGCGACCTGCGCCAGCGCTGCCGAGAACTCCGCCCACGTGGCAACGGGTGCCACGAAGTCCAGCGTGCGCGGCTGCTGAGCGATCAGCGGCACCCACGGCTTGTACCCGAGAGTCGTCTGGATCTGCGCGAGGATGGCCTCGATGTTCGCCTTGTACTGTGCGACCGTCACGCCGTCGTTGTGGTCGTTCGACCCGACACAGATAGCGACCATCTTCGGGGCGAGGGCACCCAACTGCTGCCAGTGCGTCGGGCTGTACGTTGCTTTCAGGAAGTCGCCGGACGTGTTGCCGCCGAGCGCCGCATCGTAGAACCGGACTCCGGTGGTGTGGTCCTGGTCGAGCACGTAAACGGTGTTGATGTCCACTGTGCCTGTGGCGATGATCTGAATGGTGTGCTCGCCCCGGATCAGGGTTTGCGTGGTGAACTTGCCGTCGTGACGGTACACGCCAATGGTGTCCGGGGTGACCGTGACGGGTACGCCGTTGTCGACCTTCACCTTGAACGCACCCTGACCGGGGCCTTGCGCATAATAGACGATGAACCCGGTTGTCGACTGCACGGTGTACAGGCCGGACGCGCCCGCCGAGAACGTGATCGACGATGTGCCCAGACCCTTGCGGACCGACGTGGTGGTCCCGAGGAACGACCACGAACTCAGCTCGGACAGCAGCGAGTGGAACCCGCCCTTGATGCCGACCGGGTTGTACGCCGCGTGATACGCCTCGCCGAGCAGGTTCCAGAACTTGCGGGTACGGGGTGTCGCATTGTGGCCGGCCGCCGTCGAGGCACCGATCAGGACCGCGTTCACGATGCCGGTGTTGCGGGATGCGAGGGCCCGCAACCATGGCCGCTGCGCCCGCTCCACAGACCGCTCATAAGTGGCATTCACGGCCGCTCTCGTTAGTGATCCGGTGTCGGTACTTAGACGCCAGAGCGGAGCTAGCGAACCTTGGTCGCTAGCGAACCAAGGTTCGCTAGGAAATGTTTCCACCCTGCATTCCGGGGTCGGTTTCGTCCGCAGCTGATTTTGACCGCCGGACATATGATCTACGGTCGGCGAGTTGCTATCCCTGGCGCATTCGACAGCGATCCGGATGCGCTGCGCACTGCAGAGTCGCGGCACCTCCCGACACCGACGGAACACGATGGTGGACTTGGCGGCACCAGTCGGGTATCGGCGCGTGATGATGAATCGGCTGGGGCGACAGGTCGGTACTGATCGGGGTCCCATTGGTTCGGGCGTGGAACCGACAGAGGCTCGACGGGGAACGTTAGCCACGTCGAGGCCCGCTATTCTTTTCGCGTCGTGAAAGCCGATTGCACATCAGTGCATCGACCTGCTGAATGGACTGCAAGGGCTTGCAAAATACCTCGTTGTTGGCGATTACGCCAGGGTTTACTGTTACGGGAAGTGTCGGATTCATCTCGACTGTGCGTCATTCGGGCGATATACATGCCCTCTGAACTGCAGAGTTGCATCTACTGGGCGACTCCTGTCAGTCAGGTGTGAACCTGCTCACTTGACGTCTCAACTGGTGACCGAACGTGCAAATATCACTTCCGGCAGCAAGCAGGGGCGATCGTCATCATCGCCACACGTCGTGAGAACACACGAGCTGACCTACCTCGTGTATGGCTCTAGTACGGAAGGCGCGCATGGTGACGGCATTCGATGCTCCCCTTGATCCCTCGCGGGGTCCGCGGGAGGTGGGGGCGCCCGAGGTTGCGGACGACCGGCTCGGCAGTCGACGCGAGTGGCAGGCCGCCTACATCCGGCGCCTATTGGTCTCCGACACGCTGATCGTGATCGCCGCGGTGGCGCTGGCGCAGTGGGTCCGGTTCGGTGACAGCGGCACACTGACCACGAGTGGAATCGGTTACGACCTCAGCTACGCACTCGTCTCCGCTCTGCTGATCGTGGCGTGGTTGGCAACCCTGACGATTTTCCGAACTCGCACGGTGCGGGTGATCGGGAGTGGGCCGGACGAGTATCGACGGATCTTCGTCTCGACCGTTCGGCTGTTCGGTGTCATCGCGATGCTGGCGTTGCTGTTCCGCCTCGATCTGGCCAGGCTCTACCTCGCCATCGCGTTTCCCGTCGGCCTTGCGGCCTTGCTGGCGAGCCGGTGGGTGTGGCGTCAGGTAATTGCCCGGAAGCGGTCGCGCGGCGAGTTTCAGACGTCGGTGCTGGTTGTAGGCAGCGAACGCGCCGTTCGGACTCTCGCGGAATCCTTCGCCCGCGGTACGGCCGATGGGTATCGCGTGGTGGGCGTCTGCATTCCGGGGCACTCCGGCGAGCACGGCGACAGGATCACCGTGGCGGGCCGCGACATCCCTGTGCTCGGTAGCGAGCTGAATGTGATCGATTCGCTCGAGTTCTGTCACGCGGACACCGTGGCCGTCACGGCTACCGAGCATCTCGGGCACGAAGGGATGCGCGCCCTCGCCTGGAACCTCGAGCCTCACGACGTCGACCTGGTGGTTTCCCCGGGAATGATGGATGTGTCCGGTCCGCGTCTGTCGATGCGACCGGTGGCGGGACTACCGCTGATTCATGTGGAGAAGCCGCAGTACCACGGCGCGCAGAGGTTTTCGAAGCTCGCGTTCGACATGGTCTTCGCGGCATCGGCGCTCGTTCTGACGAGTCCGGTGATGATCGTGGCCGCTCTCGTGATCAAGCTGACGAGCAAGGGTCCGGTCTTCTACAAGTCGGAGCGCATGGGCCTGGACGGTCGGGCGTTCCCGATGCTCAAGTTCCGCAGCATGGTGGTGGACGCCGACAGGCAGGTGGCGGCGCTCATGACGGCGAACGAGGGTGCCGGCGTGCTCTTCAAGATGCGTGAGGATCCGCGGGTCACGCGCGTGGGCAGAGTTCTACGCAAGTACAGCCTCGACGAGCTTCCGCAGTTTCTCAATGTGCTTCGACGGGAGATGGGTGTGGTCGGCCCGCGCCCGCCCCTCCGCCGGGAGGTCGAGGCGTACGACGGCACCGTCCGTCGCCGGCTCTTGGTGAAGCCTGGAATCACGGGCCTGTGGCAGGTGAGTGGGCGGTCTGACTTGTCGTGGGAAGAGACTGTGCGGCTCGATCTCTCGTATGTGGAGAACTGGTCGATGATGGGGGATGTGCTCATCATCGGCAAAACGGTGCGCGCTGTGCTGGCCGGTGAAGGGGCCTACTAGAACATCGAGTGGCCGGTGAGGAACCCTGGCGTCGAACGTAGTGAGTTCCGGTGCAAATCAATGTATCTGGCCGTCACAGATAGCGTGCGATCACGCTGCAACTCCGGGCGAAGTCGAGTGGTGCGCGAACCGCGATCGGGTTTCAATCATTCCAACGTGATCGGACATGGAGGGGGATGTCGAACATGAGGATCGAATCTGCGCCGGACGCGGTCATTCTGGTCGGCGGTATGGGCACCCGGCTGCGGCCGTTGACGCTGTGTGCGCCCAAGCCGATGCTGCCGACCGCTGGAGTGCCGTTCCTGACTCATCTGCTGTGTCGCATCAATCACGCAGGTTTGACCCACGTGGTGCTCGGAACGTCGTTCAAAGCAGAAGTCTTCGAACAGCATTTCGGCACGGGTGACGAGCTCGGGCTGGAGATCGAGTACGTGACCGAGGACGAGCCGCTCGGCGCCGGGGGAGCCATCCGGCATGTCTTGCCCCATCTGCGTGCCGACACCGTCGTGGTGTTCAACGGTGATGTGCTCGGGGGCACCGACGTCGAGCCGTTCTGCAGACGCACGCCGACGCAGAAGCCGACGTGACGCTGCACTTGGTGCGGGTGAGCGATCCGCGCCCGTTCGGCTGCGTGCAGACGGACTCGAATGGCCGGGTCACCGCGTTCCTCGAGAAGACGCAGGATCCACCGACCGACCAGATCAACGCCGGCTGTTACGTCTTCCAGCGGGAGTGGATTGAGAAGATCCCCTCCGGCCGTCCAGTGTCGGTGGAACGCGAGGTGTTTCCCGCGTTGCTGTCCGGCGGGACGCGGGTATTCGGCCATATCGATTCCGCCTACTGGCGAGACATGGGGACGGTTGACGATTTCGTCGCCGGATCGGCGGATTTGGTTCGCGGAATCGCGCCGTCGCCCGCGCTGAGCGGTGCGCGCGGCGAGTCGCTCGTCGATCCGACCGCCACGGTGGCCCCGGGGGCGGTGTTGATCGGCGGCACGGTGCTCGGCGCACGGGTAACCGTCGGTGACCGATGAAACGACTTAATGGCGCAATCCGGTCGTATGACTGGGGCTCCCACACTGTGCTGGCGGAGCTCACGGGACGATTCTCGCCGTCCGATCGGCCCGAAGCCGGACTCTGGCTCGGAGCGCATCCGGCAGACCCGGCGCGTGTGGACGACGCGGGCTCCGGCGAGTCACTGCTCGACGTGATTTCGGCCGACCCGAAGGGGCAACTGGGGGACACCAACGCGTCGCGATTCGGGGGTCGACTTCCGTTTCTGCTTAGGGTTCTCGCCGCGGATGAACCTCTGTCGTTGCAGGCGCACCCGAACTTGGTGCAGGCACGCGACGGATTCGAATGCGAAAACCTAGACGGTGTTCCGCTGGACTCGCCTGTCCGCAACTACCGGGACGACAACCACAAACCGGAGCTTGTGGTTGCGCTGACGAGATTCGAGGCGCTCGCCGGCTTCCGCGACGTGCGGCGAACGGTCGAGCTGTTGCGCGCACTGGGTGTCGCGGAGTTGGACCGGTGTGTGGAGCTATTGGCAGCTCAGGCCAACTCGTCGGGTGTGCGGGAACTGTTCATGCAGTGGATCACGCGCGACGAGCACTCCGCGATGCTGATCGGTGGTGTGGTCGAGGCCTGCCAGCGGTACCTGTGTACGGAGCCCGACGGCGTGGTGGGGGAGTTCGCGGCTGAGGCGCAGACCGCGCTCGACCTGGGGAGCAAGTATCCGAAGGACCCTGGTGTGTTGATCTCGCTGCTGCTCAATCGGATCACGCTCGAGCCGGGGGAGGGGCTGTTTCTCGCGGCCGGAAATCTTCACGCATACCTTCGAGGCGCGGCCGTCGAGATCATGGCCAACTCGGACAATGTGCTTCGTGGCGGTTTGACCCCCAAGCACGTTGACGTGCCAGAGCTGCTGAAAGTCCTCGATTTTCGGCGGGGGTCCATGCCGGTGGTGCGCGCGGACGGTGATAGTCGTGACAACAGACGCCTGTACCGCACGCCGGAGACAGAATTCGAGCTCACCCGGCTGCACCTCGACACGAGCAGCAGTGGAGCGTCGTCATCCACAGTGACCCTCCCCGCCGGGGACCCACGGATCGTTCTCTGCACAGCGGGATCGACCGTCCTCTCGTCCCCGGGCGCCTCGCTTGAGCTGCGTGCGGGACATTCGGCGTGGTTGCCGGCATCGAACCCAGCCGTGACCCTCGTGCCGTCACAGCAGCACGCACAGGTTTTCGTCGCCACGATCGGCACCGGGTGATGCGGACTCCCCACGCCGCCAACGGGTCTTCGCTCACATGCATCCGATAGACCTGGACAACTGACCAGTGCAACGGGTCGGCCCACCCGCACGGGTCGTGACACTGCATCACATTGGGTTCTTCGAGAAGGGCTATAGCCATGGGGGATTTGGATTCGACTGCATTTCGGACGGCTGTGGTGCCGGCAGCGGGAATGGGTACGCGATTTCTGCCGGCGACAAAGACGGTCCCCAAGGAGCTACTTCCTGTGGTGGATACGCCCGGGATCGAGTTGGTGGCCGGCGAGGCTGCCGAGTCGGGGGCCTCGCGGCTGGTCATCGTGACTGCGCCGGGCAAAGACGGCGTGGTGGCGCACTTCGTCGAAGACCTGGTGTTGGAAAACAACCTTGCTGCCAGGGGTAAACACACGCTGCTGGAGAAGGTCCGCAGGGCGCCGGGTCTCCTCGCAGTGGAGTCGGTAGTCCAGCAACAACCGCTGGGGCTCGGCCACGCGGTTGGTTGTGCTGAAGCGGCGTTGGGCGACGACGAGGATGCGATCGCGGTTCTGCTGCCGGACGACTTGGTACTGCCGAACGGCGTGCTCGACGTCATGTCGCGCGTGCGAGCCAAGCGTGGCGGAACGGTGTTGTGTGCCATCGACGCCCCCAAAGAGGAAGTGAGCGCATATGGAGTCTTCGACGTCGAGACGGTTCCCGATGCCGTGAATCCGAACGTACTGAGGGTGAAAGGCATGGTGGAGAAGCCGAAACTCGAGGACGCACCGTCGACACTCGCAGCCGCCGGCCGTTATCTCTTGGACCGGGCGATCTTTGATGCGCTCCGACGAATTCGGCCGGGAGCGGCCGGCGAGTTGCAATTGACCGACGCGATCGCCCTGTTGATCGCGGAGGGTCATCCCGTACACGTGGTGGTTCATCGCGGTCCTCGACACGATCTCGGCAATCCCGGCGGGTTCCTCCGCGCTTCGGTTGACCTGGCGCTCAGTCATCCCGAATATGGGGCGGACCTGCGGACGTGGCTGGAGCAGAGGGTCAAGGGCTAGAGCGATGGTCCGATCGTTCACCTTTGCGTCTCGGCGGGCCTGGTGCTGGTCAGAGCAACGTTGCCGCGTTGTTACTGTCCAGTATGAAGTGCGCAAAATACTCGACGATCGGAAAAGGTGCCACCAGTCGGGGCTGAGGTCTGCCTGCGGACTGGTCTCCGAGCGCGTCACTCTAAGCACAGATCCTCTGGTTGACCAGGGTCGAAAGTCCCTCTCTCTGAGGAAAAATCGGCGATGTGAGTCGCATCACTCCGGGGCGTCTCGAGTGTAACGAGACGGCCACTGGTGCGATTATTAGCTGGCAGCAAAACTCAGGGGGCGGACTTCCTCTACCGCCACGCAGGTCGCGAGACAGTGACGCTCGCTAGCTCTTTGGTCCTAGTTGGAAGGCTCAATGGTGACGTCGTTCGGTGTTTCGCTCGACTCGGCAACCCCTGATGGGAGCACCACGCCCGCATCGGGTCTCGACGGCCGGCTCAGCGGCAGGCGTGCGTGGCAGGCCGCGTACATCCGGCGGTTGTGGGTCTCGGACACGCTGATCGTGATCGCCGCGGTAGCCCTCGCGCAGTGGGTGCGGTTCGGAGACAGCGGCGTCCTGCATACCTCTGTCTTCCCACAAACCCTCAGCTATGCGCTGGTGTCTGCTCTGCTCGTGGTGTCTTGGCTCGCCACGCTCATCATCTTTCGGACCCGCACGGTTCGTGTGATTGGTAGCGGCCCGGACGAGTACCGGCGAATCTTCGTCTCCGCCGTCAGGCTTTTCGGCCTCATCGCCATTGTCTCGCTCCTATTCCGTCTTGACCTTGCTCGCCTGTATCTCGCGATTGCCTTCCCAGTGGGGCTGGCTGGTCTTCTGATTAGCCGGTGGGTGTGGCGTCGGGTGATCGCCCGCAAGCGGTCCCGCGGCGAATTTCAAACCTCAGTGCTCGTGGTGGGCGGTGAACGTGCGGTGCGCAGTTTGGCCGAATCGTTCGAGCGCGGCACGGCCGACGGTTACACGGTGGTTGGCATGTGCATCCCAGGGCACACCGGCGCACGCAACGACAAGATCGTTGTGGGGGAGCGTGATATACCCGTGTTCGGTGACGAGCGTGAAGTGGTTCGCGCCTTGGGTTTTTGTCACGCCGATACCGTTGCAGTGACCGCCACAGAGCACCTCGGGCACGAGGGTATGCGTTCCCTTGCGTGGGACCTCGAACCCCATCATGTGGATCTGGTAGTCGCGCCGGGCATGATGGATATTTCCGGTCCGCGCCTGTCGATGCGACCGGTGGCGGGCCTACCGCTCATTCATGTGGAAAAGCCGCGATACCACGGCGCTCAGAAGTTCTCGAAACTCTCCTTCGACTTCGTGTTCGCGTCTATTGCGCTTGTTCTAATAAGCCCCGTGATGATGGCGGCTGCGCTTGCGATCAAGGTGACGAGCAACGGCCCGGTCTTCTACAGGTCGGAGCGCATGGGCCTGGACGGCAGGCCTTTCCCCATGCTCAAGTTCCGCAGCATGGTCGCGGACGCGGACAAGCAGGTGGAATCGTTGATGAAGGCGAACGAGGGCGCCGGCGTGCTGTTCAAGATGCGCGAGGATCCCCGGGTGACCAAGGTGGGGAAGTTCCTCCGCAAGTACAGCCTCGACGAGTTGCCGCAATTCGTGAACGTACTGCGCCGAGAGATGAGTGTGGTCGGGCCGCGCCCGCCCTTGCGTCGTGAGGTCGACGCCTATGACGGGACGGTTCGGCGCCGAATGCTTGTAAAGCCGGGAATTACGGGGCTCTGGCAGGTGAGCGGACGTTCTGATCTGTCTTGGGAAGAGACTGTCCGTCTTGACCTTTCGTACGTGGAGAACTGGTCAATGATGGGAGACATCCTGATCGTTGGAAAGACTATGAGGGCAGTCCTTACGGGTGGAGGTGCATATTGACGGGCCCGCAACTCAGTTTGGTGGTGATCGAAGGCTCCTCGTTGACTTGCGATATGCACGAATGGTCCTCCCACGATGTTAACCAGCTTGGCAACTATCTAGGTTTGGTAAACCGAGGGCTTCCAGCTGTTGCGCCAAGAGCCGTGCGTATTCGGCATGACCGGCGGGATTCGGATGTAGACCGTCAGTTGCGTACAGGGCCGGGTCGGACAGCCAGTGAAGCGCGATCGGGTCAACAAAACGTGCACCGGCAGCGATTGACGCACTTTGTACTGAGTCTCGGGTTGAAGCGGCTCGCGCATCATTCACTGCCGGTGGATCTGTGGGTCCGACTGCCACTACGACGGCACCGGGAGCGGCCGCCTTGAGTGCGACAAGGGTTTCGGTGGCAGCCGCTTCAACATTGGGCATGGCCGAATCGCTAGTACTCCCTTGAACAATTATGAGGTTGGGGGAGGTGCTTGCCACGCTCGGGATGCGGCGAGAAAACTCCTGATTCGGCTCTCTACCCTTGTTGACGTAGCCAGTACCTGCTTGACCGTTGATCTGAACGCTCCAGCAATACTGGTTAGTCAGCAAGCTCGCATAGCCTGTCTCGGCAGAGGCGCCGACGCCCTTGGTATACGAATCGCCGACGAACGAAACACGAAGCCGTACGTGATTGGAGTTTGAGTGCGTTACGGGTGCATCTGCGCCTGCCGTAGAAGCCGACTGGCGCGTCGCGGCAATGACTCCGAATCCGATCGCCGCAGCCAGCAGGAGCGATGTTATGACAACTACCCTTGAGTGAACCTTCAGATTGGACTCGGAGAGTCGATTCTTGACCATGGACGAGATTATGCCGCACGGCAGTCGCAGGGGCTCGATGGCACACCTCGGTGCATCGATCCAATGAGGTATCAGCAATCCCATTCGCGGAGTCCGCTTTTCGGAAGTACGATTGTGTGGATCCGCGAAGCCTGTGGTGTGGGATCGCACGCTCTAGTTGGATGCGCTCGGAGCGCAACGGAATCGAGATAACGAAAGCGAAGGGTCAATTAGGGCGAGGGATGACTGGCGTACCCGGCAATTAGTGCGAGTCAACCCTGCGCCAGCGTGCTGACGTGAATCTATTACGGGATTTGAAGTACCTCCGGCGAAACTACAAGGTCAAAGTTGTGCGCTGACCTGCCGGTGCCAGACATCTAAGGGCCGTTTCTGCAGAACTGCCGGGTTTGAACTTTATCAACAAATACGTCAACACTGGCACGACTAATAGCTGCTAAAAAATAAGTCTGGATCGAGCCGCCACTTCGGAAGGCGCAAGGGCAGGCACTCACGTAAGGGGATGGCATTGAATTCGGAGCAGACCATGCTCGCCGCGACCATACCGCCAGGTTCTAAGGTGTTGTGGGTTGCATCGACAGGCGGCCATCTTGAGCAGTTGGTTCGCATCGCCGAGGGCTTGGATGATGATAAGTCGTCCCTCTGGGTGACGTTCGAAAGCCAACAATCGCGCAGCCTACTCTCCGAACGAAATGTTCATTTTGTGGACTATGTGAGTCCACGAGACGTGCGTGGAGCTATTAATGCCGCACGGAAAGTACGTCCGATGATCGTAAACGGAGACTTCGATTTCTGTGTGAGCACCGGCGCCGGCCTCGCAGCGTTTGTCTTGCCTATGGCCCGAGCTCATGGCATCCAAACCCTGTACGTCGAAAGCGTCAGCAGGACGCAGGGGCCGTCTCTGACAGGACGACTAATGAGAATCGCTCCAGGTGTAAGTACATTCACGCAACATCGCGAGTGGTCAACGCGAAAGTGGCGCTATCTGGGCTCGCTTCTCGAGACGTGGGACGTACGTCAACAGGATAAACGGAATGATTCGATTAAGATTCTCGTAACATTGGGAACAATAAAACCTTACAGATTCGACCGCGCGGTCGACGCCGTCCTCAAAATGATCGAACCCAATGACGAAGTCGTGTGGCAACTGGGTGCGACAGCGCGAACCTCTTTGCCTGGCATGGTCCATACCGAGATTCGCGCCACTGAACTCATGCAGATCGCGAAATCTTCGGATGTTGTAATCACACATTCCGGCGTGGGTTCGATACTCTCCCTCCTGGATGCAGGAATAGCGCCTGTATTGGCAGTTCGTGAGAGGGCATCTGGCGAACACGTTGATGATCACCAAAAGCAGATCGCGGATGCAATGGTCGGTCGCGGACTCGCATGCCGATTGGACTTGGATACGCCGGACCGTGGCGTACTTCTGGAAGCGCAGCGCTTGGTGGTGGAAAAGCGAAATGACCAAGGATAGTCGACCGACAAATCTGTTCATCAGCTGGATCAATTACCACGGACGAAGTAAGGACCTAGCGGACTCGATCGGATTCGCCCCTGTTTTCATCAATCGTAGAACGGGACCCCCTGCACTGCGCTACGTGATGCAGGCGGCATCGACGGCGCGGATGATCCTTCGTCATCGTCCCAAAGTCGTTGCGGTAATGCTCCCCCCACTGCCATTGCTCCTCACGGTCCGTGTGCTCTCATTGGTATTAGGTTATCGGATTATTGCTGACCTCCATAGCGGCGTGTTCCTAAACCCAAAATGGCGTTGGGCGCTCCGGTATACGCTCTCCGCGATCGGACGCAGCAATGTGGCGATAGTAACGAATTCCGCACTTCAAGATATGTCGACATCCCGTGTTCCACAGACGATAGTCTTGCACGATCTCATTTCCCTGCCTGCATTCGAAGAGCTCACAAGCAATTCCCCATATGTTCTCGTGCCATTGAGTTACGCAAACGATGAACCCCTTGAAAGCTTGATTGAGGCGGCACGAATCACTCCGGAGGTCCGCTGGGTTCTGACAGGAAATCCGCCGACGTCATTGAGACTGAGCGCGCCGGGCAACATTCAGTTTCCAGGGTATGTCAATGTTTCGGAATATCGCGAATTGTTGGCTAATGCTTCAGTCGTCGTGGCACTGACGACAAGGGCTCACACTATGCAGAGGGGTGGGTACGAGGCGATTTCGGCGGGCCGGCCGCTAGTCACCAGTAACTTCAAGGAGCTACGAGACTACTTTGGTGATGCAGCGCAATACGCTGAGTCAACTTCCGAATCGATTTCACGAGCTGTCGCGATTGTCTTGAGTAACCATGACACATATGTGAGAAAAATGCGCACTCTGGCACACACTCGCCACGCCGAACAGGAATCAAGGATCTCGGAGTTAACGGGTTGGATCGGGCAGTACGAGGAAAGTGTGTCATGACCCAATACGCTAGCGCGAAGATTAGGCTGTCCGACGAACTAGCTCACCGAGGTCTCTCTCGCTCATCTGGCGCCACAGTCCGCGATAAATGCGTTTGGTTGGCCTTAATTTCGACTGCACTGCCCTCGCTCTATGATACAGAGTGGAAACTCGAACTAGGACCCGGATCGCTCTATTTAGCAGATCTAGCGCTGTTCGGTGCCGCGATTGCGTCGATTAAGGTTATACGCGGTACTCCTGCAGCAGGTCTTGTTGCGTCGGTCGCACTAGTTGCTGGGATCGTCGGAATTGTCAACGGCGCGACGGTATCGTGGGTGATTCGGGATTCACGACCCATGCTCTATATGCTCGCGGGGATGGCTATTGGCAGGTATATATTCCTCCATCCTAGATCGGTCCGCTTTGGATGCAGAGCAATGATCTGGTTGATCGGGATAACGGCCGCGCTTGCCGCGATGAGCCAATTGACCTCGATTCCGATTATTGGTAATGAGGCGGGAGCAGTGAACGCTGTCTACTATAACGGCGAGAGGACTCTGTTGGCCGCTAGGCGTGTTCAGTCTGAGCCCGTGCCCTTGGCGCTCCTAACTTTCTGTATCCTATGCAGTTCCTGGATTCTTCGATACAGGATATCTGATCTGATCGGCAGGAACTACACGAAATTTGCGATTGTGGCGTCTGTATTCTTGACGACATTGGCATATTCAAGGAATTCAATCGTTGGAATCGTCGTCGCATTGACTCTCTCGGTGCTTATCCCCCATCGCAGTACGAGAGGTACCCGCCTGGGCCGAGTTATAGTGCTTGGCGTGGCGACCTCGGTTCTGGTGGGGCTTCCCGTATGGATTGGGTATCAGTATGGTCTCTTCAAGAATGTCATTGATACCTTCTCGGGCCGAGTACTTGCGGGAATCGCACCGGAAGTTATTGCGACGGATCCGTCGGTGGGCTGGCGCTTCGTCGAGATGCGTGCAGCATGGTCATATGTTCTGCAACATCCGTTGTTCGGCACTGGTTTCGGAGCCTTTTACAGGCCGCGGATCGCGGATGAGCCGTTTGTCGGTGATCAAGGTCGGTTATATCTGCACAACTACTTCGCACTTCTTGGCGTGAAGTTTGGTATCGTGTGCGGACTGCTGCTGCTGGTTGCTTTCCTGATATGCGCAGTAAGGATGGTCCGTGCGGGGAACCAGGAGCCGTCTGGCTTCTCCGAGATGTGGCCAGCAATGGCTTGCGGATTTATAGCATTGTTGACAGTCAGCGCCGTGGCACCTGTGATGTACTCACGCAGCTTCATTGCGTTTGGCGGTTGTCTACTTGCTTGTGGATTGTCCCTGCGCGCCTCCGAGGCAGTCGCTGACACCCGACGGCGGTGGAAATGAATCAAAAACAGGTAGTTCAGTTGGCACCCACATCGAGTAAAATGCCTGGACCTTTCAAGGGATTCATCAGTAGTCCGCAAATCATTGCCAATTTTGCGGTGGCTCTGCTCGTCGTCTCGGTTACCTTCCGCATGAACAGGGGAACTCGTTATTTTGATGAGCGCGGATACCTGGAGATCGGGCGGGGGCTATTGCAGGGACGCTATCAACTGAGTGGCGTCCCTACGGCATACCGGCCGCCAAGTTGGCCTTTGGTAATCGCTGGGGCCCGAGCCCTGGGAATTTCGGAGGCGGCTCTCTTCATAGTGCCGCCGGCACTGTTGATCATTGCTTCCATTCTTGCCGGGTATATCGGGAACAAGCTTGGTGGCAGTATGGCCGGCGTGATCGCCTCGGTCATGGTCGGCCTCTACCCCCTGAATCTCTACACGGCAACGACTCTCTATCCGCAATCGCTCGCGCTCGCGTGTGTGTTAGCACTGTGGGCGATGTATCTATCGGTTGCGACCGATCCCGACAAGGTCAAGGTGGCGGGTCGAGTTGTATTCGCGGGTCTCTTAGCAGGATTATTGGCGCTTGCTGTTCCTACGCTTGCGCTGACCGCAGTCGTATTTGTAAGCGCGATATCGCTCGTTCTCTGTCGACGACGTAGATTCCTGCAGGCAGGACTGGGCGTGGTCGCGTCAGGCATTCCTATCGGGATCTGGTCTTTGAGAAACCTCCTCACATTCGGTGAACCGATACCTTTGAGTACCTCGACGGGGATTAATCTTCTCTTGGGCAACAACCCACTCGCAACGGCGAGTAGTGGTTTGGCGGTTGATATTGGCGAGGCGAAGGCCGTTGCATCGGCTATGAGAATGAACGAGATCGAGCGTAATCACTACTTCGGCCAGATCGCAATTGACTGGGTTAGGGAAAATCCCGCCGAAGCGACAACTCTATACCTGGCGAAAATGCTGAACTATTTTTCACCATACAATTCTCCCGTTAGCGATAGTGGAGTTGACGCGCCACAATCCATTCAGTTCTGGGTAGCTGCCGGTTGTGGCGGCATAATTATTTCATTTGTCGTAGTCCGACTTGCATGTGCTAAGAAACTAGAGATTAAGAGTGCAGAATGGCTTGCGATTGTCGTTTTCTTCATGAACGCGCCGGTGATGGCTGTATTCTTCACACGTACCAGATTTCGACAGCCATTGGACAGTCTATTGATTGTCGAGGCGGCCATTGGCATCTCGATCGTACTAACAATGAGCGTGTGTTATGTAAGGAATCAGCGGCGAAACCAACAGACTGTGTATCGCGCACGGTTGGATGGCGATGACTAAAATGTCCACAGCTACAGGAGTTGGGCGCGGCCGGAGAAAGATTACCGAGTTCTTCAATGCTCCAGCAAGTCTACTTATCTCGCGCTTGATTGGCTCCGCATTGGCGCTACTTACTTCGCCAATCATTGCCCAGGCAATCGGTGCGGAGGGCCGCGGACTGACCGCTGCCGCTGTGACAGCGCTCACTATCGTGCCGATCGCGTTGGCTCTTGGACTGCCCTGGACTGTGCGTCGGCGGTGTGCCGTGGAGGTCGATCCTGAGTCTGTGGTTCGAAGTAGTCAGATTCTAGCGTTGACGTCGCTAGTGCCAGGTGCGGGCATTGGCGTGGTGATGTGCGGCACTCTGTTGTCGGGGCTTCCGGATGGTGCAAAGTACTGGCTCATTGCCGGACTTGCACTGGCGCCTTGCGTCGTGGGAAGGAACTGTCTCCTCAGCTACCTCGTCGTCAGGCGGTCATTCGCAAAGATACTAATCATAACTGTCTCGCAGCCGCTGCTCTATTTCGTTCTTGTATTGATTCTCATGTCGACCGAACATATATCGATCACGTCTACGATAGCAGTGTATGTGATCTCTGTTCTCGCCTCTTACATCGCAACCGCAATCGTGAACCCTATTTCATGGTTCGGCTCGCGCGCGAAATTTGGGCAGATTGCCTTGGATTCCCTGCGCGCAGCAGGTGCGCAGATATCCGAAATTGCATCCTACCGGCTGAATCAGCTTATCCTATTGCCCGTGATCGGCGGTGCAGCGCTTGGAAATTACTCTGTTGCATTGAACGTAGCGTTGGCGCCAGCTCCGATTGGACAGGCCATTGGCTCCGGAACGTTCAAGGAGAATGCGAATTCGAATGGTGTTGCCTTCCGGGAGAAGTGTGCAGATTCGGTACGCGCTGCGGTGAGTGTTGGTTTCGTATCCACTTTCGCGATATGTGCGCTCTCGCCATTTGTCGTGCCTTGGGCTTTCGGTGAGGAGTTTGAGCCGGCTGTCCCTGCCGCAATGATATTAAGTTTTGGCGGACTGCTGGTGATGTGCAACTACACTTTGACGTCGAATCTAATCGCTGCAGGTGACTCATTGAAAGCCAGCGTTTCGCACTACGTAGGATTTGCTGTCGGCGTTGTACTATTATTCGTTCTGAGTTACCGGTTCGGATTAATTGGCGCCGCATGTGCCTCAAGCGCTGGATTCTTGACGACAGCAGTCTTGGGCTCAGCGTTTCTTTCCGTTCCGCTGCGCGCCTGGATTCCAACACTCGCTGGGCTCAAGAAATCTCTCGGCCTTCTGCTTAGCAGGGGGCGTGAGGAGCAGTAACGGCTCGGTTAAATGTAGAAAGTCAGAAATTGATTTCGAGCTATATTTAGGTGAGGGAGCCTAAGAATGTCGCATCTAACGCTAGGCGCTTATGAGAGGTTCAATTATGGCGACCTATTGTTTCCTATCGTATTAGATCATTTCTACGAGCAACGGCCTCAGTTCAGTCGTGAGTCGCAAGTGTTGGTTCACTGCACCGTGGGTTCAGGCGACATGGGTAGGCATGGGGGCGCGCGAACTCAGAAACTCCAGCGTGAAATACGCAAAGGCAGTCACGAACTGATCGTTGGCGGCGGAGAAGTAGTTGGTGCGGGTTGGTTTAGTATGTGGGCGAGTCTCCAGAGTTCCTCGTGCGATCGCTTAGTCCGGGGAGCGCGAAAAGTGGTTCCCAGGTCCGCTCGGGAGAGTTGTGCTAGACGAGCGATGGGCGGCACGTGGCGATTTCCATTTGTTCCTGAGATCGACGTTCTCAAGAGGGTCGGTTACAACGCCGTCGGCGCGAGTCACACCGTCGCGTTGGGTGAGGAAGCCCGCTCGGAACTATGGCGAGTCATTGGAGCATCGTCGTACGCTTCAGTGCGGGACAACCGAACTGCCCAGCTTGCGCAGTGCCACGGACTGGGACTTCCCGTCGTTCCTGACTCCGCGGCGACGCTGTTCGAACTTAAGCGATTTGAGCGGCAACGCGCTCAGAGCCCACTTTCGCGGGGTACAAGTTCAGGTCGCGTCGTCGTCCAGATGTCTCGCCAGTGGGCAGAGGGCTGCAGCGCAGAGTCCATCAATGCACTAAACGACATCGGATTGCGTTGCGAGGGACTCGATCTTCTCGCTGTGGGATTGGCGGGCTCGCACTCGGACGTATTGGGTCTTACGCTTCTATCGCGCAGACTCGAATGTCCGACGACCGTGATAATCCCGGAGTCCGTTGACGAAATTGTTAGTGTAATTTCCTCCGCTCGCGGCGTTGTCGCGTCGAGTTTGCACGTGAACGTCACAGCGATGGCTGCGGGAGTTTGGCAGATCCCGCTCGACGGTATTAAAAAGTTGACTGCCTACATGGACACTTGGGGGTTCGAGGACGAGTCCCCTGTTTCGGGGTCGGGGATACTCGATCGCTTTCTTATGTATGACCGGGAGTCACCTAGCAGTCGTCGCGTGGACCGTAGTCACGATTTGTCGGATCGTGCGGGTCGTTCGGTTAGAGAGTTGATTGAGAGGACGTACGGATGAGCGCGCAGAGGCCCGACGCCAAGTCTGACGCTTCTGTCAGCGCTCATGACCCCGATAGAATGTTCGCGGTCATCGTAAATTACTTCTCCGCGGACTTGGTGGGCGACCTCCTATCGAGTTTACGCGTCGCTGATTTTAACACTGTCATTATTGTTGATAACTCGGCGAATTCGCAGGAAGAAGTGCGGATCAGAAGTCTTGCGTGTGAAGCGGGGGCGGAAGTATTGACATTGGAATCGAATGTTGGCTTCGGTCCTGCCGTTAATCGCGGGGTGCGAAAGCTTTCTATCGACGATGGTGCGCGTATATGGATTTTGAATCCCGACACGCGGCCAGAACCACTTGCGGCCACAATGTTGGTGGACGCAATGGAAAGGTACTCTGCTGACCTAGTTTCGCCGGTTCTGACTACTGGCGCGTCGGGCGACGCAGTGTGGTTTGCAGGTGGCGTCTTCGATGCGACATACGGGCGGAGTCGACACCTGACTGAGGTTCCTGCCGTTGCTGAGGAATTTAGTTTCCTGACGGCGGCCGCGCTTATGATCACTGGACGGGCGTGGAGGTTATTGGAGGGCTTCCGCGAGGACCTATTCATGTACTGGGAGGATGCTGACCTGTCGGTGCGTGCAAATTCGCTTGGACTGAAGATGCTGCTGGTACCCGAGGCCCGCGTTTGGCATGCTGTTGGTGCGACATCGAGCGAAGTCGGGCGGAGCGAACTCTTTCACTACTACATGCAGCGAAATAGAGTGATTGTGCTGGGGGAGCTATTCGGGATTCGGTATCTGTTTGGGATTCTCCGACTATTTGAGGCCCTGAAGCTGGTCAGGCGTGCACTAGGTGAGCCGACGGGAAAATTTGGGAAGGCCTATAGATCTTGTATTGGTTTTACCGATGGGCTGAAAATGGCGGTCGGCCGAGGTTCGCGATAATTGGAAGTTGTATTAGCGTAGCGATATTTTTTCCCGACGGTATTTACCAACTAGTAGCAGGAACCAGCCATGGATATTGAAATTGTCCGAAAACACCTCGCGCGCGTCGTGCGAGACGTTGTTCGATATAGGATTGCGGCCTCCGTCTTGATTCCATCCCCGCTCAGGTGGAGGGTTCTCAGGCTATTCGGGGTTCAAGTTCAGAAGAGTTACATTGCTCCTGGTCTCTTTGTGGGTGGTTCTGGTTTGAAGGTGTTCAAGGGTGCGGTATTGAATTATGAGTGCTTTATCGATGCTACGGGAGAAGTCGTAATATCTGAGGATGTGGCTATTGGCCCTCGGTCGGTCATTCTGACTGTTACTCATAACATCGGCGAACCCTCGCGGCGGCGGGGGGTGGACCATCTGATCAAAGCCGTTCGGGTTGGTCGTGGTAGTTGGCTTGGAGGGAATGTGACGCTGTTGCCGGGTGCAGAGGTGGGGGAAGGGTGTGTTATCGGCGCAGGTAGCGTCGTGACTGGGTACTGCGAGCCTAATCACGTTTACGCGGGAGTCCCGGCCCGAAAGGTTCGTGCGATTGTGGAGAAGCAATCGTGATCTTTCGAACAGCCATCCGGCCGTCTGATGAAATTTAGGTGAGCTATATGTCGACACGTATTTCGGTATTCGGAACCGGCTACCTTGGTGCCACGCATGCCGCGTGCATGGCGGATCTCGGGCATGAGGTCGTAGGTGTAGATGTGGACCCGGCCAAGCTGGCGAAACTGGAAGCGGGCAAAGTGCCCTTCTACGAACCAGGTTTGGAAGAAGTGTTGCAGCGCAACCTTTCCGCCGGAAGGCTGCGTTTCACTTCATCATACGAAGACGCAGCTGATTTCGCGGATGTGCATTTCATCGGGGTCGGGACGCCGCAGAAGAAGGGTGAGTTTGCGGCGGACCTAAAGTACGTCGATGCCGTGATCGACACGTTGTCGCCGCTTCTGACGAAGCCTGCCGTCATCTTTGGTAAGTCGACGGTTCCGGTCGGGACTGCTGGGCGACTAGCTATGCGGGCACGCGAGTTGTCTCCAGCGGGTGATGCGGTGGAGGTTGCCTGGAACCCGGAGTTCCTGCGTGAAGGACACGCTGTTAATGACACTCTGCACCCAGACCGCTTGGTCCTCGGAGTTGATCGCACTCGGCCGGGCCGCGCGGAGGACGTCGCTCGTGAAGTGTATGCAAAACTTCTTGCGGAGGAGATCCCGTTCCTCGTTACGGATCTCGCAACGTCCGAGTTAGTCAAGGCCTCGGCAAATGCCTTTCTTGCGACGAAGATTTCGTTCATTAATGCTATCTCGGAAGTGTGCGAGGCTGCTGGTGCGGATGTCACTGTTCTCGCTGACGCTATTGGGCACGATGTACGCATCGGTCGTCGATTCCTCAACGCAGGTGTGGGGTTTGGAGGGGGCTGTCTTCCCAAGGACATCAGAGCCTTCATGGCTCGTGCCGGTGAACTTGGGGCAGACCAGGCACTGACGTTCTTGCGAGAAGTGGACAACATCAACATGCGCCGCCGAACTCGGATGGTCGAGCTGGCCCGCGAATCCTGCGGTTCCCTATTGGGAGCACGCGTCGCTGTACTCGGTGCGGCCTTCAAGCCTGATTCTGATGATGTGCGGGATTCGCCAGCGCTGAATGTTGCGGGCCAGATTCAGTTGCAAGGTGCGGCTGTCAACGTATACGACCCAAAGGCGATGGATAATTCACGTGCTCTCTTTCCGACGCTTGGATATTCGGACACAGCGTTGGACGCCTGCGAAGGAGCCGATGTTGTTCTCGTGCTGACGGAGTGGTCGGAGTTCAGCAAGCTCCAACCAGCTGACCTCGATGCTGTGGTGCGCAGAAAGGTCTTGATCGACGGTCGTAACTGTCTCGACCCGCAACAGTGGCGACGCGCAGGTTGGTCATATCGTGGGCTTGGGCGACCGTAGTGAAGATTCTCGTCACCGGCGGTGCCGGATTCATTGGATCCAACTTTGTCCACGCGACCGCACGGGATCGACCGGGCGTTCGCGTCACTGTTCTTGATTCGCTGACGTACGCGGGATCGCGGTCGTCGCTGTCTGCCGTCGAGAACTCGATTGAGTTCGTCAGAGGCGATATCACCGATGCCGGCCTCGTCAACCGGTTGGTAGCTGAGTCGGATGTCGTAGTGCATTTTGCTGCTGAGTCACACAACGACAACTCGCTCGCTGATCCCTGGCCGTTCTTGCACACCAACATCATCGGCACCTACACACTGTTGCAGGCAGTGCGCGAACACTGTGTGCGGTACCACCATGTGTCTACTGACGAGGTGTACGGCGATCTCGCGCTCGATGATCCCGCAAAGTTCACCGAGCGCACTCCCTATAACCCGTCGAGTCCATACTCGTCCACAAAAGGGGCCTCGGACTTGCTGGTCCGCGCTTGGGTGCGGTCGTATGGCGTCTACGCGACTTTGTCGAACTGCTCGAACAACTATGGGCCTTATCAGCACGTCGAGAAGTTCATTCCACGCCAGATAACGAACATCCTGAGCGGTGCTCGTCCGAAGCTTTACGGCACGGGGAAGAACGTTCGGGACTGGATTCACGTCGAGGATCACAACGCGGCAGTGTGGCGGATCCTCGAGTCGGGCGAGATTGGCCGCACATACCTCATCGGTGCGGACGGTGAATTCGACAATGCGTCGGTCGTTGGCATGATTCTGGAACTAATGGGCAAAGAGCCGGACGACTTTGAGCACGTCACCGATAGAGCTGGCCACGATCTGCGGTATGCCATCGACTCGTCGACGCTGCGCGATGAACTCGGCTGGCAACCGCGTTATACCGACTTTCGCGAGGGTCTGCATGCAACTATCGACTGGTATCGAGAGAACCGCGCATGGTGGGAGAGCGACAAAGACGCCGTAGAGGCGCGCTATCAGGCCCAGGGGGCATAGATGGATGTCCGTGAGTTGACGGTCGACGGTTCGTGGGAGTTGACGCCGAGACAGTTTGGTGATGAGCGCGGTGTCTTCTTCGAATGGTTCAAGGAGTCAACCTTCGCTGAGGCTGTGGGGCATCTGCTGAATCTTGCTCAGGCAAATTGCTCGGTATCGGCTGCCGGCGTCCTGCGCGGAATCCATTTTGCAGACGTGCCGCCGGGACAGGCCAAATACGTGACGTGTACCAGGGGAGCGGTACTCGACGTGGTGGTCGATATTCGTTGCGGCTCGCCCACCTTTGGCGTCTGGGACTCGGTGCTGCTCGACGATTTAGATCGCCGCGCCATCTATCTGTCCGAGGGACTAGGTCACGCGTTCCTGTCTCTCGAGGACAACTCGACGGTGGTATACCTGTGCTCGTCCGGTTATGAACCCGGTCGCGAACACGGAATCAATCCGTTCGACCCGGAGGTGGGTATCGACTGGCCGACCACATCACGGTCGGGTTCAACACTCGAATTGATACTCTCCGAGAAGGACACCGCGGCACCGTCTCTGGCAGAAGCTGCGGGGGCAGGACTTCTGCCCCAATACGACGAGGTGCGGAAGTGGATCAATGCTCTCGGCTGACGACCTTCGAAAGGCGGTATCCATATGAAGGGCATCATCCTGGCAGGTGGCTCGGGAACACGGCTTCACCCGATCACCATCGGTACCAGCAAGCAGCTCGTTCCGGTATACGACAAACCGATGATCTACTACCCGTTGAGCACGCTGATGCTCGCGGGCATTCGCGACATCCTGGTCATCACTACGCCACACGACGCAGAGCTATTCCAGCGGCTTCTCGGCGATGGATCCCAGTTCGGGATCAGCATCACCTATACAGTGCAACAGGAGCCGAACGGCCTTGCCCAGGCGTTCGTCCTCGGCGCTGATCATGTCGGTGGCGATTCTGCTGCGTTGGTGCTCGGCGACAATATCTTCTACGGCTCTGGGCTTGGGCACCAGCTCTCCAGGTTCGACCATTTGGCCGGGGGCTCAGTGTTCGCGTATTGGGTTGCTGATTCGTCCGCATATGGAGTGGTCGAGTTTGACGACCGAGGCCGCGCGCTCTCCCTCGAGGAGAAACCAGCCACGCCCAAGTCGAACTATGCCGTGCCTGGCTTGTACTTCTACGACAACGATGTGGTGGAGATTGCGAAGAATCTTCGCCCGTCGGATCGGGGTGAGTACGAGATTACCGACGTGAACCGTGCCTACCTTGAGCAGGGTCGTCTGAATGTTGAGGTACTGCACCGTGGCACCGCATGGCTCGATACCGGCACGTTTGATTCACTTCTTGATGCGTCCAATTACGTTCGCACCATAGAACAACGGCAGGGTCTGAAGATTGGCGCACCAGAAGAAGTTGCCTGGCGGCAGGGATTCATCTCCGACAACGAGTTGAGGTTGCGGGCTGAAAAGTTGGTGAAGTCAGGCTACGGCTCATATCTACTGGAGCTATTAGATCAGGGACACTGAGTAGTCAGGATGTGCTCACGCTCTGGCATTTGCTTAGGCTGTTTTCATGTCGCGGTTATGGGTGCTAGTCGTCAGTGCAGTGTGTGCTATCGCTATCGCGATCGCAGGAGTCGGCGTGGTGGGGTACTTTACCTTCACGAAATCCCGCGTAGATGCAGTCGAACCCGTAGATGCAATCGTAGTTCTCGGCGGGGAACATGACGGCCGTGAAGAGTATGGCATCGAGTTGGCCAGTCGGGGCATCTCACGGAATCTCATCTTCTCGAATCCACACGGAGTGCGCGACAAGAAAATGCCTGGCTTCTGTGCGACCTCGGATCCCCGCTTCACTGTCACCTGTGTGCGACCCAATCCCAGTACCACGCGTGGCGAAGCACTGTTCACCCGAAATCTGGCCGTACAGAATGGCTGGAAGAGCATCCTTGTAATAAGCTGGCGCTACCACCTGCCGCGCGCTCGGTACATATTTTCGCAGTGCTTCGACGGGGACCTCGTCATGCGACCCGTTCCGCGGGAATACGACTTCAGTTTCGCGCAATGGGGATACACGTACCTGTACCAGTCGGTGGGGTTCGTCAAGGCATTCCTACAGGGTCCGTGCTGAACGACATGGATTTCTTGCGGTATCCGAACGGGATCTATCTAGGACAATACTGCCGATGCCGGCCCGCGCGTCGCCATCGACAGTCCACCACCAGCCAGCATCAACATCCAACGAGGAAGACGCCACGGTTGTACGCCTGCTCGCTTATGCGGTCGATTACCTGCCTGTCAGCGTTGTAAACCAACGGCAGCAGAGAACTGCGCTCATCAGCGCCGCCCGCCGCCACAGCCAGGGCGGTGGCGGCGGTGCGAGAGGTTTTGGAGAGCTCCGAATCAGGTGCCGCAGTTCGGCACGTTTACCGTCACCGTCGGATCATCCACCAACGGCTGCAACGGCACCCGCGCCTTGCCCGGCGTGGAGGGCTCGGTCAACTGATACTTGATCTCGGTCGTCCGTCCCTTTAGCACCGGAACCAACACATCGAACATTGGATGGCCCAGCTCCCGGCCGGTAAGGAACATCGTCGGCTTGCCGTCGATGGTCACATTCCGCAGTTGAGCGCCCTGAGTGGCGACGAGGGATACCGCTGACACGTTGGTTCCCATCGGCACACCCAGTGTGTTGATGTGCGTCCCCGACACGTACTCGGGGAAATCGCCGTCCGGAATGTTATTCGTCAGTTTGACGGTCACCGTGGAACGTCGAGTGTCCTCCGTGCAGCTCTCCGCCGTGTAGTCGATCTCGCGAGTCAGGTAATAGTCGAGCTTGTTGCCGGCCTGATTGTTGATCAGCACACCCGCAAACGGTGCTGCGTCATCAGGTAGCACATGTCCGAGCGGTGTGCCGGCGAGGACTTCCTGGTCCTCGGGGTGTGAGCTCCACACCGCAATTCGGCGCTCACCCGCAGCGCGACCCAGCGCATCCAGTAGCTTCTGCGGCGACTGGATCTGGCCGGTCATCTTGTCGATCACCCGCGCCGCCACCGTCTGGAGATACTGCTTACGTGCATTGTTGTCGTCCGCGAACCGGATGTAGGCAGTCGACTCCGTCAGTTCCACCACGTTGTCGGCGTTGATCACCTCTCCGTCCGGCATCTTGACCGGGCCGATGGCGCCGAGCACATAACTGAGCGCTATCGGGTCGGTGGCGATCGCACCGTCCACCTGCTCGCCGGATTCTTGCGCCCACAGTGACTTCCAGATCTGTGCCGCATAAGGAAAGTGTGAACTCAAGTTACTGTTACGGAAGTCGGTGGTTGGTCGGCTCTGCCCGTACTGTGCCGCAAATTCTGGACCCAGATCGATCGGCTGACTGTTCATTGGCAGATCCGAGTTCCGCCCCAGCGTGTCTACCCGTGCCACACCGTCATTCGCGCGAATGACACCGTAGCCACCCAGCAGGCCACCCGTTCCGCGCGCTTCGGCGTTGGTTTGGAAGGCCATGAAGTAGTTGCGCGGGCCGTCAGCGCCCAACATTGCGGGGGCCAGCTTCGCAGCAATTGCGGTATTCCCCAAGAGCTTCGACAGCTCCGAAAGCTGGTCCTGTAGTTGTGTACGAGCATCGGAAACCGACGCCAAGTATGTCGGCTCGTCGATAGCCTGTGCCTTATCGTCCCAACGCTGCGCAGCGATGGCAGTCTGATCCAGAACGGGTGCAGCGTCCTGTAGGGGCTGCAGATTCACCTTGCCGCCGGAAGCGATGAGTTGGTTTGGCGCCAGAGAAGTTCCGGCCGCCACCGCGGGTGTGAGCACTTCCGATGTCAGGCCGCGCACAACTTCGGAGATCTGCTGCGAAGTCTCGAGCGGGCTGCCCAGCCACGGAATGGCGGAAGCGACGCTCCACGGGACGTTGTGGGTGTAGTCGTACGCCTGGTTCGCGTACTTGTCGGCGTCGGCCGATGACCGCTCCGCGTCTTCTGTATTACCGTCCAGTAACGCGTCTTTCGCGAGCTGTGCGTGGTTGCGCGCCTCGAACAGATTCGCGCGCGCTTCCCTGGCCGAATAGCCGAGCCACAGACCCAGTGCCACCACCACCAGCAAGGCCACGAAACCGCCCGTGATCAGGCCACGCTTGCGCTTGTAGGACTTGCTGCGGACCTTCGTGCGCTTGCGGATGCGACGAACCGAGGGCTCGCCCGCGGAAGTGCCCGAAGCGCCGGGGTTCTCGGCGTCACCGCGGGAATGATCGTTCACGGATCGTGGCTCCTGTCATTGGGGTTGCGTAGAGGATACTGTGACGTGCGTCGCAGGTTTGACCCCCACGTGGTGAGGAACGCGCTTGCTCATTATTGTCTGAGTAGCGAATTTCGCGAACCGGGAGTCATCGAAGGTTCAGGCCCATCTGGACAGAGGTGGGCCAATTCACAGTAACGAAGTGGCGTGCAGGCCCGATTTCTGCTCGGATCGGGAAACATGGACGGGGGACAACCACTGTGAGTGAGTTCCCTCTGTCCAGAGCACAACAGGGAATTTGGTTCGCCCAGCAACTCGACCCGAGCGTTCCTCTCAACGTCGCCCAGTATGTGGAGATTCGGGGACACGTCGATGTGGGGTCCCTGGTGGACGCCACCGATCGTGCTTGCCGCGAGCTTCAGTCGGCCTGTGTCAGCCTCGTCGACAAGGGCGACGAGGTTCTGCAGGTGGTGGATGTCGAGATCGACGATGCGATCTCCTACCGCGATCTACGCGGCGTCGACAATGCAATCGCTGAGGCCCACCGCTGGATGACCGCGGAGTACAGCCGCCCGCTCGACGTGCTGAAAGACCGGCTGATCATGGCCACCCTGCTGCATGTCGGCGACGATCATTACTTCTGGTTCTCCCGCGTCCACCACATCGTCATCGACGGCCACGGCGGCATGGTGCTCACCAACCGTGTGGCCGAGATCTACAGCCACCTTGTGAACGGCACCGAGCCGCCGCCGTCCAAGGCGCTGAGCCTGCGCGAGTTGTACGACGCCGAAGACACCTACCGATCCACGAGCCGGTTCGAGACGGACGGAAACTATTGGGCCGAGCGCATCGCCGGCCTGCCCGGCCCCGCCCGTCTCACCGACCGCGAAGCCCCGCCCGTCGCACCCTCACTTCTCCTCGGCGGCACCATCGCCTACGGCATTTCCCAGAGCATCGGCGACGTTGCCCGACGCTGGAATTCGTCCGACGTCCCCGTCGTCGTCGCCGCGTTCGCCGCCTACCTCGCACGAATGACCGGCACCACCGACATCGTGCTGAGCCTGCCCGTCTCCGCCCGCGCCACCGCGGCCACACGGCGCTCGGCCGGCATGGTGTCGAACATCGTCCCACTGCGTGTGCAGGTGGACGCCGAAGTGAGTGGTGCGGAGCTCGTCCGACGGGTGCAGCTCGAGCTCACCGGGGCGCTGCGGCACCAGCGGTACCGCTACGAAGACATGCGGCGGGATCTCCCCGACGGTGGTGCGCGGCGTGGCGGCTTCGGCCCCACCGTGAACCTGATGATCTACCACCAGGAGATCGTGCTCGGAGACGTCGTCGGCGTCTTCCATCCACTCACCAGCGGTCCGGTGGACGATCTCGCACTCAATCTTTACCCATCGGTAACTGGGCGGGGTACACGCGTCGACTTCGAGGCCAACCCCACGCTCTACGAAGAATCCGAGCTGAATACTCAGTACCGCCGGTTCCTGGACTTCCTCGAGACGTTCGTCCGCGCGGAGGACGACACCCCGGTCGGGGCACTACCGATTCTTGACGAGAGCGAGCAGTCGGCGCTGGTGCCCTGCGCCGGCTCGCCCGCCGTCCCGCCGGCGACGCTGCCCGAACTGCTCGACGCCGGACTGCGCGATCCCGACGCAATCGCGCTGCGGCACGCGGGCGTCGACGTTTCGTATGGACGGCTGGACGCGTGGTCGAACCGTCTCGCCCATCGGCTGATCCAGCGCGGTATCGGACCCGAAGACGTGGTGGCCGTGATGCTGCCGCGCTCACCCGAATCGGTGGTGGCTCTGTGGGCCGTCGCCCGTGCGGGCGCGGCCTACCTTCCCGTCGACCCCGGCTACCCGGCAGAGCGGATCGCGTTCATGCTCGCCGACTCCGGGACCACGGTGGCATTGGCCGCCGACGCCTCGGTGGTGCCCGCGGGAATCGACTGGGTGGAGGTCGCCGACCGGCCCGGCGACCCGGCGCCCGTTGCCGACACCGATCGTGTCCGCCCACTGCGCCTTGACCACCCCGCGTACGTGCTCTACACGTCCGGCTCCACCGGAACGCCCAAGGGGGTGACGGTGCCGCACCGCGGCCTGGCCGGCCTGGCACACGCGCGCGACGGACTCTACGACGTCGAAAACTCCGCCCGCGTCGCGCACTTCGCCTCCCCGTCGTTCGACATCTCCCTGGACGAGTTGCTACTCGCGTTCACCGCCGGAGCCACGCTGGTGATCGTGCCGCCCGAGGTCTTCGGCGGCGAGATGCTGACGGAGCTACTGCGCACGGAGCGTGTGACGCACGCCATACTCACCCCCGCGGTCGTGGCCACCCTGGTGCCGTCGGATCTACCCGACCTCCGCGTCCTCGACGTCGGCGGCGAGGCGCTGTCGGGCGCACTGGTAGGGGCGTGGGCGCCGGGTCGCATCATGGTCAACGGCTACGGGCCCACCGAGGCCACCGTCACCACCCTGTTCAGCCCACCGCTGATACCGGGCGAGCCGGTCACGATCGGCCGTCCCGTGCCGGGCACCGAAGCACTCGTGCTCGATGGCCGTCTCCGTCCGGTCCCCGTCGGCGTGGTCGGTGAGCTGTATCTGGCGGGGGAGAGCCTGGCACGGGGATATCACCGGCGGACCCGGCTGACAGCCGAGCGATTCGTCGCCTATCCGCACGGCGCCGGGTCGCGCATGTACCGCACCGGTGACCGGGTGCGGTGGACCCCCGACCACCAGCTCGAGTTCGTCGGCCGCACCGATACCCAGGTGAAGATCCGCGGCTTCCGGGTGGAACTCGGTGAGATCGACGCCGTCCTCACCTCCGCGCCCGGCGTTGACCACGCCGTCACCGTGGTACACGGTGCCGGAAAGTCTTCGGGCACAGTGGTGTCGTACGTCAGCGGCGCGGCCGACCCGGCGACGGTGCTCGACTTCGCCGCCGGCCGACTGCCGCACTACATGGTGCCGGCCTCGGTGACCGTGCTCGAGCAGATGCCGCTCACGTCCAGCGGCAAGATCGACCGCGCGCTCCTCCCCGAACCCGTCGTGTCACCGTCCCGCGCGCCGCACGGCGAGGTCGAAGAACTCGTGGCCGCGGTGATCGCCGACGTTCTCGGACTGCACTCCGTCGGAGCCGACGCCGACTTCTTCGCGCTGGGCGGAAATTCGCTGTCCGCCACGCAGGTCGCTGCCCGGCTCTCGGCCCGGGGACACGCGGTCGGGGTGCGCGACCTCTTCGAGGCACCCACCGTTGCGCTCCTGGCCGCCAGAGTCGGCGCTTTGCGTTCGCGTGTGGCCACACCGCCGCTGCGCCCTGCCGACGCGGACGGGGGCGCAGCGCCACTCGCACCGGCGCAGCAGCGACTGTGGCTCCTGGCGCAGGCCGCGCCCGAATCGCCCGCCTACAACGTGCCGTTCGTCGTCGAACTCGACGGTGAGCTGGATGCGTCGAGTCTGGCTGCGGCGGTGCACGACGTCCTCGGCCGGCACGCGGTGCTGCGCACCGTCTACCCCGACACCGACACCGGTCCCGTGCAGATGGTCACCCCTGTCGTCGTGGATCTGACACCCGTTGCGCTCGAGTCCGACGCACTCGATGCCACCGTGGCCGAACTGGCGGGCCGCGGCTTCGACGTCACCACCGAGACGCCGGTGCGCATCCGCCTCTACCGGCTCGCCCCCACCCGCCACGCCCTCGTCGTGGTCGCGCATCACATCGCGATGGACGGCTTGTCGTTCGGGCCGCTCACCCGTGACGTGGTCACCGCCTACCAGGCGCGTCGCTCCGGCCTCGCGCCGAGCTGGCCCGAGCTCGACGTGCAGTACACCGACTACGCCCGATGGCATCGCGACGTCGTGGACGCCGCCGCCGCCGGCGACATCGACTACTGGACCACCCAACTCGACGGTGTGCCCGAAGTGCTGTCGCTGCCCACCGACCGCCCCCGCGTCGCGGCAGGGTTGCACCCGGCAGGGGCGGTATCGCTGGCGTTCGACGCCGACCTGCACCGGTCGGTGGAAGAGCTAGCGCGGACACATGATTCGACGCCGTTCATGATGGTGCACGCCGCCCTGGCCGTCACATTGAGCGCGCTGGCGGGCACCGACGACATCGCCATCGGGACAGCGGTATCGGGGCGCACCCATCCCTCGCTCGACGCGCTGGTCGGCATGTTCGTGAGCAACGTCGTGCTCCGCACCCGGGTATCCGCGCACCAGAGCTTTGCCGATGTGCTGTCGGACGTTCGCCGCACCGACCTGGACGCCTTCGCGCATTCCGAGACACCGTTCGATCAGGTGGTCGACGCCGTGACGGGTGGGGTGTCGGCGCCGCATCATCAGCTGTTCCAGGTCGCGCTGGCATTCGAGAACGCCGCCACCGAACCCGAGCTGAACCTGCCCGGTCTCACCCTGCGCTCGTATGCCGTCCCCGCCCCGGTCGCCCGCTTCGATCTGGAACTGGCACTGGCCGAGCGGCATTCACCGGACGGTTCTGCCGCCGGGCTGCTCGGTACGGTCACCTACTCCCGCGCACTGTTCGATGACACCACGGTGCACCGCTGGACTCGACTGCTCGAACGGGTGCTGCGGGCCATGGTGGCGCGCCCCGACTCCCCGGTGCGCACGGTGGACCTGCTCGACCCCGAAGACCGGGCCGCACTGATCCCGCAACACGGACCCGCCGCCGCACCGGCCGTCACCCTGCCCGCGCTGCTGGGCGGCACCGGCATCGCAGTGGTGAGCGGTTCCGTCGAGCTCACTCCCGCGGAACTCGACGATCGGGCGAACCGGTTGGCACACCAACTGATCGAGCGCGGCCTAGGCCCCGGCGACGTGGTGGCCGTGCTGCTGCCGCGGTCCGTCGAGTGGGTGACCGCGCTGTGGGCGGTCGCCCGCACCGGTGCGGCGTTCGTGCCCATCGATCCCACCCACCCCGAATCGCGTGTGGCGCACATCCTCGCCGACTCCGGGGCACGCGCAGTACTCACCGACAGCGCCATGCAGCACCTCGGCGAGAATCCGTCCCCGGTCACCGACGCCGACCGGGTGCGCCCGCTACGGGTGGACGATCCCGCGTACGTCATCTACACCTCCGGATCGACAGGAACTCCTAAGGGTGTCGTCGTCACCCATCGCGGGCTGTCGAGTCACGCTGCGGCCCTACGGAAGTCGTACGCCGTGGACAGCGGCTCGCGGGTACTGGCGTTCGCGTCGCCGAGCGTCGACGCTTCAGTCCACGAACTGCTGTCGGCGTGTGGTGCGACTCTGGTCCTCGCGCCCACCGACGTCTACGGCGGCGACGAACTGACGGAACTCCTGCAGCGTGAGCGCATCACCCACTGGACCACCACCCCGGCCGTCCTTGCTCTCACCAAGCCCGACGGTCTCGACCGTCTGCGCGTCGTCGCGGTGGCCGGGGACGTGTGCACACCGGAACTGGTGTCGCGGTGGGCGCCCGGCCGAGCCCTGCTCAACCTGTACGGGCCCACCGAGGCCACCATCTGGGCCACCGGCACCGGACCACTGTCCGGGGATGACCCGGTGACCATCGGCGGTCCCGTCGACGGCATGTCTGTGCTGGTGCTCGACGCGGCGATGCGTCCGGTTCCCGTCGGCGCCGTGGGGGAGCTGTATCTGGCCGGACCGAGCCTCGCCCGCGGATACGTCGGCAGGCCCGGGTGGACGGCGGAACGCTTTGTCGCCAACCCGCACGGCGACGGTCGCATGTACCGGACCGGCGACCTCGTCCGCTGGACCGCGTCGCACCACCTCGAATTCGTCGGCCGCGCAGACGATCAGGTGAAGATCCGCGGCTACCGCGTGGAACTCGGCGAGATCGATGTGGTCCTTGGGATCTCTCCCGGCGTCGACACGGCGGTCACGATCGCGCGGGACGGCACCTTGCACTCCTACGTCCACGGAAGCGCCGTGGACGCCGACGCAGTGACGGCGTTCGCGTCGCAGCACTTGCCCCGGCACCTGGTTCCGGCATCCGTGACCGTACTCGAGCGCCTGCCGTTGACGCGCGGCGGGAAAGTCGACCGCGCGGCGTTGCCCGACCCCGTGATCCGGACGGCATCGGGCCGGGAAGCGCGCACCGCGACGCAGGAACTGGTGGTCGCCGCCTTCGCGACCGAAATCGGGACCGCGGATATCGGTCTCGACGACAGTTTCTTCGACCTCGGCGGAAACTCGCTGGGAGCAACACGTCTCGCCGCCCGAGTGGGATCGGTGCTGGGACGCCAGGTCTCGGTGCGCGACATCTTCGACCACCCCACCGTGGCCGAACTGGCCGCCCACGTGACGGGGGCCGCCGACCGCCCGGCGCTCGACTCACGCGAGACGTCGGGACCGGTGCCGCTGTCGGCGCAGCAGCAGGGGCTGTGGCTGGTCAACCAGCGCGACCCCGCCACCGATCCGTACTCCATGGGATTCGAGGTGGACCTCGACGGCACCCTCGATGTGGAGACGCTGCGGGCCGCTGTCCGGGATGTGCTGCACCGGCATCGGATGCTGCGCACTGTGTTCCCCTCGGTGGGCGAGCAGGTGGTGCTCGACGAGGCGGACTGCGTTCTGGACGACGTTGCCGGCGCCGGTATCGACCTCACCCGTGACGTTCCGATTCGGGTGACGCTGTCGCAGCGTGCCCGCGGCCGGTACACCGTTGCCATCTTGTTGCACCACATCGCCGTCGACGGACTGTCCCTGCGGCCGCTGCTGCGCGACCTCGCAGTCGCCTACTCCGCCCGCGCGGCCGGGCAGGAACCCGACTGGGCGCCGCTGCCCGTGGAGTACTCGAGCTACGTGTTGTGGCAGCGAGAAGTTCTCGGAGACGCGGAAGACCCCGACAGCCTCGCCGCCCGCCAACTGGCATATTGGGCAAAGGCATTGGACGAGCTTCCGGCGGTGTTGCCGTTGCCGCTGGACCGGGCGCGGCCCGCCGGCGCGCTGACGCTGGGACACACATCGTTCGCTGTGGGTGCCGAACAGCACCGTGCGCTGGTCTGGTTGGCGCGCGAGCACGACGTGACCCCGTTCATGGTGCTGCACGCGGCGGTCGCCGTCCTGTTACGTGCCCTGGCCGACACCGAGGACATCGTCGTCGGCACTTCGTCGGGTGGTCGCGCGGATCCGGCACTCGACGATCTGGTCGGCATGTTCGTCGGCACCCTGGCGCTGCGCACCCGGATCGACCCCGCCGCGAGCTTCGCGGAACTCCTCGGCATTGTGCGGGCAGCAGACCTCGGGGCCTTCGCGCACGCCGACGTGCCCTTCGAACAGGTCGTGCGACAGCAGGGTACGGAATCCGGCCAGCTCGAGCACCCGCTGTTCCAGGTGATGTTGGCGTACGAGAACTTCGGTGCAGCCGAGGTGGCACTGCCCGGCCTGGCAGCCCGGGTCCGGGACATCCAGACTCACGCCAGACCGTTCGATCTGGACCTGACCGTCCGGGAGCGACGCTCGGACGACGGCAGCCCGGACGGGCTGCACGCGGACGTGAACTTCCCGCGCGAACTGTTCGACACCGAGACCATCGACCGGTGGATGGCGTTGCTGCAGCGAATACTCCTCGCCGCAACATCGGATCCGTCGGTGACTATCGGGAATCTGGACCTGCTCGAACCGGACGAGCACGCCGCACTGATACCGCGCGTCGGGCCGGTCGCCGTTCTGGCCGCGACACTGCCCGAACTCCTCGACGGCAGGCACGACGGGGTGGCGGTGCGGTGCGCCGGCGTCGACGTCACCTACCGCGAGCTGGATGCCCGGGCCAACCGGTTGGCCCGGCGGCTGATCGCGCACGGGATCGGACCCGAGGACCTGGTGGCACTGATGCTGCCGCGGTCTGTCGAGTCGATCGTCGCCGTCTGGGCCGTCACGCGCAGCGGCGCCGCGTTCCTCCCGGTGGACCCGGGATATCCGACGGAGCGGATTGCATACATGCTCCACGACTCCGGTGCCAGGATGGCGCTGGCAGCCGACGCGTCGCACGTGCCCGAGGGTGTCGTGTGGATCGACGTCGCCGACGGCCCGGGTGACGCGGCTGCGGTGACCGACGCAGATCGTGTCCGTCCGCTGCGGGTCGATCATCCGGTATACGTGCTCTACACCTCCGGCTCCACCGGAAGACCCAAGGGCGTCGTCGTCACCCACCGCGGGCTGGCACCGCTCGCCGACGCCAACGCGACGCTGGGACTGCTCGATTCGGAGGCGCGGGTGGCGCACGTCGCGTCACCGTCGTTCGACCTCTCCATCAACGAGATGCTGTTGGCGTTCACCGCCGGCGCCACCCTGGTGATCGTGCCGCCCGGGGTGCTCGCCGGCGACGAACTGGCCGACGTGCTGCGCCGCGAACGCGTTACCCACGTGATGGTGACACCGAGTGTGCTGGCGTCACTGGAGCCGTCGTCGGTACCGGACCTACGGGTGATCGACTTGGCCGGCGAAGAACTACCGTGGGAACTCGCGCAGCGATGGACCCCCGGACGCATCGTCGTCAACGGGTACGGGCCGACCGAAACCACCATCGTCAACTTCATGAGCGACCCCCTCACGTCAGGCGGTCTGCTGACGATCGGCGGTCCCATCGAGGGAACCGAAGTGCTGGTGCTGGATTCGCGGCTGCGTCCGGTTCCGGTCGGTGTGACCGGCGAGGTGTACCTGGCAGGGGAGAGCCTCGGCCGGGGCTACCACGGCAGGCCGGGGCTGACGGCGGAGCGGTTCATCGCCTACCCGTCCGGCAACGGCACGCGGATGTACCGATCCGGCGACCTGGCCCGGTGGACGCCCTCGCACGAACTGGTGATCGTGGGGCGCGCCGACAACCAGGTGAAGGTTCGCGGGTTCCGGGTGGAACTCGGTGAGGTGGACGCCGCACTGCGGGCGGCACCCGGCGTCGAGAGCGCGGTGACGCTGGTGCACGGCACCACGCTGGCGTCGTACGTCACCGGATCCGCGGAACCGGCTGCAGTGCAAGCGTTCACGGCCGACAAGCTGCCCCACTACATGGTGCCCGGTTCGGTGACGGTGCTCGACGCGATGCCGCTGACCGCCAATGGCAAGGTGAATCGGGCCGCTCTGCCCGACCCCGGATCGTCCGTGGTGCGGTCACGGAAGCCGCGCGGTGCCACCGAAGAGGTCGTGGCCCGGGTGATCGCCGACGTGCTCGGCCTGCCGTCGATCGATGCCGAGACGGACTTCTTCGCGGTCGGCGCCAGTTCCCTGACCGCCACCACTCTGGCGTCGCGGGTGGGGCACGCACTCGACCGGCAGGTGGGTGTGCGCGATGTCTTCGAGGCTCCCACCGTGGCGGCGCTGACATCCAGGCTGCTCCGCGGCTCGTCCGCGCGCGAGGAGGCTCTGCACTCGTCGACCACGCACGGGAGCGAAGCGCCTCTCGCGCCCGCGCAGGACCGCCTGTGGCTGCTCGACCGGATGAACCCCGGCTCCGCCGACTACGTGGTGCCGTTCGCGATGGACCTGAGCGGCGCCGTCGACGTGGACGCACTGGCCGCGGCCGTGCGGGACGTGGTGGACCGCCACGAACCGCTGCGCACGGTGTTCCGGGAGACCGAGACCGGAACGGTGCAACTGGTAACCGAGGTGGCACTCGATCTGACCCCGGTCGCGGTCGACGAGCACGAACTCGACGAGGCGATCACCGCACTGACAACCGAGGGGTTCGATCTCACCCGGGATACGCCGGTTCGGGTCCGGCTCTTCGACCGCGGAACCCATGGCTACACCGTGGCCGTCGCCGCCCATCACATCGTCTTCGACGGACTCTCGGCCGCCCCGCTCATCCGCGACCTGATGGCCGCCTATCGCGCGCGCCGGGACGGCCACGCTCCCGGCTGGGACGCCCCACCCGTCCGGTACGGCGACTACGCCCGCTGGCACCGCCGGATAGTGGAGGAAGACGCCGGCCGCGACCTCGCGTTCTGGAAGGCCACCCTCGACAGACTGCCGGAGCGGCTGCAGCTACCCACCGATCGGCCGCGGCCGGCGACGGCCACCACCCCGGATCGCGTCCCGTTCACGGTGGACGCGAGTACCCACCGTGCCGTGGAGGAACTGGCCAGACGATGCAGCGCCACCCCGTTCATGGTGGTGCACAGCGCCTTGGCCGCCACCCTGGCCGTCCTGAGCGGTGCCGACGACATCGCCGTCGGCACGCCGGTTTCCGGTCGCGGCGATCCCGTCCTGGACGAACTGGTGGGCATGTTCGTCGGCACCGTCGTCCTGCGTACCCGGGTGGAGCCGAGCATCCCCTTCGCCGACTTCGTCTCCTCCACCCGCGTCGCGGATCTGGCGGCCTTCGCGCACGGCGAGCAGCCGTTCGACCGAGTGGTCGACGCCGTCGCGCCGACGCGCTCCGCCACACATCACCCGCTGTTCCAGGTGATGCTCGCCTACCAGAACTTTGCCGAACCCGAGATTCGATTCGACGACGTCACCGTACGTAGTCGCGACGCCCCGAGCAGCGTCAGCCGCTACGACCTGGAGATCGAGATTCGGGAACGTCACGACGAGGACGGCACCGCAGCCGGACTCGACGGCGTGATCGCCTATCCCACAGAACTGTTCGACCGTGTCACCATCGTCCGGTGGTCGCGACTGCTGCAGCGGTTGCTGCAGGAGGCGGTGGCGGACCCGTCGGTGGCGGTCGGCGATCTCGACGTGCTCGAGCCGTCCGAGGCTGCCGACCTGGTCCCCGCTCGCGGGGAGGTGGCACTCTCACCGATCACACTTCCCGAGCTTCTGCGCGGCAACTCCCACAACGTTGCGGTGCGGTGCGGTGACGACGAACTGACCTATCGGGAGCTGGACGAGCGAGCGAACCGGCTGGCGCGCAAGCTGATCCACCAGGGTATCGGACCCGAGGACGCGGTGGCACTGCTGCTGCCGCGGTCGCTCGAGTCGGTGACCGCAGTGTGGGCCGTTGCCCGGACCGGTGCCGCGTCCCTGCCGATCGACCTGGACCAACCCGCCGACCGCACCGCCCGGGTCCTCGCCGCCGCTCGAGTGCGCGTCGCGATCGCGCGCTACGCCGAGCACGTGCCCGACGGCATCGAGTGGATCGATGCCAGCGACTCGCAGGGGGATTCGGCACCGATCAGCGACGGCGAGCGCGTCCGGCCGCTGTCGGCGGATCACCCCGCGTACGTAATCTTCACATCCGGGTCGACAGGTGTGCCCAAGGGTGTCGTGGTGACCCACCGCGGCTTCGCGAACCACGCCGCCGAGGTCCGTGCCCGCTACCGAGTGGGGCCCGACTCCCGCGTCTCGCACTTCGCGGCCCCCAGCTTCGACGCCGCCATCCACGAAATTCTGGTGGCCGCCATCGGCGGCGCCACCCTCGTGATCGCCCCACCCGGCGTGGTGGGCGGCGAAGAGTTGAAGAACCTGCTCCTCCGCGAGCGCGTCACCCACTGGACCACCACCCCCTCGGTGCCCGCGCTGATGGATCCGGCAGGCCTGGGCTCGCTCGAGTTCCTGGCCGTGGTGGGGGAGGCGTGTCCACCGGACGTGCTGGAGCGCTGGGCCTCCGGGCACCGGACCGTCGTGGACCTGTACGGACCCACCGAACACACCGTGTGGGCCACCGGAGGCAGCGAGTTGCGGCCAGGCGACCCGATCACCATCGGCCGTCCGATCCGCGGTGCGTCCGCTGTGGTGCTCGACGCCCGCCTTCGGCCGGTGCCGGTGGGTGTGATCGGTGAGCTGTACCTGGCGGGTCCGGCGCTGGCCCGCGGCTACCTCGGTGCACCCGCCCTGACGGCCGAACGATTCGTCGCGAACCCGCACGGATACGGTCGTATGTATCGGTCCGGCGACCTGGTGCGCTGGACCGCGGACCACACCCTCGAGTTCGTGGGCCGCGCGGACAGCCAACTCAAGATCCGCGGATTCCGCGTGGAACTCGGTGAGATCGACGCGGTGCTGTGGTCGGCGCCCGGCGTCGATACCGCCGTCACCGTGCTGCACGACAACATCCTTGCCGCCTACGTCCACGGCACCGTCGAGCTCGACCCCGCAGCATTGCGGGCGTACGTGGCGGAGCGGCTGCCGCACTACATGGTGCCCGCCACTGTGACCGTGCTGGACGCCGTGCCGCTCACGGTCAACGGCAAGGTGAACCGCGGCGCTCTGCCCGCACCCGAACTTCCAGACGCGACCCGGCCCCCGCAGACCCCCGTCGAGCAGACGGTCGCGGACGCGGTGGCAGCCGTCCTCGGGATCCCCGACATCGGAGCCGACGCGGATTTCTTTGCACTGGGCGGAAATTCGCTGTCCGCGACCCGGGTTGTGTCGCACCTGTCAGCAGTGTCCGGACTACGCATCGGTGTTCGCGACCTGTTCGACCGCCCCACCGTCGCCGCGCTGGCCGCCCTGATCGAGGAGGGCGGTGACCAGCGTCCACCGCTCGTCGCCGAGCCTGCCGACCGGCCGGCGCCGCTCGCCCACGCGCAGCAACGGCTGTGGTTGCTCAACCGGGTCGACCCCCAGTCTCCTGCCTACAACGTTCCGTTCGCCGTCGACCTCGACGGTGACCTGGACGTGGCTGCACTGTCTGCCGCCCTGCACGATGTCGTGGACCGGCACGCCGTGCTGCGCACCGTCTTCCCCGACACCGAAACCGGACCCGTACAGAAGGTAGTCCCCGCAACCGTCGACCTCGAGGCCACGGAGGACGAGACCGCATTCGCCGTCCGCGGGTTCGACCTCACCACCGAGCCACCGCTGCGCGCCGCCCTGTTCGCGGTCGCGCCGCACCGCCACACCCTCGCAGTGGTGCTGCACCACATCGCCGTCGACGGCCTGTCGTTCGGGCCGCTGATCCGGGACGTGGTCATCGCCTATCACGCGAGGACGTCCGGCCGCGCGCTCGACTGGGCACCGCTTCCCGTCGCCTACACCGACTACGCCCGGTGGCAACGCCGCGTCCTCGGCGACGCCGCCGACCCCGACAGTCGGATGCGACGCGAACTCGACTACTGGACATCCGCGCTCGCCGGCCTGCCAACCCTGCTGCCGCTGCCCACCGACCGGCCACGACCGGGCACCGATCGGCTGACCGCCCGACACCTCCCGTTCTCCGTGCCCGCCGAGTTGCACCGGCGCCTGGAAACAGTGGCTCGCCGGCAGAACGCGACGCCCTTCATGGTGCTGCACGCCGCACTCGCCGTCCTGCTGTCCAAGATCACCGGTGCCGACGACCTCGCTATCGGAACACCCACGTCGGGGCGGACCGACCCGGCGCTGGACGACGTGGTCGGCATGTTCGTCGGCACCGTGGCCCTGCGAAGCAGGATCGATCCACGCGCCGGGTTCGACGCCCTACTTGCCGCCGTTCGGGAAACGGACCTGGCGGCGTTCGCCCATTCAGAGGTGCCGTTCGACCTGGTCGTGGATGCGGTCGCGCCTACCCGCTCCGTCGGGCATCACCCGCTGTTCCAGGTGCTGCTGGCGTACGACAACTTCGAGTCCGTTCCGGCTGTGACCATGTCGGGGTTGGATGTACACGGCCGTGAACTGGGCACCGGCACCAGCCGCTTCGACCTCGAAGTGTCGGTACGTGAACAGCGCGGCGAAGATGGTGAACCCGTCGGACTCGACGGCGTATTCGTCTATCCGGCAGAGCTGTTCGATTCCGAGACGGTCGAGGGGTGGGCGGAGCGTCTGCTGCGGGTGCTGCGGGCGGTGACCACCGATGTGCACGTGCGTGTGGGGTCGATCGACGTGCTCAGCGAGTCCGAACGCGACGCGAGTGTTTCGGGTATCGACGGTGCACTACCGGAAGCGTCATCGTTGGCGGAACTGTTCGAGCACCGTGCCGCCGAGAATCCCGACGCGGTGGCGATCACGTTCGGTGACACCACGTTGACCTACGGCGACCTGGATCACCGCTCCGCGGAGATGGCCGAGAACCTGCGGGCGTCCGGTGTGGGAGCCGAAGACCTGGTGGCCCTCGTCCTGCCGCGCTCGGTCGATCTGCTGGTGGCGATGGTCGCGGTGGTCCGTGCCGGTGCCGCATACCTGCCCATCGACGTCGACTACCCCGCCGAACGCATCCGTTACCTGCTCGAAGACGCCGCGCCCGCGGTCGTGATCTCCGAGATGCCGCATGTGAGTGGCAATGTGTCCTCGGGTGCGCCTCGCCACTCACATGGGGGAGCGGCGTACGTGATCTACACGTCGGGTTCCACCGGGCAGCCGAAGGGCGTGTTGGTCACCCACGCCAACGTACTGTCGCTGCTCGCCAACACGCGCGAGGAATTCGGCTTCGGCCCGGGCGACGTGTGGACGATGTTCCACTCACACGCCTTCGACTTCTCGGTCTGGGAGATGTGGGGCGCCCTCACCACCGGCGGACGGCTCGTGCTGGTCGACCGCTACCTCGCCCGTTCACCCCGTGAATTCGCCGATCTGCTGGTACGCGAAGGTGTCACCGTCCTCAACCAGACGCCGTCCGCCTTCGGGCAACTCGTCGAGTACATCGACAGCTCCTCGCTGCGGCTGCTGATCTTCGGCGGTGAGGCACTCGACCACGCCCTCGTGGCGCCATGGATCGGCCACCACCCGAACGTGCGCGCGGTCAACATGTTCGGCATCACCGAAACCACCGTGCACGTCACCCGGCACGACCTGACGTCGGGAGATGAACACCGGTCCGTGGGCAGGGCGCTGCCGGGACTGCGGACGTACGTCCTGGACGGGTCGCTGCATCCTGTGCCCCCGGGGACGGTCGGCGAACTGTACGTCTCCGGCGCACAGGTCGCGCGCGGCTACGTGGGACGGCCCGCGCTCACTGCGGAACGGTTCGTCGCCGACCCCTTCACCCCCGGGACGCGCATGTACCGGACGGGAGATCTCGCCCGATACCGCTCGAACGGTGAACTCGACCACCTGGGCCGCGCCGACACCCAGGTGGCGGTGCGCGGCTACCGCATCGAGCCCGGCGAGATCGAGGCGACACTTCTGCGGCGTCCCGACGTCGAGCACGCCGCAGTGATGCTGCGGGGCAGCGCCGTCGGCGACCAACTGGTGGCCTACGTGGTGAGCACAGCGGACCCGCGCACACTCCTCGGTTACCTGCGGTCGGTGCTGCCCGAGTACCTCGTGCCGGGCGCGGTGGTGCCCGTCCCGACCTTCCCGCTGACCCCCAACGGGAAATTGGACCGTCAGGCCCTGCCCGAACCGACCGTCCTCGCCGCGGACTCCCACGCACCCCACGGGCCGATCGAGGAAGTGGTCGCAGGTGTGTTCGCCGAGCTACTCGGCGGCATCGAGATCGGCGCCCGGCAGAGCTTCTTCGACCTGGGCGGCAATTCGTTGATCGCCACCCGGGTGGCCGCCCGGCTCAGCGCCGTCTTCGACACGGACGTGACGGTCCGGGACCTCTTCGAGGTCCCCACCGTCGCCGAACTGGCGACGCGGGTGGAGGAGCGGGCCGGGGACGGCCGCCGCCGACCGCCGCTGGTGCCGGTCGCCGACGGTGAGCAGCTTCCGCTCTCGCCGGCTCAGGAACGGATGTGGATTCTCAACCAGTTCGACACGGGCGCAGCCGGATACAATATTCCGCTCATCGTCCGACTTGACGGCGACCTCGACGTGGAGGCACTGGCCGCCGCGGCGCGCGACGTCGTGGAACGCCACCGCACCCTGCGCACCGTGTACCCGCGGACCGCTGACGGTGTGCAGCAGCGGGTGCTCGAGGCCGACGAGATCCCGCTGGACCTCACTGCGATCGCCATTCCCGCCGACGCCGTCGACGCCCACGTCCGGGCACTCACCGGTGACGGTTTCGACGTGGCCGCAGAGCCGCCGCTGCGGGCGCGCCTCTACCGGACCGCCGCAACCACTCACGTGCTCACCCTGGTGGTCCACCACATCGCCGCCGACGCATGGTCGCTGACCCCGCTGATCAAGGACACCCTGGTGGCGTATCGGGCCCGGCTGAGTGGCACCGGACCCGAATGGTCCACGCTGCCTGTGCAATACAGCGACTACAGCATCTGGCAGCGTCGGATGCTGGCCGAGGACAGCGAGAACACCGAGAACGCACTGTCGAACTACTGGTCGGGTGCCCTGGCAGGGCTGCCCGAACAGGTGACGCTCCCGCCCGACCGTCCCCGCCCCGCCATCCCGTCGGGGGAGGGAGACGCCCACTCGGTGGTGGTGGACACCGCGCTGCACGAATCACTGACCGCCTTGGCACGCACCTACCGGGCCACGACGTTCATGGTGTTGCACGCCGCACTCGCGGCGCTGCTGTCCCGGTACAGCGGCAGCCCGGACGTGCCCATCGGCACCGCCGTCGCCGGCCGCACCGACCCGCAACTCGACGACGTAGTCGGCATGTTCGCCAGCACCTTGGTGTTGCGGGCAACCGTCGACCCGACCGCCGGCTTCACCGAACTGCTCGCCCAGGTACACGAACGTGACATCGCGGCCTACACCCACGCCGACATGCCGTTCGAGACGCTGGTGGAGCTGCTCAACCCGCCGCGATCCGCGTCGCACCACCCGCTGTTCCAGGTGGCACTGTCGATGCAGCGCCACCGTCCCGGACACCTCACCCTGCCCGGGCTGACCGTGACCCCGGTGATCCCCGACGTCGAGCACGCGAACTTCGATCTGCAGCTCACCGTCGCCGAGCCCGGCCCCGGCGAGCCGATGACACTCCACTTCGGCTACAACGCGGAGCTCTACGACCACGCCACCGTGGTCGAGTTCGCCGCGCAGCTGGTGCGGTTCCTCGAGGCGGTCACCGCCAACCCCCACATCTCCGTGGGCGATGTGGACTTGCTGAGCGCACGCGAGCGTTCCGTCCTGGTCCCCGCTACCGGGCCCCGCACACCGGGCGCGCTGACGTTGCGGGCCATGATCACTCGCGGCGCCCACGTGTCGCGGGATGCCGTGGCAGTCCGCGACTCCGGAACGCAACTGACGTACCGGGAACTCGACGCCCGCTCCGACGTCGTCGCGCGCGAACTCGTCGAATCGGGTGTGCGGCCGGGCGAGTGCGTCGTCTGGTCCGCGCCCCGTTCGACCGAGTCGGTGGTGAGGTTGTGGGCGATCGCGAAAGCAGGCGCAGCGCCCGTCCTGATAGACCCGGCTCTGCCCGAAGCGCGGGTGGCCGTGATGCGGGGCATCGCCGACAGCCTGCCCCGGGCGACCGGCACGGCGTACGTAGTGTTCACGTCCGGCACCACGGGCACACCCAAAGCCGTCGTGGTGACCGACTCCGGCCTGGGCGCGCTGGACCTCGACGTCGCGTCGCGCTTCGGCGCCGCACCGGGATCGCGGGTTTTGCACCGCGCCGCCGCCGGGTTCGACATGACCTTGCTCGAGGTACTGATCGCAGGTGCGTCCGGGGCCACACTCGTGATTGCCTCCGACACCGAGTTCGCCGGTCCCGCACTGGGTGAGCTCCTTCACCGCGAACGGATCACCCACGCCTGTATCACCCCCACCGTTCTCGCGACCGTCGGCGACATCGCACTGCCCGACCTGGAAGTACTGATGGTGGGCGGAGAGCGACTCGGAGCCGAACTGGTCGACCGTTGGGCCCCTGGTCGCCGGCTGATCAACGGCTACGGCCCCGCCGAGTCGACGATGTACACCATTGCGACTCGTCCGCTGTCGTCCGGAGCGCCGGTGACCATCGGTACACCCATCCCGGGCGTCGCCGCCCTCGTGCTCGACGAGCGGCTACGCGCAGTGCCGGTGGGCGTGCCCGGTGAGCTGTACCTGTCGGGCGGCGCGCTGGCCAGGGGATACGCCGGACAATCCGGGCTGACGGCGGAACGCTTCGTCGCCGGGCCGGACGGCACACGCTTGTACCGCACGGGCGACCTGGTGCGCTGGCGCGGCGGTTACGAACTCGAGTACATGGGCCGCAACGACAGCCAGGTCAAGATCCGAGGCGTCCGCGTCGAACCGGGTGAGATCGATGCCGCCATCGGCCGGGTCGTCGACGTCGACTTCGCGGCCACGATCGTGCGCCCCACACCCACCGGTTCCGACTCACTCGTCTCCTATGTGTTGCCGCGGCACACAGGCTTCGACGCGGACGGACTACGCCGTCGCCTGGCCGAACTGCTGCCGTCGTACCTGGTACCCACGGCCGTCGTGGTGCTCGATTCGCCGCCGCAGACGATCAACGGCAAGCTCGATCTGCGTTCCTTGCCCACGCCCCAACTCGGCGCGGGTGAGCACGAACCACCCGCCACGGATACCGAACGTGCCGTCGCAGCGGTCTTCGCCGAAGTCCTCGAACTTCCCGAGGCCGGTTGTGGCGCGCACTTCTTCGATGCGGGTGGCAACTCGCTGCTGGCAACGCAGCTGACAGCCCGGCTTTCCGAGGTGATGGGCCACCCGGTCCCGTTGCGCAGCCTCTTCGCGCACCCCACGATTGCGGAACTGGCCACCGTCCTCGATGGTGCCGTCCCCGAACCGGACCTGCGCCCCGCGCTCATCTCGCGGCCACGTCCGGATCGAATTCCATTGTCGCGCAGTCAGTACCGGATGTGGGTGCTCAACCGTCGCGACCCGTCGTCCGCAGCCTACAACCAGCCCGCGACACTCCGCCTGGACGGGCCACTCGACGTGCCCGCATTGTCGGCGGCGCTTGCGGACGTCGTGTCCCGGCACGAAGTGCTGCGAACCCGGTACCCCGCACAGGCAGGGGAGTTACCGCACCAGGAGATCCTCCCAGCCCCCGAACTGGACCTCACGCCCCGGGCCACACCGCGGGAGTCGGTGGAATCCGTGGTGGCCGCATTCGCGTCCGAAGGTTTCGACCTCACCTGCGAAATGCCCCTGCGGGTCCGGTTGCTGCAGATCGGCCCCGATTCGCACGTGTTGGCCGTGGTGCTACACCACATCGCCGCCGATGGCTGGTCGCTCACCCCGCTGGTGACCGACGTGCTCACCGCCTACGACGCTCGTCGCGCCGGAGACGCACCCGACTGGGCGCCGCTGTCCATACACTTCGCCGACTACGCACTGTGGGAGCAGGAACTGCTGCGCAGCGAGTACTCGGCGCGCGGTATCGAGCACTGGCGGCGCGCGCTCGACGGTGCCGAGTCGGGTGCCGCACTCGTCCCGGATCGGCGTCGGGGCATCGACGCAGCGGACGGCGCCGCCGGGGTGGCGACCTTCCGGATCCCCGGCGCGGTCCAGCGAGCGGTGCACCGGTTGGCTCACGAGCACCGCGCCACGCCGTTCATGGTGTTGCACGCGGCGCTGTCGGTGCTGCTGTCGCGGCTCGGTGCGCAGCGCGACGTCACCGTTGCCACCGCGGTCGCCGGCCGCGGCGACCGCATCCTCGACCCGCTGGTCGGCATGTTCGTCAACACCCTCGCGCTGCGGGCGCAGGTCCAGCCGGACATGCCGTTCACCGGACTGCTGGCCCAGGTGCGCGACTTCGACGTCGATGCGTTCGAGCATGCCGACGTGCCCTTCGAATCGATCGCCGACCTGCTCGGGGGACGCACACCACAGGTTGCGCTGGCAGTGGAGAACCTCGCCCTTCCCGCCGTCGACGTGGCCGGCCTTCGCGTAGAAGTTCGGGAAGTCGACACCCGCACAGCGAAATTCGACCTCCACGTGACGGTCCGCGAACACTGGGAGGACGAGGAGCCCGGCGGTATGGACGGGGCCGTCGCCTACGCCGCCGACCTGTTCGATCGCGGTACCGCCGCCTCACTGGCGGCCCTTCTGGGGCAGGTGCTGGAAGCTGTCGCACTCGATCCGCATGTGATGGTGGGGGAGATTGCTCTGACCCCGGCACCGCCGCTCACCGGTGGGCCCGCCGATGACACCCGCACCCTCACCGACATCCTCCTGTCCACCGCTGCCGCGCACCCCGACCGCCCGGCTCTCACCGACGGCACCCGCACACTCACCTACCGCGAACTGGCCGCGGCGTCGGAACTGCGGGCCGGTCAGCTTCGCGCCGACGGCACCGGACCCGGGACGGTGGTGGAAATCTGCATGCCGCGCTCGACCGACTTCATCGTCGAACTCTGGGCCGTCACCCGGACCGGGGCCACCTTCCTGCCGCTCGACCCGACCCACCCCGCCGAACGCCGCGCCGCGATGGTGTCGCAGGCGCAGCAGTCGGCGCAACCCTCGGCGGCGTACATCATCTACACGTCCGGATCGACGGGCGCCCCGAAGGGCGTGGCCGTCACGCACCAGGGGCTGGGCGCCCTCGCCGACGAGGCCGTCCGCCGGTACCGAGTACACCCGGAGGCGCGGGTACTGCACGGCTACAACCCCACCTTCGACGCGGCGCTGCTCGAGATGCTGCTGGCCTTCCGGGCGGGCGCCTGCCTCGTGGTCGCACCCCCCGACGTCTACGGCGGCGCCGAACTGCAGCATCTGCTCATCGCTCAGAACGTGACGCATTACCTCTCCACACCCTCCGTCCTGGCGACCCTCGAACCGCGGGAACTGGACGTCCTCCAGGTGGTCGCCGTGGGCGGCGAGGCCTTGGGCCCTGAGCAGGCCGCGGCCTGGAGCGAGGGGCGGCTGATGCTCAACGCCTACGGGCCCACCGAGTCCACGGTGGTCGCCACCCTGGCCGAGGTGGGCGCAGACGTCACCATCGGCGCACCCGTCCCCGGCACGACGGCGACGGTCCTGGACGACCGGCTGCGTCCGGTTCCGCTCGGGGGCGTCGGCGAACTGTACTTGGATGGACTGGGACTGGCCCTCGGCTACGTCGCGGACCCAGCGCTGACGGCCGCGAACTTCATTGCCGGACAATCCGGAATCCGCCGCTACCGCACCGGCGACATGGTGCACCGCCGCGTCGACGGCACCCTGTCCTATGTCGGACGCGCCGACCGTCAGATGAAGGTGCGCGGCATGCGCATCGAACCCGCCGAGGTGGAAGCCGCACTGCTGGCGGAGCCCGATGTCACCCAGGCAGTGGTGCTGCTGCACCACGGTCGGCTGGTCGCCTTCGTCACAGGTGCGGGCGTGGCGGCCGATTCACTCCGCGCGCAATTGATCCGGAAACTCCCGGCACACCTGGTGCCGCAGGGCATCATGATTCGCGACAGCCTGCCGCTCACCGCCAACGGCAAACTCGACGTGCAGGCACTCGAAGCGAGCGACACCGACACCGACTCGCCGGCGCCACTGCGGACCGTGAGCGGGGAACTGGTTGCAGGAGTGTTCGCTGAAGTGCTCGGTAGCGCGAGCGTCGGTGCCCACAGCGACTTCTTCGACATCGGCGGCGACTCCCTCTCCGCCACCGCGGTGACGGGGCGGCTGTCGGCTGCATTCCGCGTGGACGTACCCGTCAGAGCGCTGTTCGAGCATCCCACCGCCGACGGAATGGCCGTGTGGCTCGACCAGCGGCACGCGGCCGCGACACGCATTCCACTGGTGCGACGGGACCCGGACGCCCGGATTCCGCTGTCGCCGGCCCAGCAACGGATGTGGCTGCTTCACCGCGTCGATCCGAGTGGCTCGATGCACCACCTCGTGTTCGTGCAACGGCTCGGCGGGGACATCGACCTAGGCGCATTGCGGCACGCGCTCGCCGACGTCGTGCAGCGGCATGCCGTGCTGCGCACCGTCTTTCCCATGGACGACAGCGGACCACACCAGATGATCGTCCCCGTGGACATCGACCTGCGTCCCGTCCACGGCGCCGACGTGTCCGCCGAGGTCGCGGAATTCGTGCGGCGACCCTTCCGTCTGGAGTCGGATACCCCGGTACGCGTGCAGCTGTGGTCCGATCCCGACGGTGACCATGTGCTCGCCGCCGTCGTCCATCACATCGCGCTGGACGGCGGCTCCATGGACCGGTTGGCTTCCGATCTCGAAGTTGCCTACACCGCTCGCTGCGGAGGACTCGAACCACAATGGGCGCCGCTTCCCGTCGATTACGCGGATTACAGCGTGTGGCTGCGTGAGGTGCTCGGCGACCCCGCGGACCCCGCCAGCGTCGCCCGTGCTCAGCTCGACTATTGGACCCGGATGCTCGACGGCATCGACGCCCCGATCGCGTTGCCCACAGACCGTCCGCGGCCCGCCCAACCGAGCCACAAAGGCGCCACCGTCGAGTGGACCCTGGACGCCGAACTGCGTCAACGGTTGTCCGACGTCGCGCGCAGTCAGGGCGCCACGGTGTTCATGGTGCTGCACGCGGCGCTCGCCGTTCTGCTGGGGCGTGAAGGTGGGCACCCGGACGTCGTGATAGGGACCGCCGTTGCCGGACGACCCGACCCGGCACTCGACGCCCTGGTGGGGATGTTCGTCGGCACCGTCGCCCTGCGCACCGAAGTGAACTCTGCTGCAACCTTTGCCACGCTCCTCGAGCAGGTGCGGGCGGTTGACCTCGACGCGTTCGCCCACGCCGACGTGCCGTTCGACGACGTGGTCGCGCGCGTGGCACCCCGCCGCTCCACCTCGTACAACCCGCTGTTCCAGGTGGTGCTCGCGTACCAGCACGCAGCGCCGCAGCCAGTCGGTCTGCCCGGAACCGAGGTCGAGGCGGTCGGACCTGCCACTGCCACCGCTGAATTCGACCTGGTGTGGGATTTCACGGAATCGGTGGGGGAGCTGACGCTGCGGCTGTTGTACGCCACGGACCTGTTCGACCACTCCACCGCCCGGGCGCTGGCACAGCGCTTCGATCGAATCCTCGACGCAGCCCTGACCGATCCGTCCGAGGTGGTCGGCGACATCGACATCCTCGAGGCGGGCGAACGTGCGGCCCTCGTCAGTGGCCCTGCACGGAACTATCAGCCGAGGACTCTCGCCGAGATCTTCGAGACGCAGGTCCTGGCCACCCCGCACGCCGTCGCCGTCGAGGATGACGGAGTGCAGTGGACCTACGAAGAACTGGACGACGTGGCGGAACGGTGGGCCCGGGCGCTCTCGGACCGTGGCGTCGGACCCGAGGATGTGGTCGCGGTCGCCACCGGTCGTGGCCGGCACTGGGTGGCCGCCGTGTGGGCTGTGGCGAAAGCGGGTGCGGTCTGGCTGTCGCTGGACCCGACGCATCCCACCGAGCGTCTGGAATGGATGCTCGCCGACTCCGGTGCCGTGGTCGGGCTGACCGTGCCCGAGCGCACCGACCAACTCCCGTCCGTCGTCCTTTGGCTGTCGCCCGTGAGTACTTATCAACCACCCGCGGTTAAGAAGTACTCACAGGTGGAGGGTGCCGCGTACGTCATCTACACATCCGGCACCACCGGAACGCCGAAGGGCGTCGTGGTACCGCACCGCGGCCTGGTGAATGTGGTTGCCGCACAGGCGCCAGTGCTCGACATCGACGGCGACGTGCGGGTTCTCCAGCTGGCCTCCCCGACCTTCGACGCCTCACTGTTCGAAATGCTCTACGCGCTGTCGTCCGGCGGCAGCCTCGTGATCGCACCCGACTTCAGTTATGCCGGCGATCAGCTGGCCGAGGTGGTGCGCCGGAAGCGCATCACCCACCTCGTCGCGACACCCACCGTGCTGGCCACTCTCGATGCCGACAGCCTCGGCGACGAAGGGCCCCGGACCGTGGTGTCCGTCGGCGAACGCCTACCGTCCGCGTTGGCGGCGACCTGGGCGTCGCGTCATCGGCTCTTCAATGCTTACGGCCCGACGGAATTCACAATCCTGGCGTCGGTCGCAGGACCGCTCGCGCCGGCCGGCGTCGATGACGGCGTCGACATCGGGGACGTGATCGACGCTGCCGCCGCCCTCGTGCTCGACCCGAGGCTGCACCCGGTTCCCGACGGCGTGACAGGCGAGCTCTACCTGTCCGGAACCAGCGTCGCCCGTGGTTACCTCGGGCGGGGTGGTCTCACCGCAACGCAGTTCGTCCCGAACCCGTACGGGAAACCTGGGGACCGGATGTACCGCACCGGAGACCTCGTGCGCCGCAATGCACACGGTGCCCTGGACTATCTGGGACGTAATGACGCTCAGTTGCAGCTGCACGGCATCCGCGTCGAACCTGCCGAGGTGGATGCCGCCCTGGCTCGGCACCCGGACGTCCGGTTCGTGATCACCACGCCGGTCGTGGCTCCTAATGGGGAGCTCGTCCTTGTCTCCTACGTGGTGATGGAGCCGGATTCCACGCTCACCGCCCACACTGTCCGCGAATTCGCCCGCGCGGTCCTGCCCCGACATCTGGTGCCGTCCTCCGTCGTCGTGCTGGACAGCCTGCCGGTACTCCCGTCGGGCAAAGCCGACCGATCTGCGCTCCCCGAGCCGGAATTCGATCCAGACACGCCAAGGACGACACCGCCCTCCGGATATCTGGAGACGGTGGTCGCCGAGGTAATGGCCAATGTCATCGGAGTGGATTCCATCGGCGCGGATCAAGATTTCTTCGCGGTGGGCGGCACCTCCATGGGCGCGGTCGCGGCGGCCGATGAACTGCGCGCGAGGCTGGACCGGGAAGTGCCCCTGCAATGGCTCTTCACCGACCCCACCGCAGCGCGACTCGCCAAGCGTATCGAATCCGGCAGCGATTCGTCCGAAGATCCGTTCGCCGCTGTGGTTGGCCTCGGAGGAGAGGGCGACGGTCCGCCACTGTTCTGCATCCACCCTGCGGCCGGAATCGCGTGGTGTTACACCGGCCTCGCAGAGCATCTCCCCGGACGTGTGTTGTACGGAGTGCAGGCAACTGGCGACACGGACTTGCCCTCGTCCATTACCGAGCTGGCCACTCGCCACATCGACGCCATCCGCACGGTGCAACCGGCCGGTCCGTACCACCTGCTCGGCTGGTCGCTGGGCGGCACCGTGGCGCAGGAGATGGCCGTGCAACTACACGAAGCGGGCCACGAAGTGGCCACCCTCGCGATGCTCGACACCCTACTGCCGGAACATCGCGCCGCGCTCGTGAACCTCGGCGACAACCGGCCCGACCTAGGCCTTCCGACAGAGCTCGGAGCCGCGGTGTCGGCCGATCGGGTGCAGTCGCTGGGCGAGCTCCTCATCCGTCTCGAACACATCGCGTCGACACATCAGCCCCGGCACTTCGACGGCGACGCCGTGTTCTTCACGGCCGCATATGATCTCGATCACCATCCGGAACTCGTTCCGGACTGGCGGCGACACTTCGGCGGTGACGTCACCGAACACCGCATCGATGCTGTGCACGCAGACATGGTCGGGCGTGTACCGGTGGCTGTGATCGGCCGAAGACTGCGGGGATCGGGAGGCCACTCCGGACCGTGAAGCAGCTGCCGCCCCTGACCGCGGCCATCACTACGATGCAGAGGTTCAGTCGGGTCGAAACGAAGTAGATGACAGCACGATCACGCAAGCCCCGAGCGTGAAGTCGATGGGAGACTCGATAATGGAAATACAAGACTACCTGCGGATACTGCAAGCACGATGGAAAATCATCGCCGTGACGACCGTAGTTGCTATTCTCGGCGCGCTGGGAGCATCACTGCTCACCACGCCGATGTACGAGGCGTCGACCCGCATGTTCGTGTCCACGTCGTCCGGGGCATCAGTCAACGAGATATACCAGGGCAATCTGTTCTCGCAGCAGCGAGTGACGTCCTACACCAAGCTGCTCACCGGTGAAAATCTCGCGCAGCGAACCATCGACAAGCTCGGCCTCGACATGACGGCGCCCGCACTCGCATCGCAAGTGAAGGCCAGCTCGGCGCCGGACACGGTGCTGATCGACGTCAAGGTGCAGGACTCGTCGCCGGAACGCGCCCGCGATATCGCCAACGCGCTGTCCGACGAGTTCGTCGTCATGGCACGAGAATTGGAAACGCCCGAGCGTGGCGGCGCGCCGGCGGCGCGCGTCGTCGTCGAGCAGCAGGCACAGACGCCGTCGGTGGCGGTCTCCCCGAAAACCGAACGGAACCTGGCGCTGGGTGCAGCGGTGGGCTTGCTGCTCGGTCTCGCGCTGGCAGTCCTGCGTGATCGCCTCGACAACACGGTCAAGGATCGTCGCACCGTCGAGGAGCTGGCCGGATCCGCACTGATCGGCACCATCCCGTTCGACAAGGACAGGCAGACGCAGCAGGCCATCAATTTCGCCGAGGGGCACTCGTCGAGCGCGGAGTCCTATCGCGAACTGCGGACCAACCTCCAATTCCTCGAGGTCGACAACCCGCCGCGTGTCATCGTCGTCACCAGTTCGCTGCCCACCGAGGGCAAGACGACCACCGCCATCAACATCGCGCTCGTGTTGGCGGAGGGCGGCCAGAACGTGTGCCTGGTCGAGGGTGACCTCCGTAAGCCGCGGGTGTCGAAGTACCTCGGTGTCGTCGGTTCCGTCGGTCTCAGCAGCGTCCTGGCGGGCAAGGCCGACCTCGACGCCGTGCTCCAGCCGACGCAGTACGCGGGACTCACGGTTCTGGCGTCCGGACCGATCCCGCCGAACCCGAGTGAGCTCCTCGGAACGGAGACGGCGCGCCAGGTGCTGGCGGATCTGCGCGGACGGTTCGACTACGTGATCGTCGACGCGTCACCGCTGCTGCCGGTCACCGACGCGACCGTGCTGACCGCGATGTCGGACGGCGCGCTGGTCATCGCGCGGCACGCCGAAACCAAGCGGGATCAGCTGTCGAGGGCGGTGGGCAACCTGCACAGCGTGGGGGCAACCATCCTCGGAACGATCATCACGATGACGCCGAGTCGCGGACGGGGCGTCTACGAGTACAAGTACTACTACGAGACCGACAAGTCTCTGCCGCAGATGCAGCAGGCCGTCCCCGTGCAGCCTGCCGTGCAGCAGCAGCCCCCTCAGCATCAGGCACCGCAGCCGCCGGCACCGCAGCAGCCGACCCCGTACGTTCGCGACGAGTACCCATCGCACGAGTACGGTCCGAACGGGGGAGATCCGCAGGAAGTGCCGGCCTATCAGGGTGCCCCGGCCTACCCGGGTGACCAGAGTCAGCAGTGGTACGGAGCCGCCGACCACTACGGCAACGAGCAGCAGGCGGGCGCACCGGTGCCAACCGCACCGAGACGCACCCGCCGCTACCGTGACGACCAGGAAACCTGGTCAGAGGCGGACGCTCCGCGCGACCACACCCAGTAGTTCGGCGATCTCGGACCCGATGGTCAGGAAGGTATCTTCGTCCTGTCCCATCGGGTCCGGAACGTCCTCCGGGGATTCGCCCGCCTTGTGTCTGGGACGCGCAGCAGCCAGATCGGCCACCGACTTCGCATCCGCTGCCTCGGCCAGACGGGCGGCTTCCTTGAGGGTGAACGTCTTCTTCAGCTGCTCAGGGGCCAAAGCGAGCACCTTCTCGCGCTGACGCTCGGTCATCGTCAACACCAGATCGGCCTCTGCCGCCAGATCGGCGGTGAGCATCCGCGCGGTGAAATCGCTCGGATCACCCCCGAGTCCTTCGAGGACTTGCGCGGCCGTCGGTTCCATCGGGCGTCCGACCGCGGCGCGTGTACCTGCACTTTCGGCAGTCAGATCGGTGATCCCGAGCTCCTCGGCGTATGCCACTGCGAGGCGCTCAGCCGTTGGGGAGCGACAGACGTTTCCGGTGCAGACGAAGAGAACATGCATGGGCGAAGCATAGGGTCTCGGCCCGCACCGTTCGTACACGCACTGTTGGCTTCGAACATCAGTCGGGTAAATATCGCGCTCACCTGCGCTGGTTATCAAGGGTGCATGCGCTGCACCGTGTTTGGAACCGGATACCTGGGAGCCACCCACGCCGCCTGTATGGCGGAACTGGGCCACGACGTCCTGGGCGTCGATATCGATCCCGGAAAAGTGGCGAAGCTCTCCTCCGGGGAGGTCCCGTTCTACGAGCCCGGGCTCGGGGAGGTGCTGCGCCGGAACATCGACGCCGGCCGACTGCACTTCACCACGTCCTACAGCGAGGCCGCCGAGTTCGCGGACCTCCACTTTCTCGGTGTCGGCACCCCGCAGAAGAAGGGGGAGTACGCCGCGGACCTGCGGCACGTGCACTCGGTGATCGACACGCTCGCGCCGCTGCTCGATCGTCCCGCCGTCATCGTCGGCAAGTCGACCGTTCCCGTCGGGACGGCGGCGGATCTGGGTGCGCGGGCCCGGGCGCTCGCCCCGGCGGGTGACGCCGTGGAAGTGGCGTGGAATCCGGAGTTCCTGCGGGAGGGCTTCGCCGTCGAGGACACCCTGCATCCCGACCGGATGGTGCTGGGTGTGGATCGGCAGCGCCCCGGACGCGCGGAGACCGAGTTGCGCGAACTGTATGCCCGCCTGCTCGGGGAGGACATTCCGTTCCTGGTCACCGACCTCGCCACCGCGGAACTGGTGAAGGTCTCGGCCAACGCGTTCCTCGCCACCAAGATCTCGTTCATCAACGCCATCTCCGAGGTGTGCGAGGCCACCGGCGCCGACGTCACCCAACTCGCCGACGCCCTGGGATACGACGCGCGGATCGGCCGGCGCTTCCTCAACGCCGGCCTCGGCTTCGGCGGCGGCTGCCTGCCCAAGGACATCCGCGCGTTCATGGCGCGGGCGGGTGAACTGGGCGCGAACCAGGCACTGCACTTCCTCCGGGAGGTCGACAGCATCAACATGCGGCGCCGCACCCGGATGGTGGAGTTGGCGGCGCAGGTGTGCGGGGGTTCGCTGCTCGGCGCCAACGTCGCCGTGCTCGGCGCGGCGTTCAAGCCCGAATCCGACGACGTTCGTGATTCGCCGGCACTCAACGTCGCGGGAATGATGCAGCTGCACGGGGCGGTGGTCAGCGTCTACGACCCGAAAGCGCTGGACAACTCGCGAAGACTGTTCCCGACGCTGAACTACGCGACGTCGGCGGTCGAGGCGTGCGACAACGCCGACGCCGTGCTTCTGCTCACCGAGTGGGCGGAATTCGCGGCCCTGAAACCGGAAGATCTGAACGATGTGGTGCGTGCGCGGGTGATGGTCGACGGCCGCAACTGCCTCGACGCCGCGGATTGGCGCGCCGCCGGGTGGGTCTACCGGGGGCTGGGGCGGGGCTAGCGCGCCGAGATAACGGATTGTGACTTCGCGGCACCCGCGATAACGGGTTGACGATCTGCGCTCCCGGGGCAGCGGCGGCCGGTAGCGTCAGCCTCAATCGCAACGGAGGGCTGACGATGTCGAAGGCACGTCACGGATCCCTACTCGCGCTCCTCGCCGCGGTCATCTGCGCGTTCGGCGTCACGCCCGCTCACGCTGCGGAAGTTCCGACCCTGCCGGGGCCGGCACAATCGGACGCGGGCGCGGCGATCTCGTACGCGAAGCACCATCCGCATTCAGTGCCGCCCGGGACCAACGACTTCTCGTGCCGCCCTGGTCCCGCGCACCCTCATCCCGTGATTCTCGTTCACGGCAGCGACGGCAGTGCCTATTCGAACTGGGCCGGGTTGAGCCCGAAACTGAAGGCCGCCGGCTACTGCGTGTTCGCCCTGAACTACGGACAGAAACCGGGCACCGAACACTATGGGATGCAGACGATGACCCAGGGGGCAGCCGAACTCGAGGTATTCGTCGACGACGTACTGTCCGCCACCGGTGCAGACGAGGTCGACCTGATCGGGCACTCGCAGGGCGCGACGGTGGCCCGTTACTACACCAACAGGCTCGGCGGGGCCTCGAAGGTGAACCGCTGGATCGGTATCGCGTCGCCGTCCTACGGTGGAACGTTCTTCGGGATCGCCACGGCTCTGCAAACGCTGCCCGGCGGCAACGAACTGATCGTGGGGATCGGTTCGGAGGCTCTCGCCGAGCAGGTGCAGGGATCGCCGTTCCTCACCGCGCTCAATGCCGGCGGTGACACCGTCCCCGGCGTCGAATACACCACGATCGGGACGCGGTACGACGAGGTGATCCAGCCGTACACCAACGTGACGCTGCACGACCCCGGTGCCACCAACATCCTCGTCCAGGACCTGTGCCCGATCGATCAGACCGGACATTTCAACCTGCCCTACGACCCGTTCTCGCAGCAACTGGTACTCAACACCCTCGATCCCACGCACACGGTCGTGCCACCGTGCATGTTCGTGCCCCTGGGCACGGGCATCGCGGGAGTGATCATCGCGAGCAACTTCTGAGTTGTCTCCCGCCGAACGGTTGCCCGGTTGCTGCGTCGGACCGCTTCGCTAGACTGCGGCCATGGAGTGGGGGGATTCCGGATCGAACCCGTGCACAGTCGAAGGCGGCCCATGAGTTCGGTTCTAGGTGTGTCGGTCGGTGCGAGCGCTGTGCGCTTGGCACGACCCGACTCCGTGAACCGTGACGACACCGGGAGCCGGCTCGTCCCCGATTTCCGGGCCCAGGTCGTCGCCGCGGGCCGGGATCTCCCGGAGGAACTCGCCGCCGAATCCATCGGCGTCGTCCTCGCCGGGGCACCCGACGCCGGGCAGGTCCGAGCCACCGGGGTCGCCTACCGCGACGAAGCCCAGGCAGGCGCCGTCCAGGCGGCGATGGCCCGGCAGCAGCTCGGCAACTACCAGCTCGTCACCGAGGCCTCGGCGGCACTGAAGTTCCTCGACGTCTCGGGCGCCCTCGGCCACCATGCGACGCTCGTGTTCTACGACCTGGGCAGCTCCGGGCTCACCGTGAGCGTCGTCGACCGGGCGACGGGGGAGGTGGTCGAGACGGCCCGCACCGACACCGTGAGCGGAGACGTCTTCGACCGGCTGATCCGCGACAACCAGTTGGACAACAAGCGGATCGAGGAACCCGGCGACGCGGCCGCCGGCCTCGCACTCGACCTCCGCTGTCGCGAGGCGAAAGAGCGGCTGTCCACCGGCGGCGCCGTCGCGGTGCCCGGCGACGGCGGACTGCTGTTGCTCTCCCGCGACGTGTTGGACGGGCTGATCGGTGTCACCGTCGAATCCTCGGCGCGCCTCGCCCGCGACGTGATCACGAGGTCGGGACGAACCCCGGATGCGGTGGTGCTCATCGGCGGCGGTGCACGCATTCCTCTGGTGCGCACGGTGCTGCAGTCGTGGCTCGGATTGCCCGTCGTCGTTCCCGATCACCCCGAACTCGTTGCGGCACAGGGTGCTGCGCTGCTCGCCCAGCAGGTGGTGCCGCCACCCGCCGAGGTCGCCAGGGTCCTCCCGCCGCACTACACACCGCGGTCCACACCCGGGACGGCCGTATCGACCGGATTCGACGCCGCCGTCTCGAACCAGGCTCCGAGCGCGACCGTCGCACGCACCGGTGCTCCGTCGAGTACTCCGTCCTGGCTGAGCGCCGCCGCGCCGCCGCCGAGTCAGCAGGTGGCCAAGCTCCAGATCCGGGGGGCCGCGCTGGCGGGCAGCGCACTCGCCGTGGTGGCGGTGATCGGTCTCGGGCTCGGGTACGGCAAGAACCTGCTGGCACGCACCGAGGGCTCGTCTCAGCCGGTGACCACGCAACTCACCACCGCGTCGCCGGTCGTGACCGAGATGGCCACGCCGTCGCCGACGACGCCCCCGCCGCCTGCGACGTCCGAAGCCGTCGACGCGCCGGTCCAGACGGCGTCGCAGATCCGGATTCCCGAGCCGGCGCCCGCACCGCCGCCCCCACCGCCCGCGCCGCTGTTCCCCGGTCTGCCGCAGATCCAATTGCCGCCGTTCCAGCTGCCCGAACTCCCCAGGTTCCCGGGAACGTAGTCGTCACCGCTCCGCGGGCTTACCATGGGAATGGTTCCGGCGTAGAGAGGATGTGTGCAGTGTCTGCAAATCCAGCGGAGTTCCACAGCACTCCCAGCGTTCCCAGGCCTTCGGCGGCCGCGCCGGCAGAAACGCGCCGGCTCGTCGCGTATACGAAGCCGATCCTGAAGATGTTCCCGCCCACCAGCGAGCATGCGGCCAAAGTGACGATGCTGACCGTCTACGCGCTGATGGTCATCGCCATCGTCTTCATCGTCCTCCGGGAGTTCGGCGCCTTCAGCTAACGGTCGCCGCGCTACTTGGAATGGCGGCCACCCCGTGACGGCTTGACCGCGGGGGTCGTGCCGGAAGGACCCGCGCCGATCGGACGTGCCAACATCACCGCGATCGCGGTGGTCAGCGGAACCGACAGTGCCAGGGCGATGCCACCGACCGCCGAACGCACGATCTCGATGGCCACGGCATCGCTGAGCAGTACGTCCTGGATCGACCGCCCCGCCACACTGAACAGCAACAGCAGCGGCAACGCCCCGCCGGCATACGCGAGGACGAGGGTGTAGACAGTGCTGGCGATGTGATCGCGACCGACGCGCATCGCCGAACCGAAGATCTGACGCCGGGACGCGTCGGGGTCCAGCGACGCCAGTTCGAACGCCGACGCCGCCTGCGTGATGGTGACGTCGTTGAGCACACCGAGCGAGCCGATGATGAAACCGGCCAGCAGGAGCCCGGTGATGCTGACGTGCTGTATGTACGTCTGGACGTTGGTGTTCTGCTCCTCGGAAAGTCCTGTCAGACGGGTCATCTCGATGGTGGCGTAGGACAGGACGGCGGCCACCAGCATCGACGCGAGAGTGCCCAGCAACGCCGAACTCGTTCGCAGGGAGACACCGTGAGCGAGATACAGCACGGCATACAGGATCACGGCGCCGGAGACGAGCGCCACCGGAATCGCGGGTTGTCCGTCCAGCAGGGCCGGGAGCGTGAACAGGACGAGCACGCCGAACGAGACGACGATGCCGACGAGCGCCCGGAAGCCGCGCCAGCGCGCGACCGCGATCACGACGACGGCGAACGCGAGTGCGATGAGGGTGACGGGCAGGCCGCGGGCGTAGTCCTCGAACGAGTACTCGGTTGTGCCGTTCACGTCCGTCTGACGGGACAGCCGGATGCTCTCGCCGACCCGGAGGTCGGGTTGCCCGGGTCCGGGAATGATTTCCAGCAGTGTCTGGGTACCGGAGTTGGGACCGGACTCGATGTCGACGATGCTGCGCTGGCACTCGTACGCGCCGGCGGGCGGCGGCAGCGGGGTGCCGGTGAAGACGCGCCCGGCCGACGGACTTCCACAGTCGCCGATGTTCTGCATCGTGACCGTGCCCGACTCCGTGACGACCGCACCCCCCTGGGCGCTCTGGAAGGGCTGTTCGACGTCGGCGCCCGGCTTGCCGGGCCACAACGCGATGGCGCCGATGAGCACCGCGACACCGATGGCGACGAGGAGCCCGACGACCACCTTGGCGGCCGTGGGCCCCATCGGGGCCGGTCCGTCGCTGTGGCCGTGTCCGTGTCCGTGTCCGTGGAATTCGCTCATCGGCCGCATCGCGTCGGCTGCTGGGGGGATTGTCTCGGCACGCACGACAGGGTAGTCGGACGGCGCCCGGCGACGCTGTGACGGAAGTGGCGTGCGGTACCAGTGTTGCCGACCTGTCAGGCTTGTATTGCTCTCGTGTCGCTTATATGTCGCCGGTGTGATTAGATATCGAAGCATGGCACGCAGCAGCTAATTTGCAGCGAACGCCGAACTCCACACAGGGGTGGTCCGGAACTCCGAACGAGGGGTGTGTTCCGCGGACGCCGAGCCGCTGGTGGAGAGATTTGCCGAGCTGGGTGGCGGGGTACAGGGGGGGTTGACCCCGCCACCGACCTGGCGCCCACAGGGGGGGGAGGGGCGACAGGTGCTCGCGGCACTCGAGGTGCCGGTTGCCAATCTACCGACACGGTAGGGGTATTCGTCAACCGGGTAGGTGAAATCGCCCACATGTCGTGACCTCATACCCCGACGGCCTAGGATTATGGCCGTTCGGAGGTGTTCCAGTGCGAATCTCGCGGCAGTCGCGATCCAGCAACCATCTCCGCCGGGTCGTGGCGGAGATGGGTATTGCCGTGCCCTGGAACAGGGATCAGCTCGTCGCCGGCCTCGCGGCCCGTCGTGGGCGTCCGATCCACCTGGTCCCGGTCTCGCATGCCCTGGTCCAGGGCGGTCATTCCGGCCTCTGGCTCGCACGGGCCGAGGACGACGTGATCCTCTACGCAGCAGGGACGTCGGACGTGCACGCCACCCACATCATCTGCCACGAACTGGCTCACATGGAGCTCGGCCACGACCGCGACACGATCGGGGACACCTCCGTCGACTCGACGGTGCTGTCGGTGGCCGCGCCGTCGGTCGACACGGCACGCGTGGTCAAAATGCTCGGCCGGTCCAACTATTCGAACGACCAGGAATACGAGGCGGAACTTCTCGCCACCCTGATCATGGCGGGTCGCCGAGCGAGGACGAGCGACGACACCGTCGGTGACGCACGGGTGTCGCGGATGCTCGGAACATTCTGACGCCGTGTACGCACCGCCCACCTATGTGAGCTGGCCGCTCCTCGCCGTCGTCTGGGGGACGACGCTCCTGCGCCTGGCTCTCGTCCGATCGACGGTCGCCGAACGCCGGATGAACGCCGCCGTCGTCTTCGCCTCCCTCTCCCTGGTCCTCCAGCGATCGCTGGCACAGGTCTGGCTCGACCGCTGGTTCGGGTACGGATTCGCGAACACTCTCAGCAACGTCTGCATCATCCTCACCGCGGCGTCGCTGATCAGCCTGTTCTCCGCGTGGGCGCTCGGCCCGGCGCGTCTTCCCCGCATCCACGTCGTCTCGTTGTCGATGTGTCTCGTCGCCGGGGCGATCCTCATCGGCCTGAGCACGCCCGCGCGATCGCGGGGCGTCGCCATCGCCGACGAGGGTGGCTGGCCTTTCGCGGCGTACTGCATCACGTACGCGGTTCCGATCCTGTCCGTCGCCCTGCTCAACCTGTGGATCTCGCTGAAGGCCGTGCGCAGCGCGACGCCGGGACGCGAGCGGCGGGTGTTTCTCGCGGTCATCGCCCTGTCGTTGTTCGAGGTATTCGACATGGGGGTCGTCATGACGACCGGCGTGGTCAACGCGGTCAGCGAAGACAACGCCCTGACCGAATCGCACAGCGACTCGGGGGCGTTCATCCGCCTGCTCGTCGTGTCGGCGGGCGCGCTCATCTCGGTGGGACCGGTGGCACGGGTGCTCGGTCACCGGCGGCGATCGCGGCGGGTCACCCGGCGTCTGCGGCCGATGTGGCGGACCCTGACCGGCGCGGTGCCCGAAGTGGTCCTGGAACTGCGTCCGGCGGATCGCCGGGCACTGTCCGCCCGCGGCCGCCTGGACCGCATGAGCGTCGAGATCCGCGACGCGATCATGATCCTCGACCGGCACGTGGTGTTCGAACTCGGCGGGCATACCGGCACCGCATCGCCCGTGGTCACGGCGACGCGGCTTCACCTCGCGTGCCTGGCCCGCAGGGCTGGTCACCGGGCGCACGGCACGGGCGCGACGGCCCACCTGTTCACGACCGATGTCGGCGGCGAACCGTGGGAGCTGGCCCGGATGGCCGATCACTGGCGGGACGCCGAGCACGTGGCGGCCGAACTGTGGGCGCGTCGCCTCCCTCAGTTCGGCGGCCCCGCGGACCCGTCGGCGCGCGTCCCCGCTCAGGTCTGACGAGGGTCCGGCGCCGCGACCGGCATCGGTCCGTGACTCCGCCGCAGATTCTCCAGAAGGGGAATCAGCGATTCCATCTCCGCGGTGGTCGGCTCCGCGCCGGCGTCGAGCGATCGCATCGACAGGTGCCGGACTCCGGCCGCGCGGACCGCGATCTTGAAACGGACCAGCGTGTCGTAGTCGTGGTAGCCGTCGGCGGCGAGGTACTGCTCGGGGGCATGGAAGTGCTGCGCGACCGCCCGCAGGACGTCGGGCTCGGGCGCGTGGTGATCGTTCCTGCGCAGGGACTCGATCTCGGACGGCTCGACTGGACGGCCGAGAATCCGCGACACACCCACGGCGACGGCGTCTTCGCCCGGTTCGGGACCGTCGAGGTCGTGGGCCAGCGAGAAGAGGCGGTTGACCCGCACCGACAGTGGCACGCCGTTCATGCGTTCACCTCCGCGTCTCCGCTGCGTTCAGGATCCTCGGTGGCCACAAGTTTCACCGCGTCCTCCCATCGACGCCAGAAGCGCTCCCGGGTGGCGGCGTCGAGGTCCTCTCCCCGGCCGTAGAGGAAGCGGCGATACCGCGCCTCCTCGAGTTCACGCGGGTCGGTGACCGTGGACGGTTCCTCCAGCAGTTGGCCGAACGCGAATTCGACCAGCGGCTGGCGCGGCCCGGCGGGTCCTCCGTTGACTTCCAGCAACCGCGTCACGTACGCGCCGGTGATCTTCGAGACCACACGGCTCAGTTCGCCTGCTGCTTCGGCGAGCCCCGGAACCTCGGGGTGCGCCGCGCTCAGCTTGGTGATCTGGGTGTGCGGCCCCAAGATCTCGATGATTGTGTCCAGATCCAGCGGGATCTCCGACGGCCCGAGCGTCAGCGGGCGCGAGGTCGGCGACCGGTCCTCCCCGTCGAGCGCCTCGAGGGGAGTCGGATGACCACCGTCGAGGGTGCGCGCCGCGCTGCCCGGCGCCCAGCGGAGCGCGGAGTCCAGTTTGCGGAGGGTCTCGATGCTCGGATCCGGGCCGGTCCCGTTCTCGGCGCGCGTCTGCGCGGCGTCGGACGGGCCACCCGCGGCCGTGACCTGGTCCTGTGTGAGGTTCAGCAAACGCCGTCGTCTGTGGACGAATTGTCCGAAACGCGCGCGGGTGCTGGTGACCATGCTTTTCCCCCAGGAGACACGCAAGCGACGCGCGTGTCGCTTGCTGTGTCTCGATCCTACTGCTTGTAGCTGGTGAGGAAATTTCCGAACCGCTCGATGGCGACAGCGAGATCACGCGCCCACGGCAGCGTCACGATGCGGAGATGGTCGTGGTCCGGCCAGTTGAAGCCGGTGCCCTGCACCATCAGGATCTTCTCCTGCAGCAGAAGATCCTGGACCAGCTTCTCGTCGTCGTAGATCTCGTACACGTTCGGGTCGAGGCGGGGGAAGGCGTACAGCGCGCCCTTCGGCTTCACACACGACACACCCGGAATCATGTTGAGGCGTTCCCAGGCCACATCACGTTGCTCGAGCAGTCGACCACCCGGCAGGATCAGGTCCTCGATGCTCTGATGCCCACCGAGCGCCACCTGGATGGCGTGCTGACCGGGCACATTCGGGCACAGGCGCGTCGACGCCAGCAGATCGAGTCCCTCGAGGAAACCCGCGGCGTGTTCCTTCGGGCCCGTGATGGCCACCCAACCGGACCGGTAGCCGGCGACGCGGTACGCCTTCGACAGCCCGTTGAACGTCAGGCACAGCAGGTCCGGGGCCAACGTCGCGAGTGAGATGTGCTTGGCGTCGTCGTACAGGATCTTGTCGTAGATCTCGTCCGCGAGAAGCAGCAGCTGATGCTTGCGCGCCAGGTCCACGAGCTGCTGCAGCACCTCCATCGAGTACACCGCACCCGTCGGGTTGTTCGGGTTGATGACCAGCAGCGCCTTGGTCTTGTCGGTGATCTTCGACTCGATGTCCGCGATGTCGGGGTTCCAGTCGTTGCCCTCGTCGCACAGGTAGTGCACCGGGGTGCCGCCGGCGAGGCTCGTCATCGCCGTCCACAGCGGGTAGTCCGGCGCCGGGATCAGCACCTCGTCGCCGTTGTCGAGGAGCGCCTGCATCGTCATCGTGATGAGCTCGGACACACCGTTGCCCAGGTAGATGTTGTCGACGTCGAGTTCGGGGAACCCGGCGACCAGCTCGTAGCGGGTGACGATCGCGCGCCGTGCCGACAGGATGCCCTTGGACTCGGAGTAACCCTGCGCGTACGGGAGCGCGGCGATCATGTCGCGCATGATCACGTCCGGCGCGTCGAAACCGAACGGCGCGGGGTTGCCGATGTTGAGCTTCAGGATCCGGTGGCCTTCCGCCTCCAGCCGGGCGGCGTGGGCATGTACCGGTCCACGAATCTCGTAGAGCACGTTCTGAAGCTTGGTGGACTGCTCCAGCTTGCGGTGCGGCATGCGGTGATGGCCGTGGTCTGGGTTGCTCACGAGCGTCATTCTCCCACTCCCGGGCAACCGGATTTCTACTGGTGGGTATCGGACCGCCGTCGCGACGTCGAAACACCCCGCCCGCGCAGGTGGCCGCCGTACCCTCGAGAGGGGGCCAGATCCGTCTCGTGTCCACCGCGCCCGGAGGGAAGGACGCACATGTCAGCACCGGTAACCCGTCGTCCCGGACCCGTCGACATCGCGCACCACAGCCACCTCGTGGGGGTGTTCGCGCCGCAACGGGAGGAGGTGGACGTCCGGGATCTCGAGGTGATCGGCGAGCTGCCCGCCGATCTGCACGGCACCTATCTACGCAACGGTCCCAATCCGCGCTTCGACCCGATCGGGACGTACGTCTATCCGCTCGACGGCGACGGCATGGTCCACCGAGTCGAATTGGCCGACGGTGCGGCCCGATACACCAACCGCTTCGTCCGAACCCCGATGGTGCAGGCGGAGGAGAAAGCCGGGCACGTCATCTGGCCCGGGGTCACCGACCTCTACACGCCGACGGAGGACGAAGTGGGGCCCGAACTGGCGGGCACGTCGCGCGAGCTGCCCGACATCAACATCGTCCGGCACGGCGGACGGCTGCTCGCGATGGCCGAGACCACGCTGCCGTTCCGCCTCGACCCCGCCGACCTGAGCACGCTGGGGCGGGAGAACTGTGACGGCGCCATGGATGTGGGGAGCACCGCGCACCCCAAGATCGACCCGGTCACCGGACAAATGGTGCTGTTCAACTACCAGCTCGAGGCCCCGTACCTGACGTGGTCGGTGGTGAACCGCGACGGCTCGGTCGCGCGGACACCGACGCCGGTCGAGGGTGTGGACACACCGCTGATGATCCACGACATGGCGCTCACCGAGCACTACATCGTTCTGATGCTGTGCCCGCTGGTCTTCGACATCGCCGCCGTGCTGACCGGCGGGTCCGTGCTCGACTGGCGGCCCGAGGACGGCACGAGGATCGCGCTGGTGCCCCGCGACGGCGGGCCGGTCCGGTGGACGACGCACGACGCCTACTGGGTGTGGCACTTCGCGAACGCCTTCGATCTGCCCGATGGGAGGGTGAGCGTCGACTACGTCGAGTGGACGTATCCCGGTGGATTCGCGAAGGCCCCGTCGCCGTCGCTCGGCTCGTTGGTTCGCGCCGTCGTCGACCCCGGCAGCGGACGGGTGACGCGAGAGGTGGTGTGCGACCGCGACGTCGAGTTCCCGCGGGTCGACGACCGTGAGCTGACCCGAGGGCACCGCACGGTGGCGACCGTCGGCAAACTCGACCGCAGCCAGGGCCGGCAGGATTCGCTGTGGTTCTTCGACACGGCCCGCGGCACCGAGGCGCACTGGGATCCGGGGAGCGTGTCGGTGGGCGAGCCGATCTTCATGCCCAGCGCCGAGCACGAGTACTGGGGAATGATCGGCACCGACCGGCGCGACATGTCGTCCTGGTTCTTCGTGCTGCCCGCCGACGACCCCGGGTCGGGGCCGATCGGGAAGGTGCGGCTACCGATCCGGGTTCCGGCGGGCCTTCACGGCGCGTGGCTGCCTGCGGAGTAGCGGACGGCGGAATATCCTCGGCGGATGACCTCTGCGCCTTACGGTTCCTGGCCCTCTCCGATCGCGGCGGCGGATCTCGCCTCCAGCGGCCATCCCGTCGAGGGCGGCCGGTACGTGGGCGACGACGTCTGGTGGTCCGAACTGCGACCCAGCGAAGGCGGCCGGGTCGCGGTGCGGCGCCTCGGTCTGGACGACGAACCGGAAGACGTCCTGCCGGCGCCGTGGAACGCCCGCACCCGCGTCCACGAGTACGGCGGCGGCGCCTGGACCGTCACCGACGCCGGCCGCCTGGTGTTCGCCGAGTTCAGCGATCAGCGTCTGTACCTGCTGGAAGGCGGGACACCGGTGCCGCTGACACCGGAGCCGCCGCAGCCGTGCTCGCTGCGGTACGGCGACCTGTCGGTGGTCGACGGCGAGGTGTGGGCCGTCCGCGAGATGCACGACACGGACGGCGGCGTCTCCCGCGACATCTGCGTGATTCCGCTGGACGGGTCGGCGGCGAACGATCCGCATCGAGTGCGGTCCGTCGTCGCCGGCTCGGACTTCCTGGCCAATCCGCGGCTGTCCCCGGATCGCAGGCACCTCGCCTGGATCGCGTGGGATCACCCGCAGATGCCGTGGGACGGCACCGAGCTCAGGGTCGTGGCGGTCGAGGGCGGCCGGGTGACCGGGAAGGTGCGGACACTTCTCGGCGGTCCCGAGGAATCGGTGCTGCAACCGGAGTGGGTCGGGCCCACCGAGCTGTACACGATCAGCGACCGCAGCGGGTGGTGGAATCTCTACCGCGTCGGCATCGACGATCCCGACCCGGTCGCTTTGTGCCCGATGGACGCCGACTTCGGCGGCGCGCTGTGGATGCTCGGCGGCCGCTGGCACACCCGCCGCGACGACGGCACGCTCCTGACCGTGAGGACGTTCGGAACCGACACGCTCGCCGTCCTCGATCCCGCGACCGGTTCGCTCGTGGACATCCCTCTGGACGGGCTCACCAGCGTCGGCCTCGGGGACCGCAACGGCAACCGGATCCTGCTGCTCACCGGCGGCGCCCAGACCCCGTCGGGCCTGCGCGAACTCGACCTCGACACCGGCGCACTCCGCACGGTCCGGCTGTCCGTCACCGAACTTCCCGAGGCGGCATATCTCCCCGAGGCCCGGCAGCTGACGTTCCAGGGCGCCGAACGCGAAGTCCACGTGATCGCCTACCCGCCGCGTCACCCGCGGTACCGGGGCGAGGACGGGGAGTTGCCGCCGTATGTGGCGTTCGTGCACGGCGGACCGACGTCGCGGGTCGCGCCTTCGCTGAATCCCGTGTTCGCGTTCTTCACCAGTCGCGGCATCGGCGTCGTCGACGTGAACTACGGCGGGTCCACGGGATACGGGCGCGAGTATCGCAACCGCTTGCGGGGACAGTGGGGGGTCGTCGACGTCGAGGACGTGGTGACCGCGGTGACCGGCCTGGCCGAGGCGGGCATGGCGGACCCCGGCCGGCTGGCGATCGAGGGCGGATCCGCCGGCGGGTGGACCGTGCTCGCGGCGCTGACCACGTCGGACGTGTTCGCCTGCGGTGCGTCCTACTTCGGGGTGGCGGAACTCGACGGGTTCGTGAAGGAGACACACGATTTCGAGTCCCGATACATCGACGGCCTCATCGGCCCGCTGCCCGAGGCGGCCGACCTCTACGCCGAGCGTGCACCGCTGAACAACGTTGCCGGACTGAACTGCCCGGTTCTGCTCCTACAGGGGCTCGACGATCCGATCGTGCCGCCGTCGCAGGCGGAACGGTTCCGGGACGCGCTCCTGGAGAAGGGCATCCCGCACGCCTACCTCGAATACGAGGGGGAGTCGCACGGATTCCGGAAGCTGGCCACCCTGATCAGCTCGCGTAACGCCGAACTGTCCTTCTACGGCCAGGTGCTGGGATTCGAGCCACCGGACATTCCGCGACTCGAACTCTGGCGGCCGCCAACGGCTGACCGTCGAACCGGAACCCGAACGTTTTGATACGCAAAACAAACCGGTCGTTGTGCTCTTCTCTGATTGCGGAGATGTAGAGACCACGCGGTATGAACGGAGCAGGGTATCGCGTGGGCGGCGTGGCCACGGGTAGCGTCGGAAAGAGGAGTCGATAGCCGCAGCTGAGTGAAATGGGTGTTCCCTTCGCGCGCTTCAGTGTCGATCTATGGATTGCCGAGGGCCGAGGGTGTCATCGCTGGACGATCTCGATACGAATTCCGTCCATTCGGACACGGTGATGGCGAATGTGGCACCGCTGTCCGAGCCGTTCCCCCTCTCCGCCGCACAACGTGGAATGTGGTTTGCCCAGCACCTGCTGGGCGACGTTCCGATCGTCATCGCTCAGTACGTAGAGGTCGGAATCGCTGATCTCGACATCGACCTGCTCGCACGGATCGGACCCGCCGCACTCCGGGAACTCGGTACCGGACTGCTCCGAATCGTCGAGTGGGACGGTGAGCCGCTCCAGACGGTCGACGAGTCGCTCGGCTTCGAGATGACACATCTCGACTTCCGTTCCGACCCTGATCCGCGGGCGGCGGCTCAGGCGTGGATGCGCGCCGAGTACAGCAACCCGATCGATCTCCTCCACGATCGGCTGATCCGTTCGGCAATGTTGCGCATCGCCGACGACTGTTACCTCTGGTACTCCCGAATTCATCACATCGCCCTCGATGGTTTCGGCGCCATGACGTTCATGAACCGCGCCGCGGAGCTGTACACCGCGGCGGTCGAGGGGCGCCCGCCGGCCGAGTTCACCGCGAGTGGATTGCAGGAGGTCGTCGAAGAAGAGGCGCGCTACCGCACCTCGAGCCGGTTCGAGGCCGACCGCAAGTACTGGGCCGAACGCAGCCATAACCTTCCACCGACGATCAGCCTCGCCGGGCGAGCGGCCGAGATCGGGGCGCAGTCACTGGTGAGCAGCGCGCCGCTGTCCGCCGCTACGACAGCCGCACTGCGGAGTCTGACCGACCGGGAACCCGGAGCGACGTTCGCGACAGCCGCCGTGGCTGCCGTCGCTGCATTCTTGTCCCGCCTGACCGGCCAGGACGACGTGGTGTTGAGCTTGCCGGTCTCGGCACGCACTACCGCCCGGCTGCGCCGCTCGGGCGGCATGATCTCCAACGTCCTTCCGATCCGACTCTCGGTCGGCGACGAAACGACCCCCGTCGACTTGATGAGACGGACGCAACGGGAGCTGACCGGAGCACTACGTCACCAGAGGTACCGGCACGAGGACATACGACGGGACGCGGGCGTCCTGGGTGGACGTCGCGGCTTTTTCGGGCCGTCGATCAACATCATGATGTTCCACGACGAGATTCGGCTCGGTCCGTCGATCGGCCGGCTCCACGTGCTGACCACCGGTCCGGTGGAGGACCTCGCTGTGAACATCTATCCCGGTGTCGCCGGCGACGTGGCGCAGGTCGACTTCGAGGCGAACCCGAATCTGTACACCGAGCAGGCGCTGCGCGGTCACCACGCTCGGTTTCTCGAATTCTTCGCCGCGTTCGCTGCGTCGTCGGCCACCGACCGCATCGCCGCTCTCGACGTGCTGCACGCCGACGAACGCGCGGATCTCGTGCCGTGTTGTGGTCCGCGGGCAGAGCCGGAACGGCTCCTCCCCGACTTGCTGGCCGACGGCATTGCCGCCTCGCCGGACGCAATCGCGATTCGCGCGTCGGGAAGGGAGGTCGCTTACCACGAGCTCGACCATCGATCCAATCAACTGGCGCGACTACTGATCGAATCGGGGGCCGGACCGGAAACCTTCGTCGCGCTGAGTCTCCCCAGATCGGCAGAGTCACTCGTCGCGTTCTGGGCGGTCGCCAAGACCGGGGCCGCCTTCGTGCCTGTCGATCCGAAGCTGCCACCCGAGCGAGTCGCCCACATGCTGTCCGATTCGGGGGCGCTGGTGGGGCTCACGATGCACGAACTGCGTGCAACACTTCCCGACGGCATTCACTGGCTCGTCCTCGACCACGACGAGGTGCGCGCACGCTGTGACCGAGAGCGGAGCGCCGCGATCGGCGACATGGATCGCCTCGCCCCGCTGTCGGTCCACCACCCCGCGTACATGATCTACACGTCGGGATCGACCGGGCTTCCGAAAGGGGTCGTCGTCACCCACACCGGTCTGTCGAACTTCGCGGCCGGCGCCCGCCCGGAACTCGGCATTCACGACGAATCGCGGATGCTGCGGTTCTCGTCGGCCAGCTTCGACGCCTCGGTATTCGAGATGATCCAGGCCTTCAGCGCCGGCGCCACGATGGTCGTCGCCCCGCCCGAGGTGCACGGTGGAACCGACCTCGTCGACCTGCTGAGCGAGCAGCAGGTGACCCACATCATCACCGCTCCCACGGTGATGAACACAGTCGACCCGCGTGGGCTCGAACATCTGGAGGCGGTGGTGGTCGGCGGGGACGTGTGCACCCCCGACCTCGTGGAGCGGTTCGGCCAGGTGTGTCGCTTCACCAATAGTTACGGGCCGACCGAGACGACCATCATCATCACCGCAGGTGAGCCGCTGACGCCGGGCGAACCGATTACCATCGGCCGCCCGATCCAGGGTGCGAGCGTCGTGGTGCTCGACCGCAGGCTCCGCGCGGTGCCCGTCGGGGTGGTGGGTGAGCTCTACCTCGCCGGCCCCGGAGTCGCACGCGGCTATCACCACCGGCACGGGCTGACGGCGAACCGATTCGTGGCCAACCCCTTCGGTGAGCCGGGGTCTCGCCTCTACCGCACCGGTGACGAGGTGCGCTGGGTGCGGTCGTCGCAGGGAGCCGAGGCGAAGTACTACACGCTCGAGTTCATCGGCCGGTCCGACACCCAGGTCAAGATCCGTGGCTTCCGTATCGAACTCGGCGAGATCGACTCGGCACTGCTCGCCCAGGACGGCGTCGACTTCGCGGCGACGGTGGTTCACCGGACGGCGAGTGGCACGACGGCGCTGGTCTCGTACGTGCGCCTCGGCACCGGTCGGGAATTCGATCCGGGCGCGATTGTCGAGGGCGTCGCCGAGATCGTGCCGTCCCACATGGTCCCGTCGGCGGTATTGCGGCTCGACCACGTGCCGGTGACGGCGGCCGGAAAACTCGACCGAAGTGCCCTGCCTCAACCACACTTCGGATCAGCTGAACACGAGTTCCGCGCCGCGTCGACACCGGCGGAGGAGCAGCTCTCGGGTCTCGTCGCCGAGGCGCTCGGCCTCGACCGGGTGAGTGTGGACGACAGCCTCTTCGCGCTCGGCGGGGACAGCATCGTCGCGATGCAGATCGCCGCCCGGGCCAGGGAGTTCGGCCTCAGCTTCAGTGCGCGGGCCGTGTTCGAGCACAAGACGATCGCCGGAATCGCCGCCGTGGCGGTGCCGGTGGAGGCAGAATCAGCGGTCGTCCTCGAGGAGCTCGAGGGCGCCGGCGTCGGGCGTATCCCGCTGACACCGATCATGTACTCGATGCTCGAGCGGGGCCCCTTCGACGACTTCTTCCAGGCGCTGCTGCTGACCTTGCCGTCTGATGTCGATCCGGATCGGTTGAGTGCGACGCTCGCGGCGGTGCTCGATCACCATGATGCCCTGCGTTCGAAGTTCGTCCCCGACGGCGACGGTACCTGGGCGTTCGAAACGACGGCCGCCGGCAGCGTGTCGGCCGGCGATCGGATTTCGAGGATCGTCACGGCGGCGGTACCCGGCAGCCGTGCGTTCACCGACGTGGTGATCGCCGAGTGTGCGGCGGCTGCGGCTCGCCTGGACCCGGAAAACGGGATCATGCTTCAGCTGGTGTGGTGTGTCTCCGAATCTGCAGGTGCACCAGGCCGACTGCTGGTTCTCGCGCATCACCTGGTGGTGGACGGTGTGTCGTGGCGCGTGCTGTTGCCGGACCTCGCGACGGCGTGGCTGCAGCTGGGCGCGGGGCAGACGCCGACGCTGGATCCGGTGGGCACGTCGTTCCGCCGCTGGGCGTATGGACTGCAGGATGCGGCAGATCGAGGAGCGCACAGAAACGAATTGCCCTACTGGCGTGAGGTTCTCAGCGGCCCCGACCCACGTATCGGCACACGTCCGATCTCGTCCGCGATCGACACGATGCGCACGACCGAGCGGGTACATATCGACGTGAGTGCCGCCGTGACGGATGCGGTGCTCGCTCGACTTCCTGATGTATTCGGCTGCGGCGTCAACGACGGACTCCTGTCGGCGCTGGCGATGGCGGTTGTGCAGCGGCGACACTCGCACGGGATCGACGAACGTTCGGTGCTACTGACGTTGGAAGGCCACGGGCGTGAGGAGGAGGCCGTGGCCGGTGCGGATCTTGCACGTACCGTCGGTTGGTTCACCAGCGCCTTCCCTGTCCGGCTCGAACTGCCGGCCGTCGAACTCGGTGGGGCCTTCGACGGTGGACATGCTGCCGGTGTCGTGATCAAGGCCGTCAAGGAACAGCTCGTCGCGGTGCCTGCCCGTGGCGTCGGATTCGGATTGCTCCGGCATCTCGACGAGAGCGCGAGGTCGATTCTCGGGGGTCTCCCGGAGCCGCAGATCAGTTTCAACTACCTGGGCCGCGTGGGCGTGCAACACCTCGGCGAGTTGCAGGACCTCGGCTGGATGCCGGACTCCGAGACGCCGGATCTGATCACAGCGAGCGGATCCGGCATGGCCGTGGCTGCGGTGATCGACATCAACGCGATGGTGGTCGACAGCCCCGACGGGCCCCGGTTGACGGCATCGTTCGCGTACCCGACCGGGGTGATCCGAGACTCCGACGTCGCGGCCCTCGCGGATCTGTGGCGAAGCGCTCTCGACGGTCTTGCCGCGCACACTGTTCAGCCCGTCGCGGGTGGTCTGACACCATCCGATTGCCAGCTGGTCACGGTGAGCCAGAGTCGAATCGAGCGTTGGGAACACTCGTACCCGGGGCTGCGAGAGATCTGGTCGCTGTCCCCGTTGCAGTCCGGGCTGCTGTTCCACTCGACGCTGGCCGCCGATTCGCTGGACATCTACACCGCGCAACTGCGCATCGACCTCGACGGTGCGGTCGACTCCGCGCGGTTGCGCCGTGCCGCCGCCGGCGTGCTCGCACACCACGCCAATCTGCGTGCCGCATTCGAGTACGACGACGCCGGTATCCCGGCGCAGTTGGTTGTCGACCGGGTGGACGTGCCGTGGCGTGAGGTGGATCTGACCGGGTTCGGGTCGGCGGCCGGCGAGGAACTCGAGCGTCTCCTCGATCACGACCGCGTCGCCCGATTCGACCTCGCCCGTCCTCCGCTGGTGCGCCTACTGTTGATCCGCACCGCACCCGAGAGTCACGTGCTGGCACTGACCAACCATCACATCATCCTCGACGGATGGTCGATGCCACTGCTGGTGCGCGAGCTGCTGGTTCGCTATGCCGCGGACGACGCTTCCGCCCTCCCGGAGCCGCGGCCGTACAGCACGTACCTGGAATGGGTGGCGACACGCGACCGGGACGCTTCCCTCCGCGCCTGGGAACGTGCGCTGGAGGGGCTCGACGAGCCGACCCTGCTGGCGCCGCAGGCGTCCTCGGAACAGCACGGCGTGCCGGGCGAAGTCGACATCGCGCTGCCCGCGGCCCTGATCGGTGCGCTCGATACGGTGGTGGCGCGCCATGGAGTCACCGTGAACACCGTCGTCCAGACGGCGTGGGGAATACTGCTGTCCCGGCTGCTCTCCCGTCGCGACGTTGTGTTCGGTGCCACCGTGTCGGGTCGGCCGCCGCAGCTGTCCGGTGTCGAGAGCATGCTGGGACTTTTCATCAACACCGTGCCCGTGCGGGTGCGGATCGACCCGGACGAGACGTGCGCGCAGCTGCTCGCCCGCCTCCAGGGTGAGCAAGTTTCCCTGCTCGATCACCATTACCTCGGACTCGGTGACATCCAGGCACGCATAGGTCTGGGCAACCTGTTCGACACGTTGTCGGTGTTCGAGTCGTACCCCATCGACAAGTCCGGATTCGACGAGCACACCGACATCGCGGGAATGCGAGTGACCGCTCTCGATGCGCGTGACGCCACGCACTATCCGATCACCCTGCTGTCGATCCTCGAACCTCAACTGCGGCTGAGCCTGCGTTACCAGCACGGAATTTTCGATCGCGATACCGTCACGACACTCGCGGCGCGCGTGATCGGGATTCTCGAGACCATCGCGCGCGACGCGGACACCCCGGTCGGCGACGTCGACCTTTTCGTTCCCAAGGAACGGGAACTGGTGGTCGACACCTGGAATGCAACGGAACACCAGGTGCCGCGCCTCACCCTCGCCGAGCTGTTCGACGCGCAGGTGGCTCACACGCCGAACGCCCCAGCCGTCGTGTTCGAGGGGACGGTGCTGACGTACTCAGAGTTCGATGCCCGCGCGAATCAGCTGGCGCGCTTCCTGATCAGCGCGGGTGTGGGACCCGAATCGCTCGTGGGTGTAGCGGTGCGACGCTCGGTGGATATGCTGGTGGGAATCTATGCCGTGATCAAGGCCGGCGGCGCGTACATCCCGATAGACCCGGACCAGCCGGCCGAGCGGATCGCGTACGTCGTGGCAACCGCCGGTCCAGTCGTCGTTCTCACCACGACCGCGGATCGCGCCGCGCTGCCCCGCGAGGTTCCGGCCGTCGACCTCGACACCCTCGATGTATCGGCGCTGTCCGATGACCCCATCCGGGACCGGGACCGGTTGGGGCCGTTGCATACCCGAAACCCTGCGTATGTCATCTTCACCTCCGGCTCCACAGGCAGACCCAAGGGTGTGGCAGTACCGCACGAGGGCATCGTCAACCGGCTGCTGTGGATGCAGCACCGGTACCCGCTGAGCGACGACGACGTGGTTCTCCAGAAGACCCCCGTGACGTTCGACGTGTCGGTGTGGGAGTTGTTCTGGCCGTTGCAGACCGGCGCCCGGCTGGTGATCGCCGAGCCGGACGGGCACCGTGACCCCGCCTATCTCGAGCGGGTGATCCGCGAAGAATCGGTGACCACCGTGCATTTCGTCCCGTCGATGTTCGCCGTGTTCCTTGCCGGGGCGCATGTCGACGGGTGCAGTTCGTTGCGCCGGGTGTTCACCAGTGGTGAGGCGCTTCCACCCATGACGGCGGCGGATCTGCACCGGGTGAGCGGGGCGGAGCTGCACAACCTGTACGGTCCCACCGAGGCAGCGGTCGACGTGACCTACTACGAGACCGGGCCGGACGAGATCACCGTGCCGATCGGAGCGCCGGTCTGGAACACCCATACGTATGTGCTCGACGGACGCCTGCGTCCCGTTCCCGTCGGGGTAGCGGGGGAGTTGTATCTCGGCGGCGTCCAGCTCGCCCGCGGATATCAGGCCCGGTCCGATCTGACGGCGGACAGGTTCGTCGGGAACCCCTTCGCGGCGGCAGGAAATGTGCGAGAAGGCAGTCGGCTGTACCGCACCGGTGACCTGGTTCGGTGGCTGCCGACCGGACAGCTCGAATACCTGGGCCGCACGGACTTCCAGGTCAAGCTTCGCGGCCAGCGCATCGAACTCGGTGAGATCGAGGCGACGCTGCTCCGGCACGACGATGTTGCACAGGCCGTGGCACTGGTCCGCAACGACGGGTCCACCGGCGACTACCTCGCCGGATACGTGGTGCCTGCGCCCGGGAGGCCCCCGGCCGAGCGGGACGTCCTCGATTTCGCGGCCGCCACGCTTCCCCGATTCATGGTGCCGTCGGCGCTGGTCGTGCTCGCGGAACTGCCCTTGACCGCGAACGGCAAACTCGACCGCAAGGCACTGCCGGTCCCCGAGTTCGCGAGTTCGGCGCAGTTCGTCCCGCCCGGTACCCCGACCGAGTCCGTCCTCGCGGAGATTCTCGCGGACGTACTCGGCGCCCCGCGGATCGGTATGTCGGACAATTTCTTCGATCTCGGGGGCAACTCCCTCATCGCGACCCGTGTGGTAGCCCGGATCAACGCTGAGCTCGGCACCGGGTTGAACGTGCGGTCGCTGTTCGAGGCGCCCACCGTCGGGGTTCTGGCTAAAGTCGTCGACCGGACGCACGCCGGTGCGGGACCGCGCCCCGCGCTCGTGTCCGGCCCGAGGCCGGACAGGGTTCCCCTGTCCCTGGCTCAGACCCGGGTGTGGTTCTTCAATCGGTTCGACCCCGCGTCGAGTGCCTACAACGTGGCGGCGGCACTGCGGCTGTCCGGCTCGCTCGACGTCGATGAACTCCGCCGGGCGGCCGCGGACATCCTCGATCGGCACGAATCGCTGCGGACGATGTATCCCGAATCCCCTGACGGCCCGTATCAGCTGGTGCTGCCGGTCGATCACGCCGCGACCGGTGATCTGATCGACGTTGTGACCGACGTCGTCCCGGCCGCTGCTCTGGATACGCGGATCCGGGCGGCAGTGGCACGCGGATTCGACGTGACCACGCAAATCCCGATCGCTCTGACATTGGTGCGGTGCGAGGCTCCTGACGAACACGTGTTGGTGATGGTGGTGCACCACATCAGCATCGATGGCTGGTCGATCCAGGTACTCGCCCGCGATCTGGTGCACGCCTACTCCACGCGCACAGCCGGCGACGCGCCGTCGTGGACCCCGCTGCCGGTGCAGTATGCGGATTACACCCTGTGGCAACGAGACGTTCTCGGCTCGGAGGACGATTCCACGTCGCTGATGTCGCAGGAGCTCGAGTACTGGGCGGATGCGCTCGCGGGTCTGCCGGACGTGCTGGCTCTGCCGCTCGACCGGCCACGTCCGGCGGTGCGGTCGGGTGTGGGTGCGAGTGTCGATTTCGCGGTGCCGACGGCGACAGTGGAGCGTCTCGCGGCGCTGGCCCGTGAACAGGGTGCGACGCCGTTCATGGTTGTGCATGCGGCGTTGGCGGTGCTGTTGGCGAAGTTGAGTGGATCGACCGATATCGCGATCGGGTCGCCGGTGGCGGGCCGTGGTGATGCGGCGTTGGACGATCTGGTGGGAATGTTCGTCAATACATTGGTATTGCGGGCCGATTGTGAGCCGAGTCGGTCGTTTGCGGAGCTGGTGGGGCGGGTCCGCGATTCGGACCTCGAGGCGTTCGGCAGGGCGGATGTGCCGTTCGAGCGGTTGGTGGAGAAGCTGAATCCGGTTCGGTCGCAGTCTTTCTCGCCGTTGTTTCAGGTGATGTTGGCGTTCCAGAATTTCGCGCCGTCGAGGGTGGAGTTGCCGGGGTTGACGGTGTCACCGCTCGAGGTGGAGTGGGAGGCCGCGCAATTCGACCTCTCGATGACTCTGAGTGAGGCGGCCGGGGGCGGGTATGCGGGGAGGCTGTCGTACACCACTGACATCTTCGATGCTCCGACGGTGCGCGGCATCGCAGAGGGGTTCGTGCGGGTGCTCGACGCGGTCGTCGAGAATCCGTCCGTCCCGGTGGGCGACATCGACTTGCTGGGTCCCGCCGAGCGGCAACGGGTGCTTGCGATTGCGGCCCCAGTGCCACTGCCTGTGCCGGCACGGACGTTGCCGGAGATTCTGGCGGCCGGCGTCGCGTCGAACCCCTTGGGCGTTGCGTTGACCTGCGGTGGCGTGGAGGTGTCGTATTCGGACCTCGACATCCGATCGAACCGGCTGGCCCGAGTGTTGATCTCGCGGGGTGTCGGTCCTGAGACATTTGTCGCGCTGTCCTTCGCTCGATCCATCGAATCAGTGGTTGCGGTGTGGGCGGTCGCGAAGGCGGGTGGCGGGTTCGTGCCGGTCGATCCGAGACTGCCGGTCGAGCGGATCGAGTACATGTTGGTCGATTCAGGAGCCGTGATCGGTCTTACCAGCGCCGAGACCACATCGCTGCCGGGGAAGGTTGCCTGGCTGGTACCCACCGCGGGTGAAGTGCAGGATCTGTGCGACGAGGTTTCGGCGGCAGAGATCACCGACGGCGAGCGCGGTGCGCCGGTGGCGTTGTCCAATGCGGCCTACATGATCTACACGTCGGGCTCGACCGGGGTCCCGAAGGGTGTCGTTGTAACCCATGCCGGGCTGGCGTCGTTCTGTGCGGACGCCCGCCTCGAACTGAACTTGACCGGCAACTCGCGGGTGCTGAGGTTCTCGTCGTCGAGCTTCGATGCGTCGGTGTTCGAGATGATCGCGGGGTTCAGTGCCGGCGCCACCTTGGTTGTCGCTCCACCCGAGATCATCGGTGGCGGCGAGCTCGCGGAGTTGCTGCACGTCGAGCGGGTCACCCACATCATCACAGCGCCGGCGGCCCTGGGGATCGTCGACCCGGACGGGCTCGACGAACTCCAGGCCGTGGTCGTCGGCGGAGACGTCTGCCCTCCGGAGTTGGTCGCGAAGTTCGCACCCGCCTGTCGTTTCTTCAACAGTTACGGTCCCACAGAGACCACCATCATCATCTCCATGACCGAGCCGCTCGTGCCGGAGGAACGAATCACGATCGGCACCCCGATCGAGGGCGCCGGAGCGGTTGTCCTCGATGCAAGGCTGCATCCCTCTCCGGTCGGCGTGATCGGCGAGCTGTATCTGTCTGGCAGTGGGCTCGCCCGCGGCTACCATGCCCGCGGTGCACTCACGGCAGCTCGATTCGTGGCCAATCCCTTCAGGGGTTCCGGCGAACTGATGTACCGCACGGGCGATCTGGTGCGGTGGACGAAAGACGGACGACTGAACTTCGTCGGGCGAATCGACTCACAGGTGCAATTGCGGGGTCTGCGGATCGAACTCGGTGAGATCGAGGCAGCGCTCAGCAGGTGCGAAGGAGTTGCGCAGACCGTCGTGGTCTTGCACCACGATCCCCACACCGGTGAACAACTGGTGGGATACGTAGTGGCCGATACCAAGGTTGCCCTGGACCCCGAGGCGCTGCGCATCACGGTGGGCGAGACGCTGCCGAACTACATGGTGCCGTCGCAGGTGATGATGCTCGACGCGTTGCCGTTGAATCCCAGTGGGAAGCTCGACCGACGGGCGTTGCCCGCGCCGTCGTTCGTCGCTCGGGAATTTCGGGCGCCGACTACTCCGGTCGAGGAGGTCGTGGCGGGTATTTTCGCGGACGTGCTGGGGCTCGAGCGGGTCGGTCTGGACGACGATTTCTTTGCGTTGGGCGGTAATTCGTTGGTTGCGACGCAGGTGGTGTCCCGGTTGGGTGCGGCGTTGGACACCCGTGTGCCGGTTCGGGTGATCTTCGAGGCGTCGACGGTGGCGGCGCTGGCGGTGCGGGCCGAGCAGCATGCTGGTGAAGGTGGGCGGCCGGCGTTGACGCGTCGGGTGCGGCCGGCGCGGATTCCGTTGTCGTTGGCGCAGCAGCGGATGTGGTTCTTCAACCAGTTCGACCCGGATTCGGCGGCCTTCAACATTCCTCTGGCAATTCGGCTTTCCGGTGATCTGGACATCGAATTGCTCCAGACCGCATTGGTCGACGTGATCGACCGGCACGAAGCCTTGCGCACTATGTTCCCGGACTCGGACCACGGGCCGTCTCAGGTAATCGTCCCCACATCGGCGCTCCCGCTGAGTGTGACGCCGGAGCGGGTCGCTCCGGAGGAGGCACATGCCCTCGTATTCGACTTCGTCGGGTGCGGGTTCGACGTGTCCCGGGAAGTCCCGTTGCGCGTGAAGCTGTTCCAGCTCGACGACCACGAGTTCGTGCTGGCGATGGTAGTGCACCACATTTCCAGTGACGGCGGCTCAGCAGCGCCGATGTCGCGCGACATCGTGGTGGCGTACGCCGCGCGGCGTGAGGGACATGAGCCAGGCTGGTCGCCGCTCGAGGTGCAGTATGCGGACTACACCCTGTGGCAGCGGGAGATCCTGGGCGCGCAGGATGATCCGACGTCACTGATCTCGGAACAACTGCGGTACTGGACCGAGGTTCTGGCAGATCTGCCGGAGATGGTGGAGCTGCCGACGGATCATCCGCGTCCGGCAGTACAATCACCGCGCGGCGCCAAGGTCGGCTTCACCCTGAGTTCGGATCTGGCCGAGCGTATCGATCACCTTGCACGAGATTTCAACTCGACCTTCTTCATGGTCGTCCACGCGTCGCTGGCGGTGCTGATGGCCCGCCTGAGCGGAACTGAGGACATCCCCATCGGCACACAGATAGCCGGCCGCGGCGACCCGGCACTCGACGACCTCATCGGCATGTTCGGAAACACACTGGTGCTGCGAAGCCGCGTCGACCCCGCAACGTCGTTCGCCGATATTCTGGCCGACGTCCGGGAAGTCGACCTCGCCGCCTTCGGCAACCCCGACGTTCCGCTGGAACGCCTGGTGGAAGTCCTCAATCCCACGCGCTCCACAGCCCATTCAGCCCTGTTCCAGGTACTGCTGGTGGTTCACAATTTCGTCCGGTCCAGGGTAACTCTGCCGGGCCTGGAGATCGCCCCGCTGGAAACGGACATCGTCGGTGCGAAACTCGATCTCGAATTCCACTTCACCGACACCTCGGATTCCGAGGGGCATCGGACCGGAATCGAGGGATCAATCGTCTATGCGCTCGACCTGTTCCAGGAATCGACGGTCGCCCGATTCGCGACCCAACTCGTCACCATCCTCGAGGCGGTCACACGCGATGTGACCATACCGGTCGGCGAGCTCGAGTTGCGAAGCGTCGACGAGCGTGCGGCGATGGAGCGATGGAATGCCACAGCCGTGGTTGTCGAGGGCGGGACCCTGGTGCAGCTCTTCGACGAGCAGGTACACCGGACGCCGGATGCGGTGGCGGTGGTGTTCGAGGAACAGACGTTGACATACGCCGAGTTCGATTCTCGCGCGAATCGGCTGGCCCGATACCTGATCTCACGAGAGGTAGGACCGGAGTCGCTGGTGGGGCTGGGCATGAGTCGCTCCCTCGCGATGATGGTGAGCATTTACGCTGTGCTCAAAGCCGGTGCCGGGTACCTGCCACTGGATCCGGAGCATCCCGCAGACCGCACCGAGTACGTGATTGCGACCGCGAAACCCGTCGTGGTGCTGACCACGTCCACGGACCGTGGTGACCTGCCGGCGTCGGTGGACGCCGACGAGGTCGACATCCTGGACCTGTCGGTCTTCGACTCTGAGACGGTGACCGACAGGTCCAGGCTGGCGCCACTGCGGCCCGAGAATCTCGCCTACACGATCTTCACGTCCGGATCCACAGGGCGACCGAAAGGCGTCGCGGTCAGCCACCGCTCGGCAGTGAACCAGATTGCGTGGATGCGTGACCGCTACGCGCTCGGCGATCGCGACACGGTGTTGCACAAGACGCCCATCACGTTCGACGCGTCGGTGTGGGAGCTGTTCTATCCACTACAGGTCGGTGCTCGATTGGTGGTTGCCGCGCCTGGAGGACATCGTGATCCCGAGTACCTGATGCGGATGTCGGTCCGGTGGCACGTCACGATCTTGGAATTCGTGCCGTCGATGCTCGCATTGTTCCTCGCGGAATCGGCGCTCGCACTGCCGCGGTCGCTGCGGTATGTCTCGGTCGGCGGAGAAGCGCTGTCCTCGGACTTGGCCGCTCGGTTCGCCGCGCGGACCGAGGCAGTGCTGGACAATACCTACGGTCCGACGGAAGCCACGGTGACCTCGACCGTGCATCGCTGCCTGCGGGGCGTGGCGGGTCCGATACCGATCGGGAGACCGATAAGGAATACCCGCACGTTCGTGCTGGACCGCCGGTTACACCGCGTGCCCGTCGGCGTGCCGGGGGAGTTGTATCTCGCCGGAATCCAGCTCGCCCGCGGCTATCATGCCCGCGGGGCGCTAACGGCAGAACGTTTCGTCGCCAATCCCTTCGCCGACTCCGGTGAGCGGCTGTACCGCACGGGTGATCTGGTGCGGTGGAATTCGAACGGCGACCTCGAATATTTGGGTCGTACCGATTTCCAGGTGAAGCTACGTGGTCTGCGGATCGAGTTGGGGGAGATCGAGACCGCGCTGACGGCGGACGAGTCGGTGGACCAGGCCGTGGTGATCGTGCGCGACGGTGAATTCGGTCAGCAGTTGGTCGGGTATGTGCTGCCGACCAGTGGGCGGACCGTCGACGTCGAGGCGACACGCGAGGTGGTGAGTACTTCGCTGCCGCGGTACATGGTTCCGGACGTGCTGGTAGTGCTCGACGTGTTGCCGTTGAATCCCAGTGGGAAGCTCGACCGACGGGCGTTGCCCGCGCCGTCGTTCGTCGCTCGGGAGTTTCGGGCGCCGACTACGCCGGTCGAGGAGGTCGTGGCGGGTATTTTCGCGGAGGTGCTGGGGCTCGAGCGGGTCGGTCTGGACGACGATTTCTTTGCGTTGGGCGGTAATTCGTTGGTTGCGACGCAGGTGGTGTCCCGGTTGGGTGCGGCGTTGGACACCCGTGTGCCGGTTCGGGTGATCTTCGAGGCGTCGACGGTGGCGGCGCTGGCGGTGCGGGCCGACGAGCATGCCGGTGAGGGTGGACGCCCGGTACTGACGCGCCGCGAGCGGCCCGACCGAGTTCCGCTGTCATTGGCGCAGCAGCGGATGTGGTTCCTCAACCAGTTCGACCCGGAGTCGGCGGCATACAACATTCCGCTCGTGGTCCGCCTGACCGGTGAATTGGATGTGGCTGCGATACAGGCTGCGGTGCTCGACGTGTTCGCTCGGCACGAGGCGTTGCGGACGGTGTTCCCGGACTCGGACCAGGGGCCGACACAGCGCATCGTGCATGCGTCGGGAGTGTCGATGGACCTGACGCCGATTCCGGTCGCGGACGAGGAAGAGCTGCGGATGCGGGTGGCTGCATTGCTCACGGCGGGCTTCGAGGTCACGGAATCGGTGCCGGTGCGCGGGGCGCTGTACCGGGTGTCGAAGTCCGAGCACGTCTTGGCGGTGGTGGTGCACCATATCTGCGCGGACGGTTTCTCAACCGGACCGATGGGCCGAGACGTGTTGGTGGCATATGCCTCCCGGCACGCAGGGCATGAGCCGTCCTGGACGCCGTTGCCGTTGCAGTATGCGGATTACGCGTTGTGGCAGCGGGAGGTGCTGGGTTCGGAAGACGACCCGGGATCGTTGATGTCGCAACAGATCGCGTACTGGATGGGTGCGTTGTCGGGGCTTCCGGATGCGCTGGCGTTACCTACCGACAGGCCACGCCCGCCGGTGCGGTCGGGCCTCGGCTCCAGCGTGGATTTCACCGTGCCGGCGGCAACGGTGGAGCGTCTCGCGGCGCTGGCCCGTGAACAGGGTGCGACGCCGTTCATGGTTGTGCATACGGCGTTGGCGGTGCTGTTGGCGAGGCTGAGTGGGGCGACCGATATCGCGATCGGGTCGCCGGTGGCGGGCCGTGGTGATGCGGCGTTGGACGATCTGGTGGGCATGTTCGTCAATACGTTGGTGTTGCGGGCTCAGTACGAGCCGGGCGAATCGTTCGCGGAACTACTGGGGCGGATGCGCGATGTCGATCTCGAGGCGTTCTCTCGGGCGGATGTTCCGTTCGAGCGGTTGGTGGACAAGCTGAATCCGATTCGGTCTCAGTCGTTCTCTCCGTTGTTCCAGGTGATGTTGGCGTTTCAGAATTTCACTCGGCCGGCGGTGGAGCTTCCGGGATTGACGGTCTCGCCGGTGGAGGTCGATCGGCAAGCAGTGCAGTTCGACCTGTCGATGACTGTGGGTGAGTCGGCGGATGGCGGGGCTGGATTCGTGGGAACGCTGTCCTACGCGACGGATGTATTCGACGCCGCGACGGTGCGCGAGATCGCGGGGCGGTTCGTGCGAATTCTCGAAGCGGTGGTGGATGATCCGATGATGCCGGTGGGCGACATCTCGATCGTCGACGAAAACGAGCGGCGTCGGATGCTGCGCGAGTGGAACATCACGGGACACGACGTCCCGGATGGACTGCTGCTCGACGGATTCGATGCGCAGGTGGCCCGAACACCGGACTCAGTGGCAGTCGTGTACGACAACGAGTCGCTGTCGTATGCCGAGTTCTCTGCTCGGGTGAACCGATTGGCTCGTAGATTGATCGACGAGGGTGTGGGACCGGAGTCGTTGGTGGCACTGGGGATGCGCCGGTCGCTGGAGTTGGTGACAGGGGTTTACGCGGTGCTCCGAACGGGTGCTGCATTCGTGCCGTTGGACCCTGATCAACCGCCGGAACGCAACGACTACATCCTGGAAACGGCAGCACCCGTGTGTGTCCTGTCCACCTCCCGAGACGGATTCGGCGCGTTCCGGATTCCAGTACTGAGCCTTGACGCGTTGGATTTGTCGGCGTATTCGTCCGAACCGGTTGGGGAGTCCGAAGTCGTGACATCCGCACGGCCGGAGAATCTGGCGTACGTAATCTTTACGTCGGGATCGACCGGAAAACCAAAAGGCGTTTCGGTCAGCCACCGCGCGATTGCAAACCAATTGTCCTGGTTGGCCGCTGAATACGAGTTCGATGACTCCGATGTCGTGCTGCACAAAACTCCTGTGACGTTCGACGTGTCGTTGTGGGAGTTGTTCGTTCCGTTGACTGTCGGGGCTCGGATGGTGGTCGCGCGTCCGGAGGGGCATCGGGATCCGGACTATCTGCTGTCACTGATGGAAGAGTCCGGTATCACCGTGGCTGCGTTCGTGCCGTCGATGTTGGCGGCGTTGTTGATGGATCCGGGGGTGCGGATACCGCATTCGTTGCGGTGTGTGTTCGCTGGTGGTGAGGAGTTGCCGGTGGACTTGGCTGCGCGGTGGGCGACGAGGTCGGTGGCGCGGTTGGACAACAAGTACGGTCCGACCGAGTGTGCGGTGACTGCGGCGTCGTATCGGTGTGGTGGGGGTGAGTTGCTGAGTGTTCCGATCGGCGGACCGGTGTGGAATACCACCGTGGTGGTATTAGATCGGCGTTTAGGTCCGGTGCCGGTGGGTGTGGCGGGTGAATTGTATGTGGCGGGTGTGCAGTTGGCGCGTGGGTATCATGGCCGGGCTGATCTGACGGCGGAGCGGTTCGTGGCCAATCCGTTCGGGGGTCCGGGTTCGCGTTTGTATCGCACGGGTGATCGTGTGCGGTGGAACGCTAACGGTGATCTGGAGTTCCTGGGGCGAACTGATTTTCAGGTGAAGGTACGTGGTCTGCGGATCGAGTTGGGGGAGATCGAGACCGCGCTCAGGGCAGACGAGTCGGTGGACCAGGCCGTGGTGGTCGTGCGCGACGGTGAGTTCGGTCAGCAGTTGGTCGGGTATGTGGTGCCGACCAGCGGGCGGACCGTCGACGTCGAGGCGACACGCGAGGTGGTGAGTACCTCGCTGCCGAACTACATGGTTCCGGACGTGCTGATGGAGCTCGACGCGTTGCCGTTGAATCCCAGTGGGAAGCTCGACCGACGGGCGTTGCCCGCGCCGTCGTTCGTCGTTCGGGAGTTCCGGGCGCCGACCAACCCCATCGAAGAGACAGTGGCCGCTGTGTTCGCAGAAATTCTCGGCCTCGAGGAGGTCGGACTGGATGACGATTTCTTCGCACTTGGCGGCAACTCGCTCGTCGCAGCGCAGGTGGTGTACCGGTTGAGAACCGAGCTGAAGACGGCTGTTCGGCTGCAGTGGCTCTTCTCGGATTCCACGACAGAAGCCCTGGCCTGTCGGATCGAGAGCGGTGTTATGGGCACGGACGAGGAGGGTCTCGGGGCGCTGCTGACGATCCGCGCGGGCGCGGGGACGCCGCTGTTCTGCATTCATCCAATTGTCGGATTGTCCTGGTGCTACTCCGGTTTAGCGAAATACCTCGATACCGATTTGCCGCTCTACGGCGTACAAAGTCCGTCGATTCTCGAGGAGAACTACCTGCCCGCGTCGCTCGAGGAACTGGCGGACCGCTATATCCGCGAGATTCGTCGCGTTTATCCCTGCGGTCCATACCGGCTGCTCGGCTGGTCGCTCGGCGGTGTCATCGCCCACGCGATGGCGGTGCATCTCCAGGCGGTGGGCGAACAGGTGGAATTGCTGGCCATGATGGACAGCTTTGTCGGGCCGAATGCGGGGGACGGGTCGGTCGACGACATCTCGATAAGCGAGTTGCTGGGCGGTTTCGGCATCGAAGAGGAGTTCGTGAGAACTGAATCCGGTCGCGGTCTCGACGATGTTACTGCCGGTCTGGCCGAGCTGACCGGGTCTTCCGTGGAACGAGTCGAATGGGTGCTGGGGCGGCTCCTGTCGGCGGCGGAGCGGAACTCGAGGTTGATGTCCGAATATCGACCCGCACGCTTCGACGGTGACATCGTGTTCTTCACCGCGGCAGCCGACGGAGAGCGGGCGGCCCAGGGTTGGGGCCACGCGGTCACGGGCGCGGTCCACGACCACGCCGTGCCGGCCACGCATTGGCGGATGACCTCACCCGATGCTCTTGCGGTCACCGGCCAGATCTTGAACGAGGCCCTGAGAGAGCAAACAACATGATGGGTGAGCCGGTCAGTTGCGGTCATCGACGCGCGCGAATCAGGGTTCGCGAGGATTCACGAAAAAACGGGCGTTCGCCTCGGCTGTCAGGAGCGCGTGAACGATGGATTATGGGTCTGGTGAGTGCCGCAACGGTTGCCTCGAGTCTGGTTGGGGTGGCCCCGGCGGGTGCCGACCCGCAGCGGCCGCAATCGACATCAACCGCATATGTCGACCACATCGACAAGATCGACGATCGCCGGTGGGACGTGTTCGTGTACTCCCCGTCGATGGATCGGGTGATCCCGTTGCAGGTGATCCGACCTTCCGAGGACAGTGCGCCGCGGCCGACGCTGTATCTGCTCAACGGTGCCGGTGGCGGCGAGGACGGCGCGAACTGGCTGAACCAAACCGACATTCTCGACTTCTTCGCCGACAAGAACGCCAACGTGGTGATTCCGGCCGAGGGAATGTTCAGCTACTACACCGACTGGGTGACGGACGACCCAGTACTCGGGCGGAACAGATGGACTACGTTCCTTACCCGTGAACTCCCACCGGTGATCGATTCGAAGCTCGGCACGAACTCGGTGAACTCGATCGCCGGCCTGTCGATGTCGGCCACTTCCGTGCTCGACCTGGCCATCGAGGCTCCCGGTCTGTACCGGGGCGTGGCCTCGTACAGCGGATGCGCGCAGACCAGCGACCCGCTCGGCCAGGCCTACGTCCGGCTGGTCGTCGAAGCCTTGGGTAATGGCGACGCGAGGAACATGTGGGGACCCTTCAACGGACCCGGATGGCGCGAACACGATCCCTACCTCGACGCAGAGGGGCTGAGGGGGCTTTCGCTCTTCATCGCGAACGGCAACGGACTCCCTGGACCACACGAGAGCCCTCTGCAGCCGCGGACTCCGCAATCTCCGCCGTTGCAGGATCAGATAGCGGTCGGCGGCGCGATCGAAGCAGCCACCAACGTCTGTACCCACCGGCTGGCGGAGCGTCTACATCAGTTGAACATTCCGGCGACGTTCGACTTTCGAAACAACGGTACGCATTCCTGGGGTTACTGGGAGGACGATCTACGTGCGTCGTGGCCGCAACTTGCCGAATCGCTCGGCCTGTCCGAGTAGCAAACAGGCCAGACGAGTCGCCCGGCGCCGAGCGCTCACCGCGCCAGCAGTGCCTCGCAGGAACGGGCCGCGCACGCGCACGCCTGAACCGTCGCCGTGTCGATCGTGGGCCGGCCCGCCTGGGACCGCCAGAACCGCAGGGCCGTCAGCGCGACGCGCGAGATCTGCTCCGGGGCGGCGTCGGCGGGCATGCCGAGGCGGGTGTGCGGCGACATGCCCTCGCCGCCGAGCACCCGCTCGAGCAGGACGACGTCCGCGTCCCGCAACTGCAGACCGCTGGTCCGCAGTCCCGACAACACCCGCAGTTCCCGGAACACGTGGGTGTCTGCGAGTAGCCGGTCGGCTGCCCTGCTCAGGCTGCGGCTCGCCGACGACGGGGTGCGGGCCAGCACGGCCTTCAGCGATCTGAGCGCCGAGTGCGCCTTCAGTTCGGTGCTGCGCTGACCGAACTGCAGATGCAGGGTGCGTCGGAGGTCCTCCAGGCCACTGTGCGCCGTCAGCTCGCGGGCCAGCGCCGGCGCGTCGGTCGCGCCCGCGCGAATCAGCCTGACCGCGAACCGGATACCGAACAGGCCGAACGCGTCGAGGAGGTCGCTTCGTTGCCGCGGCGACAGCAGGAGATCGGGGTCCTCGCCGGTGAACCGGCTGACCGAGCGCAGCGCGGACTCGAGTGCGCTGTCCGGAACGGCGGCGAGCACGGCGAGGTCGTCGAACTCGGTCTGACGCAGAGTGCGACCGCGGAGCGCGAGAAGTCCCGACACGGGGAGCAGGCTCCGCTGCACCCGGCGGCCCGCGTCGTCCGCGGCGGCCCGGGCCGCATCGAGGGTGCGTTCGCGACCGCCCTTCACCTCGTCGGCCCGCGACAGCACACCGACGATGCCGAGCGGACCCGCCGCGGTCCCGACCCGGGTCTGCAACTGATCGAGCAGCCGCACGTCCGCCCCGTCGGTGCCTCGGGTCAGGTAGACGACGGCGTCGACGTCGCACGGCCTGTCCTCGGGAAGGAGCAGCGCCCGGGTGCGCGCCGACACGTCCCGCGAGTTCGACGACGTTCCGGGAGTGTCGACGAGCGTGAACTCGCCGAGCAGCGCCGACGGCCACCCCACCTGCAGCCGCTCCACCCGATCCGCGGTCACCGTCCCCAGATCCAGCGAGAGCTTGCCTTCGTCCCGGTGCACGGGCAGTCGCGTCCGGCGTCCGGCGTCGTGGGTGAGATCGATTCGCGGCGTGGCGGACTGCTCGAACCACGTGACCACCCGGGTGCACTCGGTGGCGTCGGTGGGTGCGATCTCCTCGCCGACGAGGGCGTTGAGCAGCGTCGACTTCCCGGCCTTCAACGTGCCGGTGAGGGCAACACGCAGTGGCTCCTCGAGGCGGGCGCCGCAGTGCCGGAGTTCCTCGACGGTGGCGGGATCGCCGCGCAGTTCGTGCCGCGCGGCATCGATCAGCTGACGGGTCTGGGAGCCCAGTCGAGTGACGCTCACTGGTGCACCATCCTTGTGTCGGTGGTTTCAGATGGACTGCCGATGCACCCGAGGTGCCGCCGGGTCACTGCCCTGCTCGCTTGACACG
>NZ_JBHXWI010000043.1:0-100592 GCF_042671975.1 Rhodococcus sp. NPDC127593 | reverse complement strand
GGTCGCCGGGTTGCTGCCGGTGTGAACACGTAAGCTCGTCACTCGTGGAACAGGGAGCAGCGGGCGCGCGTCGGCGCCGCCTGGGAGTCATGGGTGGCACCTTCGACCCCATTCATCACGGTCACCTCGTGGCGGCCAGCGAGGTGGCAGATCGATTCAGCCTCGACGAGGTCGTCTTCGTGCCCACCGGCCGGCCGTGGCAGAAGCAGGGCAAGGGCGTCAGCCCCGCCGAGGACCGGTACCTGATGACGGTCATCGCCACCGCGTCGAATCCGCGATTCTCGGTCAGCCGGGTGGACGTCGACCGGGAGAAGGTCACCTACACTGTCGACACTCTGCGTGATCTGCGCAGCTACCACCCGGACGCCGAGCTGTACTTCATTACCGGTGCGGACGCCCTGGCGAGTATCCTGTCCTGGCAGGACTGGGAGGAACTGTTCTCGCTGGCGAAGTTCGTCGGGGTGTCGCGCCCGGGATTCGATCTCAACACCGAACATCTGGCCGGTCACCTGGACGCATTGCCGGAGGACGCGGTCACGCTGATCGAGATCCCGGCTCTGGCGATCTCCTCGACGGAATGTCGGCGGCGTGCCAGTCGACACCGTCCTGTGTGGTACCTCGTGCCGGACGGTGTGGTCCAGTACATCTCCAAACGGAACCTGTACCGGCCGCCGGACTCCGAGCGCCTCGACGGCGCGACGACGATGTCCGAACCGGCCCCGGACAAGACCAAGAGTTAGTCAGTACTTTTTCGAACCGAACTGGGAGAACATCGCGTGAGCGCAACGACCGAAGCCATCGAGATGGCACGCATCGCGGCAGTGGCTGCCGACGAGAAGCTGGCCTCCGATGTGGTGGTGCTCGATGTTTCCGAGCAGCTGGTCATCACCGACTGCTTCGTCATCGCCTCCGCCCCCAATGAGCGACAGGTCAACGCGATCGTCGAGAACATCGAGGATCGACTGCGTGAGGCAGGTCACAAGCCGGTGCGGCGCGAGGGCACCCGCGAAGGCCGTTGGGCACTGCTCGATTTCGTGGACGTCGTGATTCACGTCCAGCACAACGAGGAGCGCAACTTCTACGCACTCGACCGGCTGTGGAAGGACTGCCCGGCCGTGCCCGTCGAGGGTCTCGGGCAGCACGGCCCGGCCGACGCGAATGGTGCGGGCGCCGCCGTCGAGGCGGAGGAGTCCGAGCTGTGACGGATGCCCCCCGTGCCCCGCGACGTCTGATCCTGCTCCGCCACGGGCAGACCGAGTACAACGCCGACAACCGCATGCAGGGTCAGCTCGACACCGAACTGTCGGAGCTGGGTCGGTCCCAGGCCCGCGTCGCCGCCACCGCGCTCGTCGGTCGCAGACCGATCTCCATCGTGTCCTCCGATCTGCGGCGGGCCTACGACACCGCCGTGGAGGTCGGCGACAACGCCGGTCTTCCCGTGCAGATCGACGAGCGCCTCCGTGAGACGCATCTCGGTGACTGGCAGGGGCTGACCCACCTCGACGTCGACGCGCGCGCACCCGGCGCCCGTGCCACGTGGCGTGGCGACGCGACGTGGGCACCGCCCGGCGGGGAGAGCCGCATCGACGTCGCACGCCGCAGCAAGCCGGTGGTCGCCGAACTCGTCGAGAAGCACGAGGACTGGGCGGAGAAGCCGGTGGTCCTGGTCGCTCACGGCGGTTTGATCGCCGCACTGACGGCCGCCCTGCTGGATCTGCCCGTCGACCGCTGGCCGGTGCTGGGCGGGCTGGGCAACACCAGCTGGGTGCAGCTGAGTGCGTACGGAAACCCCGAGTCGCTCAACTGGCGCCTCGACGTGTGGAACGCTTCTGCGAGTGTGGCCAGTGACGTCCTCTGACGTGGGTGCCGGTTCCGGGGAACGCCCCGTCCTGCTCGTGCTCGCCGACTCGCTGTCGTACTACGGACCCAAGGGCGGTCTCCCGTCCGACCACCCCGAGATCTGGCCCAATATCGTTGCACGTCAACTCGGTTGGGATGTCGAGTTGGTGGCGCGGATCGGCTGGACCAGCCGCGACGTGTGGTGGGCGCTGACCCAGGACCCACGCGTGTGGTCGGCGGTTCCCCGCGCCGGTGCCGTCGTGTTCGCGGTCGGCGGCATGGACTCCCTGCCGTCCCCGCTCCCGACGGCGCTGCGGGAACAACTGCGCTACGTCCGCCCGCCCGCGCTGCGCCGCGTCGTGCGGGCCGGCTACCAGTGGCTTCAGCCCAGGCTGTCCCCGCTGGGGTGGCCGGTGGCGTTGCCCCCGCGGCTGAGTGTCGAATATCTGGAGAGTTCCCGGGCGGCGCTCGAGTACATGCGCCCCGAGTTGCCCGTCATCGGGACCCTGCCGTCCGTGCATCGCAGCGAGGCCTACGGCAAGGTGCATGCGGGTCGCCCCGGTGCCGTTGCCGCCATCACCGCCTGGTCGGAGGAGAAGAACGTGCCCATCGTCGACCTCGCGGAAGCGGTGCGCGCCAACGTATTCAGCGATCAGGGTAATCCGGACGGCATCCACTGGGGCTGGGACGGACACACCGAGGTGGCTGCGGCGATGCTGACCGCGCTCCGTGCGGCGGGAGTGGACCCGGACTCCGCCGAGGGTGCGGTTCCGGCCGACCCGGTGTCGAGCGGAGCCGAGTAGTCCGATGCCCGTCGTCGTCGTCACCGATTCTTCGGCCTCGATCCTGCCCGAACTCGTCGAGCAGTACGGGATCCAGGTGGTCCCGCTCCATGTCCTCAGCGGCGGTCAGGATTTCCGGGAGGGAATCGACGATCTCCCCGCGGATCTTGCCGGTGTCACCACGTCGGGCGCGTCGCCGAGCGAGCTGTCCGAGGCGTACGCGACAGCGCTGGAGATGAGTGAGGGCGCAGGAGTTCTCGCGGTACACATCTCGCGGCAGCTGTCCGGCACGTGGGAGGCAGGCCGCCAGGCGGCACAGGAATTCGACGGCCGGGTGCGGATCGTCGACTCCCAGTCCGCCGGAATGGGATTGGGCTACCCGGTCCTCGAGGCCGCGCGGGCCGCGAAAGACGGTGCGAACCTCGAGACGGCGTACCGGCGGGCGGTCGACGTCGCGAGCCGCGGGCGTTGCCTGATCGTCGTGGACAGGCTCGATCAGTTGCGTCGTGGAGGCCGCATCGGCACCGCCGCCGCACTGCTCGGAACCGCACTGGCGATGAAACCGGTGCTGCATCTCGTGGACGGCCGGCTGGTTCTGAAGGAAAAGACCCGCACCTCGACCAAGGCGATGGCCAGGATGGTCGACGCCGCGGTGGAGCTGGCAGGTCTGGACAGGACGGCCGTCGCTGTGCATCACATGCACGCCCGACAGCGCGCCGAAGCGGTGGCACAGCAGCTGAAGGACCGGATTCCGCAGGTCAGTGATCTCGTCGTCACCGATTTCAGCTCGGTGATCGGTGCCCACGTCGGGACGGGGGCCATCGGTATCGTGCTGTGCCCGGAACCCGCCCTGCACCACGAAGACCGCGATTCATCCACAGCTTCGCACTGATCCACAGGCCGATTCGGAAGCCGGGTTTTCGCGGGAATTCTGTGGGCGGCGCACTCTACCGTCGCGTCCATGGGCATCAGGGAAGAACGTTCGAGGGGCCGGACCCGGCTCGCGTTCCTGACGTCGGGGGAACGCGATGCGGTGCCGCCCGACACACCGGCGGCGCCGGAGTGGCTGGCCGAGCCGAGCGGGACCGTCCTCGACGGCGACACGACGTGGTCGGCCGAACGCCGCCGGGGTGGATTCTCACTGCCGGACCGGTGGCGGGACGCACGATTCGATCCCGGGCGTTCCGGGGCGTTGGTGCTGATCGTGGTGGGAATCGTCGTCGCGACAGCCACCGTGCTGGGGGTGCGCAGCGATCGGCCGGAGATACAGGCCGTTCCGTCGTTACCCGCCGCCGGAGTGCATTCCCTGACTCCGGCACCGGCTACGACGACTCCCTCCGCGGCGACGTCGGCACCCGACCCGGCGGAGGAGATCGTCGTCAGCGTCGTGGGACTGGTGGCGTCGGCCGGTCTCGTCCGGCTGCCACCGGGCTCCCGGGTCGCGGACGCTCTCGCCGCTGCCGGGGGAGTGCGCGACGGCGGTGACACCCTCGGATTGAATCTGGCTCAACGACTTTCGGACGGCGATCAGGTGCTCGTGGGTGCCGCGACCACCCAGGCGCCACCGAGCGCGGTGGGCGGCGCCTCCGCGGGATCGCCGGGGACCGCCGGCGCGGCGGCCGCCACGGGCGGAGGGCTCGTGAACCTCAACACGGCGACCGAGACGGAACTCGACGCGCTTCCCGGTGTCGGGCCCGTCACGGCGGCGGCGATCGTCGCGTGGCGCACGACCAACGGCAAGTTCACCGACATCTCGCAACTGGGGGAGGTGGACGGGATCGGGCCGGTGCGGCTGGAGAAGCTGCGCGGCCAGGTCACCCTGTGATGCCCGACAACGAACCGCGGATCCTCGACCTGCGGCTTCTTCCGTTCGCCGGGATGTGCTGGGCGGCAACGCTGGTCGGTATCCTCGGAGGCTCCCGGGCGGCGTGGGTTCTCGTGGCAACCCTGTCGGGAGCGGCAGTTCTCCTCGCCGCGGGATGCGCCCTGCGGGGACCGGGACGGTGGACGGCCGGGACGCTGGCGGTACTGCTGTTCGGGTCCTGCTGCGCTGCCGGGGTGGCCTGGCGGGTTCAGGCCGTGGAACGGCACCCGATGACCGAACTCGGCCGGAACGAGACGTGGGTGACGCTCGTCGTCACTCTTGTCGACGATCCCCGGGAGATCCCCGGCTTCGGACGGCACGTCCTCGTGAACGCGAACGTCGTCGAGATCCGCCGGGACACCGATACGATCCACTCGGGCGGTGCGGTGGTCGTCCTCGCTCCGGCGGAGGGGTGGCTCGGGCTCCTGCCGGGACAGGACGTGGTTCTGCGCGGGCAGGCGAGCCCTCCGCGGCACCGGGACCTGAGCCTGGCCACGGTCCGGGTGTCCGGACCGCCCGCGGACGTCGGTCCCGCGCCCCCGCATCAGCGGTGGGCCGGCGTCCTGCGTGCGCGGTTCGCCGCGGCCGCCTCCGTCCTGCCCGCCGACGAGGCAGGACTGTTGCCGGGGCTGGTGGTCGGCGACACCTCGGCGCTGCCCCGGGAGGTGAAGGACGATTTCACCGCGACCGGACTGACCCATCTCACGGCGGTGTCGGGGGCGAACGTCAGCATCCTGCTGGGAGCGGTGCTGCTCCTGGTCCGAGGGGTGGGGCTCGGTCCCCGCGCGGGTGCGGCGCTGGCCGCTGCGGCACTGATCGCATTCGTGGTGATCGCGAGACCGTCACCCAGCGTGCTGCGCGCCGCGGCGATGGGATCGGTTGCCCTGCTGGCGCTCGTGACCGGACGGCGGAAACAGGCGATGCCGGCGCTCGCGGCCGGGGTCATCGCCCTGCTGGCGTGGTCACCGGAGCTGGCGGTGGACTTCGGCTTCGTTCTCTCGGCGACCGCCACTGCGGGGCTGATCGTGATCGCGCCGGTGTTGGTCGACGTGCTGGTGGGCCGCGGCTGGCCGCGGGCGGTGGCAGAGTCGGTGGCGGTGTCCGTCGCCGCCTTCGCTGTCACCGCCCCCATCGTGGCCGCGATGGCGGGGACCGTGAGCCTGGTCTCCATCTGCGCGAATATCCTGGTCGCCCCGGTGGTCGGCGTGATCACCGTGGCCGGAGCGATCACCGCGCTGATCGCCGGGGTCAGTGTTCCCGTTGCGGAAGTGGTGGTGCGCGTGACGCAGTGGCCGCTGTGGTGGCTCGTCACCGTGGCCGAGCGGGGCGCGCGGATTCCCGGAGCCTCGATCCCGGTGCCCTCCGGGCCTGCCGGTGCGGCGATCGTGCTCGGTGCCGTGGTGGCGCTCGGTGTGACGATGCGCAGAGGCGGACCTCGGCTGGTGCTGGCGGGAATCGCGATCGGTGTGCTGGTGCTGTGGGCGCCGGTCTGGCCGTCGTCGGTGGGTCGCCTTGTGTGAGCGCGCCCGAATCCGGGAAACCGTCGCAAGGCACTCGAGGAAGGGACGACGACATGCAGGTGGGGTTCAAGCTGATGGCCGAGACGTTCGATCCGCGGGAGATCGTGCGGCAGGCGGTGGAGGCCGAACGGGCCGGTTTCGACTTCGTCGAGGTGAGCGATCACTATCACCCCTGGCTCTACAGTCACGGTCATTCGGGATTCGTGTGGTCGATGCTCGCGGCCGCCGCGGCACGGACCGACCGGATCGGTCTGGCGACCGGCGTCACCTGCCCGTTCGTCCGATATCACCCCGCGATCATCGCGCAGGCCGCCGCCACGACCGCCGTCCTCAGCGAGGGTCGGTTCACCCTGGGACTCGGTTCGGGGGAACGGCTGAACGAACATGTCGTCGGAGGCGGTTGGCCGTCGGTGACCATCCGGCACCAGATGCTCCGTGAGGCGATCGACATCATCCGCCTGCTGTGGTCGGGCGGCTACCACTCGTATGAGGGCAAGCACCTCACCCTCGACGACGCACGCGTCTTCGATCTCCCCGACGTGCCGCCCACGATCGCAGTCGCGGCGGGCGGCACTGAGGCCGTCGGGATCGCGGCGGAACTCGGTGACGGACTCTTCGCCACCGAACCGGACCCGGATCTGGTGAAGGCCTACGCCGGGGCCGGTGGGTCGGGGCCGAGATACGGGGAGGTGCCTCTCGCGTGGGCGCGTGACGAGGAATCCGCGGTCGAGGCGGCGCACCGGTTGTTCCGGTTCGGGTTGACCGGATGGAAGGTGCAAGCGGAACTGCCGAATCCGATCAACTTCGAGGCTGCGTCGTCGTCGATCCGCACCGAGGACGTCCGAGGCGCCATGGCGTGCGGTCCGGACGTCCGGCGGCACCTCGAGGTGGCAGGTACGTTCGTGGACGCCGGATTCGATCATTTGGCACTGATCAACGCGGGGCCGGACGTCGACGGCTTCTTCGAGTTCTTCGCCAACGAGTTGAGCGAGCCGCTGCGGGCGTTGACAAATCCCTGATATCGGCTGTGCCGCTGTCGCTTTCGCTTCCAGTATGCGCCGCTCGGGACGCCCGGCGGGACGACGGCGGAACGACTTCTGTATCGTTTCGACTTCGATTCCCGATGTGCGTATGCGACACCGAAACACCGACTACCATCCGGTGGCAGATGTTGAGGTGAACGGTCTTGGAACGCACCCGCATTGGAGGGCGAGATGTCGGAATCGGAGCGGACAGATCTCGATGTGGACGACGAGCTCGACGCCGGGCAGGTGTGGAGAGCTCAGCGGGTCGTTGCTGCCCAGTCACTCGACGCCGACGACTGCCGCATGCTCCTGTCCATGCTCGGCATTGCGGGTAACCCCGATGCGCCGGAGGTGGACTGACAGCGGTCAGGTCACCTTCCGGTGATGGTGAGCGATGATTTCCTGCGCCACCGTCGCCAGTTTGAGATTCATGTCCTGCGAGGTGGTGCGGAGAATCTCCATCGCCTGAGTCTCGGGAATATTGTGGAAGGCCATCAGCAGACCCACGGCCTTCCCGATCTCCCGATTGCTGGCGAGGCCTGCCCGCAGTGTCTCGGCCTCGGCGTGCTCGTGGACGGCCGCCAGCGCCACCGCCGCGAACGATGCGAGCATGATGCCCTGCTCGACGGACGTGGTGTTCAGGGCTCCCGGCGTGTCGGAGAACAGATCGAGAGCGCCGACCTTGCGCCCGAGGATGACGAGGCGGAATCCGGCCGCACCGCGCACCGGCGTGTGGGCCAGCACCCGCGCCGACAGCCGCGGCCACTGCGACGTGCTGGAGAGGTCCGTCTCGAACTGGGGCGTGTCGCTGACGATGGCATCGACGCACGGTCCCTCGTTCTCGTCGCGCTCGAACTCGTCGACGCGGGCGGCCACGTCGTCGCTGGCCGCGGCCGTCACGAAGCGGGAATCCTCCCGGAGCATCAGGCTCGCGTGGTCACAGCCCTCGACGAGTAGTGGCGCTGCGTCGCAGATGGCTTGGTGGACGTGCCCGAAATCCTGGCCCGCGTAGAGAAGATCGGCGAGGGCCGCGAACGTCGCGGCCGACCTGCCGACAGCCTGCGCGCGCGTCGTATCGGGCGCTGTGTCTCGCATCGTTCCTCCAGCGTGCGGGCATGTGCCCGGCTCACCGATTCAGTGTGCCAGAGTGGGAGGTCGCCGCAGGTCCGGGCCGGAGGAATTCTCGATCGGACTCCGGGGGCGGTCGTCCCGGGCGAAGATGACGTCATGGTTTCGCGCACCGAGGACCCACATGTGACCATCGGCCAGGGAACGCTGCGGGGCGTCCGCCTCGACGGCGTTCGGTCATGGAAAGGCATTCCCTACGCCGCGCCGCCGGTGGGCAAGTGGCGGCTCCGCGCCCCGCGCGCGCCCGAACCGTTCGCCGGGGTGCGCGACTGTTCCCGGTTCGGCTCGATCGCACCGCAGAACGAGCACGGCCCGCTGCCCATCGATCCCGGTCTGACCATCGACGAAGACTGCCTCACCGTGAACGTCTTCGCCCCCGCCACGGATACCGAGCGACCGCGGCCGGTGATGGTGTGGATCCACGGCGGGGCGTATTACCTCGGTTCGTCCGGACAGCGCATGTTCGATCCGACTCGTCTGGTCGATCGCGGCGACGTCGTGGTGGTCACGTTCAACTACCGGCTCGGTGCGCTGGGTTTCCTGGACTTCTCCTCGTTCTCGACCGAGGAGCATCCGTTCGACACGAACCTGGGCCTGCGCGATCAGGTCGCGGCACTGACCTGGGTTCGCGACAACATCGCGGCATTCGGCGGCGATCCGGGCGACGTCACGCTGTTCGGGGAGTCCGCCGGTGGCGGCGCGGTCACCACATTGATGACGTCCCCACCGGCCGAGGGACTGTTCCATCGCGCGATCGCCGAGAGTTCGCCCGCGACGTCCGTGTACGGCAGCGACCGCGCCGCGAGCATCGCCGAATCGTTCCTCGAGCTGCTCGACATCGCGCCCGCCGACGCGGGCCGTCTCCGCGACCTGCCCGTCGACGTGCTGACGAAGGCCTGCGTCGAACTCGTCCAGCAGGTGCCCGCGCGGGTCCCCGGCACTCTGGCGGTTGCCCCGACCGTCGACGGCGACGTGGTCCCGCACTACCCGGTGGCGGCATTCCGCAAAGGCCTCGCGCATCGAATCCCGCTGCTGATCGGGACGAACAAGGACGAGGCGTCCATGTTCCGGCTGATGAAGTCGCCTCTGATGCCGATCACCCCGGACGCCGTGCATGAGATGTTCGTGGCGATCGCCGCCGACCATCCCGACCTCCGGGCGGACGAGGAACAGGAGGTGGCGGCCGCGTATCCCGATTACCCGAAGAGGCGCTCGGCCATGGAGATCTCGCGGGACGCCGCGTTCCGGATGCCGACGCTGTGGATCGCGGAGGCGCACAGCCGCGTCGCCCCGACCTGGCTGTACCGCTTCGACTATGCGACACCGTTCCTGCGCGCCGCGCGGATCGGCGCCACCCACGGCACCGAGGTGCCGTACGTCTTCGGGAACTTCGGCGTCGTCCCGCACGATCCCACGTTCAAGCTCGGTGGGCACCGAACCGCCGGGCACGTGTCGGCGCGGATCCAGCGACGGTGGCTGTCGTTCGCCACCGAGGGCACGCCGGACGGAACGGGAGCCGAGGTCGGCTGGCCGCGGTACGACGAGGCGGATCGCACGACCCTGCTGATCGGCAAGTCCGACGCGGTCGTCGCCGATCCGGACCGGGAGCTACGCCGGGCCTGGGGTGAGGAAGTCATCGGTTTCACCTGAGCGGCGGCGCCCCGGTTTCGTATCCGCGGAACGGGGGATACCTGCTGAATGAGTCCTGCAGCAACGGAATCGGGTCGCGACCTCAGTGTGGGAGTCGAGGAGGAGTTCTTCCTCGTCGACGCGTCCGGTCACCTCTCCGCCGCGGGACCCGACGTCGTCGCGGAGGCCGGCCACGACATTCACGGGCTTCAGCGTGAACTCGCCCGATGTCAGATCGAGACGGCGACGGGTGTGTGCCACACCGGGGAGGAACTGCACCAGGAGCTGCGCAGCCTGCGACGCCGGCTGGCGAAGGCCGCCGCGGGACGCGACCTGTTGCTGCTGCCCAGCGGGACGTCCCTGATCGTCGAGGGATTACCCCCGGCGATCACCCCGAGCCCGCGGTACGAGGAGATGGCCCGCCACTTCGGGTCGATCGTGGACACGGTGACCACGTGCGGCTGTCACGTGCACGTGGGAATCCCGAGCCGCGACGTCGGTGTGCGAGTGAGCAACCTGGTTCGCAGCTGGCTGCCCGTACTGCTCGCGCTTGCCGCGAACTCGCCGTTCCACAGTGGGCACGACACCGCGTATCACAGTTGGCGGCACATCATGTGGTCGCGGTGGCCGTCGGCGGGGCCGCCGCCCCACTTCGACTCCGCGGACGAATACGAGGCGACGGTCGGCGCCATGATCGGAACCGGTGCCGCGATGGATCGGGGAATGATTTACTGGCACGTCCGGCTCTCCGACAAGCAGCCGACCATCGAGGTCCGGATCGCGGACGTCGCCATGACCGCGGCGCACGCGGCGCTCTACGCGGTAGTCGTGAAGGGGCTCGTCGGATGGGCGCTGCGGTCGCTGGAGGAGGGCGTCACCGTGCCGTGGCTGCGCGCCGAGCTGCTGCGGGCGCAGTTGTGGCGCGCGGCCCGTGACGGACTCGACGGGGAATGCACGAGCCCGGCGACGGATCGGTCCCTGCCGATTCGCCGGCAGTTGGAATTGCTGAACGAGTGCGTGGCCCCGGGGCTCGGCGCGAGTGATCGGGCGTTCCTCGAGGCGGGTCTCGACACCGTGCTGCGGGAGGGCACGGGCGCCGAGCGGCAACGGGCAGAGTTCGCGCGCGTCGGCACGCTGGCGGCGGTGGTCGACCTCCTGACCCGCGAAGTGGTCAGCTGACCGGGGGTGGCGGAGTCAGTTCGGTCACGCCGGCGGTGGTGGTGGAGCCGATGTAGCCGGGATGCAGCAATCCGGCGGATCCTTCGCCCGTGAGCAGGGCACCTGCGCTGGTGTCCGGTCCGGTGCGCAGCGGGCCGGGGTCGTCGATCAACGCCTCCACGGTCGCGGTGTCGACGAGGCTGAGGTCGATGCGCTGCCCGACGGGTCGGTAGACGGCGAGGACGACCGGGTCGGGGTAGTGGGCGGCGGTGCGGCGCATGACGTGGAATGCGGGGTCGGTGCCCAGGGCGAGCACGGTGACATTCGCGAACGACGCGAGCCGGTCGGCGACCGTGCGCCCGGCGGCGTTGCGCCACGTACGCCCGTACAGGGTGAGCGCGTCGGACAGGTGACGCTGCTCGGTCTCACCTCTCGGGCTGCCGCCCGCCGGATCGAGCAGGGCCCGCCATCGGTGCTCGTAGAAGTCGCATGCCGTGTCGAAGTCGTCGCCGGAGTTGGTCGCCGCAACGTCGCGACGCGAGGGCGATGCGGGTTCGAGGGCGGATCGACCGCCGGCGAACAGTGTCTCGGCATGTCCGGAGGCCGAACAGCGGGCCACCAGTTGCACCGACCATCGGAGGAGCAGCCCGTCGCGGCAGGTGTACCGGAAACTCAGCTCGTACCGTTGCCCTGCCGTGCGATCGTCGTCGAGGTCGATCATGTGCGCGTAGTCCTCGCGGGTGACGCCGTCCACCTCGGTTTCCGCGGTCATATGATCGAGTGTCCACCGCTGACGCGACCGCTGCGTGGCGATCGCCCGTGTTCGGCCTGCTCGGTGCCGGCCCCGGGGTGTCGGCGAACGTGTCCGCCACACGTGGCACGATCTTCGCGTGAGCACTCCAACTCAGCTCGAACAGCTCCATCTGGTCCTCGGTGACGAGGAGTTCCTCGTCGAACGCGCGGTGGCGCAGGTCATCGGCCAGGTCCGCGCGAGCGCGGACGTGGCCGCGGGCGCGGACCTTCCCGTCAACCGGTTGAGGGCGGGCGATGCCGGGGCGGCCGAACTCGCCGAACTGCTCAGCCCCTCCCTGTTCGCCGAAGACCGCGTGGTGGTGCTGGAGGCCGCGGCCGAGGCGGGCAAGGACGCGGTGGCACTGATCCTCGATGCAGCCGGCGACCCACCTCCGGGCGTCGTCCTGGTGGTCCTGCACTCGGGCGGCGGACGTGCGAAAGCGATGACCGGGGCGCTGGAGAAACTCGGAGCCGTGGTGCACCCGTGCGCCAAACTGAAGTCCGGCGACCTCATCGGGTTCATCCGCGGCGAGTTCCGCACCCTCGAGATCCGGGTGTCGCCGGAAGTGGTCCAGAGCGTGTTCGAGGGGGTCGGCTCGAATCTGCGTGAACTGGCCGCCGCGTGCTCGCAGCTCACGGCAGACACCGGCGGAAAGATCGACGTCGCCGCCGTCCAGCGGTACTACGCGGGCAAGGCCGAGGTGAGCGGATTCGACGTCGCGGACAAGGCCGTCGCCGGCGACACCGCGGGTGCGATCGAGGCGCTGCGCTGGGCGATGCTGCGCGGCGTACCCCACGTGCTGCTGGCCGACGCGCTGGCCGACGCGGTGCACTCGATCGCCCGGGTGGCCCCGGCGGGGCGGGGAGACCCGTTCCGGATGGCGTCGGAACTGGGCATGCCGCCCTGGAAGATCAAGAAGGCGCAAGCCCTCGCGAAGGGATGGACGCCCACGTCGGTGGGGGACGCGCTGCGCATCGTGGCCTCGCTGAACGCCGATGTCAAGGGCGCGGCGGCCGACGCGGACTACGCCGTCGAGAGTGCGGTGGGACGCGTCTCCCGGCTACGCCAGATCTGACGGAGACACGACAACAGCCGCTCGATCCGAGGATCGAGCGGCTGTTGGAGAGCCTATGACGGAAGAACCGTCAGATCTTGCTGGCAGCCTGCGCGAGAGCAGACTTCTTGTTGGCAGCCTGGTTGGCGTGAATGACGCCCTTGCTGGCTGCCTTGTCGAGCTTGCGGCTGGTGGCGACGAGGAGCTCGTTGGCCTTGTCCTTGTCACCGGCCGCCGCAGCCTCGCGGAACGAGCGGATCGCCGTGCGCAGCGAGGACTTCACCGACTGGTTACGGAGTCGGGCCGCCTCGTTGGTACGGATCCGCTTCACCTGGGACTTGATGTTGGCCACGCGTAAAATCCTGTCGTCTTAAGCTGGTTACGGTCGAGAAAGCTGTGGGCGCACACATATGCACCGACAGGCGAGATTACCAGTGATCGGTGTCCGATCTCAAACCGGCGCCGGACGCGCCGACAAATCCTGCGGCTGTGCTGCTGAACGGGTGTACATGTAGCAGCATGTCTGGGATGACGCCCCCAGCATCGAAGTCGTCAACAGTAACGAAATCGTCGGCAACCTCGAAAGCCCCCGTCCGAAAATCGGGGGCAAGCACGCAGGCGGGTGCGAAGGCATCGGGAACGCAGCCGCGGACGCGGGTGACCGCCCGTCCGCGCAAGCCCGCAGAACCCGCCCACGTGTTCGACGGGTACACCGACGTCGGGCGCTACGGGCTGGCGTTCGACGAGATGTTCGACCGCGACGGCACCGTCCGCCCGCCCTACAAGGGCGTCTTCAAGGCACTCGAGCCCGCGGACCGAGCCGACCTCGCCGCCCGATCCGAGGCCCTGGGCAGGGCGTTCATCGACCAGGGCGTGACGTTCTCGCTGTCCGGTCAGGAACGACCCTTCCCACTCGATCTGGTGCCGCGGGTCATCGCCGCTGCCGAGTGGACGCGTCTCGAGAAGGGCATCAAGCAGCGCGTCAAGGCGCTCGAGATGTTCCTCGACGACGTGTACGGGGAACAGCGCATCCTGCGTGACCACGTGCTGCCGAAGAGATTGGTCACCTCGTGCGAGCACTTCCACCGGGAGGCCTCGGGGATCGTCCCGCCGAACGGGGTGCGGATCCACGTCGCCGGAATCGATCTCGTCCGCGACGAGAACGGGGTGTTCCGGGTCCTGGAGGACAACCTGCGTTCGCCGTCGGGAGTGTCGTACGTCATGGAGAACCGCCGCACGATGGCGCGGGTGTTCCCCGACCTGTTCATGTCGCACCGCGTACGGTCCGTCGGTGACTACGCCTCCCACCTCCTGCGGGCGCTGCGCGCTTCCGCCGCCCTCAACGAGGCCGACCCGACCGTCGTGGTGCTGACACCCGGTGTCGCGAACTCCGCGTACTTCGAGCATTCGCTGCTCGCGCGCCAGATGGGTGTCGAACTGGTCGAGGGCCGTGACCTGTTCTGCCGCGACAACATGGTCTACATGCGCACGACCGAGGGCGAACGCCAGGTCGACGTCATCTACCGCCGCATCGACGACGACTACCTCGACCCCATGCACTTCCGGCCGGACTCCGTGCTCGGGGTGGCCGGCGTGCTGAACGCGGCCCGGGCGGGCAATGTCGTCATCTCGAGTGCCGTCGGGAACGGGGTCGGCGACGACAAACTCGTCTACACGTACGTTCCGCAGATCATCGACTACTACCTCGGTGAGAAGCCCTTGCTCGCGAACGTCGACACGTTCCGCTGCTGGCTCGGCGAGGAGTGCGAGCAGGTCCTGGACCGGGTCGACGAACTGGTGATCAAACCGGTGGAGGGTTCCGGCGGCTACGGCATCGTCTTCGGCCCCGACGCGTCACCCAAGGAACTGAACACGATTGCCCGGAAGATCAAGGCGGACCCGCGCGGGTGGATCGCGCAGCCCGTCGTCCAGCTGTCCACGGTGCCCACGAAGGTCGGGGACGAACTGGTGCCCCGGCACGTCGATCTGCGGCCCTTCGCGGTCAACGACGGTGACGACGTGTGGGTGCTGCCGGGCGGCCTCACCCGGGTGGCCCTGCCCGAGGGGTCCCTCGTCGTGAACTCCAGCCAGGGCGGTGGCAGCAAGGACACGTGGGTGCTCGCGAGCAGGAGTTCCGACGAAGAGCGGGAACTCGCAGGTGAGGAGCTCGTGGCTGAGCCGGCGCAGTCCGCCGAGGCCGAGCAGGGACCCGAACTCAGCACGACTCAACTGCAGCAACAACAGCAACAGCAGCAGCAACAGGGCCAGGGAGGTGATCGCTGATGCTGGCGAGGAACGCGGAATCGCTGTACTGGATCGGCCGGTACGTCGAGCGGGCCGACGACATGGCCCGCATTCTCGACGTCGCCGTGCACCAGCTGCTCGACGACGCCTCGGTGGACCCGGACCGCACGTCCCGGTTGCTGCTGCGGGTGCTCGGCATCGAAGCGCCCGACACGCAGCTCGACGTCCGGTCGGTGACGGAACTGGTGGCGTTCAGCCGCAACCAGGTGGGCTCGATCATCGACTCCCTCGCCAGCGCCCGTGAGAACGCGCGGGGCGCCCGGGAGGTCACGTCCAGCGAGATGTGGGAGTGCCTCAACACCACGTACAACGGCCTCGCCGAACGGGAGCGGGCGTCCAAGCGTCTCGGGCCGCACGAGTTCTTCCGATACGTGGAGGAACGCGCGGCGATGTTCGCGGGTCTGGCCGATTCGACGATGAGCCGCGACGACGGATATCGCTTCCTGCTGCTCGGCCGCTCGATCGAACGCGTCGACATGCTCGCGCGGATGCTGTTGTCCCGTGCGGGTGACCGCCCGTCCTCGCCGGCGTGGGTGACGGTGCTGCGCTCCGCGGGAGCCCACGACACCTACCTGCGCACGTACCGCGGCGCGCTGGACGCCAACCGGGTGGTCGAGTTCATCCTGCTGGACCGGCTGTTTCCGCGGTCGGTGTTCCACGCCATCCGGCAGGCGGAGTTGTGCCTCGCCGAGCTCGACCACCAGCCCGACAGCCGCGTCGGACCCAGAGCCGAGGCGCAGCGACTCCTCGGCAGGGCCCGGAGCGAACTCGAGTTCCTGCCGCCCGGCGTGCTCCTCGAGGATCTCCAGGATCGGCTCGCGGGGTTGCAGGAAACCTGCCGCGAGCTCGGAGAAGCCATCGCGCTGCAGTATTTTCACGCCGCGCCGTGGGTGGCGTGGACCGATGCACGGGCCGTCGGCGGCGAAGCCGTCGTGGAGGGAGAGCTGTGAGCTGGCGTATGAGAGTCGTGCACACCACCGGGTATGCCTACGACGCACCGGTCACGTCCTCGTACAACGAGGCGCGACTCACCCCGCGCGGTGACAGCAGGCAGACGGTGATCCTGAACCGCGTGGAGACGACGCCCGCGACGCGGTCGTACCGCTACACCGACTACTGGGGCACCGCCGTCACCGCGTTCGATCTCCACGCACCGCACAAGGAACTCGAGGTCACCGGGCTGTCCGTGGTCGAGACCGAACCGTTCTGGGAGCCGGAGGAGAAGGTGGACTGGGACGAGCTGGCCAGCCCGCCGCTCACCGACCGGTTCAACGAACAGCTGAGCAACACCACGTTCGTGCCGCGCAGCCGCAAGCTCGACACCATCGCCCGGGACCTCCGCAAGGGCCGCACCCCCGACGAAGCCGTTGTCGCGGCGGCGGACTGGGTGCATCGGGAGATGGATTACGTTCCGGGCACGACGGGCGTCCACACGTCCGCGGTCGAGGCCTGGGCCGAGCGGCAGGGCGTGTGCCAGGACTACGCGCACCTGACGCTGGTCCTTCTGCGCAGCATGGGAATTCCGAGTCGCTACGTGTCCGGCTATCTGCATCCGAAACCCGATGCGGCGGTGGACGACACGGTGGCGGGGGAGAGTCACGCCTGGGTGGAGGCGTGGACCGGCGCGTGGTGGGGATACGACCCCACCAACGCCGTCGCGGTGAACGAACAGCACGTGTCGGTGGGTATCGGACGGGACTACGCGGACGTTCCGCCGCTCAAGGGCATCTTCTCCGGCGGCCGGGCGACAGATCTCGAAGTCGTCGTGGAGATCACACGGCTGGCGTAAAGTGCCACCCAGATCTATGCGTGGAAAGCAGGACTAACGATCCATTTCGATGAAGGTGGGTTCAATGTCTCCAACCGCACAGGAATACGTAGAAGTCGAACCGATCTCGGACCTCAAGAAGTACGTAGCAGAGGCGATCGGTACGTTCGTACTCGTCTTCTCGGCGGTGGGTACTGCGGTCTTCGCCGGTGCCAAGGTCGGGAACCTCGGTGTGGCACTGGCATTCGGACTGACGCTCCTCTTCCTCGTCTACGCCATCGGACCCATCTCGGGCTGCCACGTCAACCCGGCCGTCACGGTCGGCCACCTCCTGCTCGGCCGATTGTCCGTCGTGAAGGCCGGACTGTACGTCGTCGCCCAGGTCATCGGCGGTCTCGTCGCCGGTGTGGTGGTCTACGCGATCGCGCAGAGCCTGCCCTCGTACAACCGGGCCGACGACGGTCTCGGCGCCAACGGCTGGGGCGCCCACAGCCCGTCCGCCATCAAGGGACCGCTCGGCGGGGTCATCGAGAACGGCTACGGCATCGGCGCGGCGATGATCGTCGAAGTCCTCCTCACCGCGCTGCTGGTGTTCGTGGTCCTCGCGTCCACCGACCAGATCTCCGACGTCCCCCTCGCCGGTGTCTCCATCGGATTCACGCTCGCCGTGATCCACCTCGCGTCGATCCCCATCGACAACACGTCCGTCAACCCTGCTCGTAGCCTCGCCGTCGCGCCGTACCAGAACGGCGCACTCGCCCAGGTGTGGTTGTTCATCGTGTTCCCGCTGATCGGTGGCGCCGTGGGCGCGCTGGCCTACCGGTCGCTTTTCGGCCGCTACGACCGCCTGCAGAGCTGAGCGCCGCCCGTCCCGTCCCGGACAGGCGCGGCCTGCGAACCGCAATTCTCACGTGCGTCGTTCTCGCGCTCACCGGGGCGGTCCCCGCGACCGCGTCCGCCGAGGACAGGCCGCTGCCGGGACCGACATATGTGGCCCTCGGCGACTCCCGGGCGGCCGGGCCACTCATCGAGTTCTCCGAGCACCGCGACCTGTGCCTGCGATCACCGGACCTGAACTACCCGGCGAAGCTGGCGCAGCTGATCGGCGCGGCCACCGTCACCGACGTCACCTGCTCCGCGGCCACACCTGCCCATGTGATCAGCACCCCGCAATTCGTGGGGACGCGTTTCGTTCCGCCGCAGATCGACGCGCTCCGCGCGGACACCGACGTCGTGACGCTCAGCATCGGCGGGGGCGGGTCCAATCACCTGCCCGTGTCGGTGCGCTGCGGCGCCCTCGTTCCCGGAGCGGATGCCGGTTGCCGCAACAACCCGCGGGCGGAGCAGCTCACGGTCGAGGGGATCGCGACGATGGCGCCGCAGGTCGACGCCGTGGTGGCCGCGATCGTCGCGAAGGCACCGAACGCCGAGGTCTACCTGATCGGGCACGGCGGTTCCGTCGGACGACGCGGCTGCTGGCCGAACATGCCCGTTTCCGACGCGGACGCGGTCTGGCTCGAGCGATACTTCGAGCGGTTCAACCAGATCTACGTCGATGCCGCGGCCAGGTACGGCGTGCACTACGTCGAAATCGCGAAGGCCGCCGTGGACGGTGGGCACGATGCCTGCGCGCCCGCGGGGCGGCGGTGGTTCGAGGGCATCCTGCCGCAGTCACCCGCGGAACCGGCACATCCCAACGCGCTCGCGATGACCGCGATCGCCGAGATGATCGCCCAAGATCTGGGCCGGTGACGGCGTCACTGCCAGCTGAAGTCCGCTCGCAGACGCCGCGCCACGATCTCGAACTTGTCCTGGGCCATGATGGCGCCCTCGCGGCGGATCCCCGCCTCCGGCACGTCCAGCACCCGGTCCAGGCGGATCCAGCTCGGACGGCCCTCCGCATCCCACGCCCCCGAGCCGACCGCGATCCAGTCCCGGTCGCCCTCGTGCTTGCTCTGCGAGGACAGCATCAACCCGAGCAGTGTGTCGCCGTCGCGTCCGACGACGAGCACCGGGCGGTCCTTGCCCTGGCTCGGATCCTCCTCGTACGCCACCCACGTCCAGACGATTTCGCCGGGATCCGCGCGACCGTCCAGGTCGGGGGAGTACTCCACCTTCCGTGCCCGATGGGCCGTCGGGGCGGAGTTCGCGGTGACCGGACGACCCGGGGCCGGCTTCGGCGCGGCGGCCGTCGACCCGGTCAGGACACCGGCCGCGCGGTCCAGCGCGCCGGACTTCTGCAGCTGCCGGAGAAGCTGCGGGCCCTTGTCCCGTGCAAGTCGGCCCAACGTCTTCCCGATGCTGCTCCACGTGCTCGCCATGGCCGCCGAGCTTAGTGCGTGTATGCCGCGGCAGCCGCAACGCGGTGACTTGGATATCCTGACAGGTGACAGTGGTCCGGAACCGGGCCGGTGCCGGTCCAGGTAAGGGGTCCCCCATCAGCAGCTTCGCCGACAAGACGTTCACGGATCCTGCCCGGATCCGGAATTTCTGCATCATCGCGCACATCGATCACGGCAAGTCGACGCTGGCCGACCGAATGCTGCAGCTCACCGGTGTGGTCGAGGAGCGGCAGATGCGTGCCCAGTACCTCGACCGCATGGACATCGAGCGCGAGCGCGGCATCACGATCAAGGCGCAGAACGTCCGGCTCCCGTGGAAGGTGGGCGACGACGAGTACGTCATCCACCTCATCGACACTCCGGGGCACGTCGACTTCACGTACGAGGTCTCCCGCGCACTCGAGGCGTGCGAGGGTGCGGTCCTGCTGGTAGACGCCGCGCAGGGCATCGAGGCGCAGACTCTCGCCAACCTGTACCTGGCGATGGAGAAGGACCTCACCATCATCCCGGTGCTCAACAAGATCGACCTGCCCGCCGCCGACCCCGACCGGTACGCCGAGGAGATCGCCCACATCACCGGGTGCGAACCGGGCGACGTGCTGCGCGTGTCCGGCAAGACGGGCATGGGGGTCAAGGAACTGCTCGACGAGGTCGTGCGGCAGATCCCCGCCCCGGTCGGCGACCCCGACGGTCCGGCGCGCGCCATGATCTTCGACTCGGTGTACGACGCCTACCGCGGAGTCGTCACCTACGTGCGCGTCGTCGACGGCCGGATCTCGCCGCGCGAGAAGATCACCATGATGTCGACGGGCACCACCCATGAACTGATCGAGGTCGGCATCATCTCGCCCGAACCGAAGGCCAGTATCGGCCTCGGCGTCGGCGAGGTGGGTTACCTCATCACCGGTGTGAAGGACGTCCGGCAGTCGCGAGTCGGCGACACGGTCACCGCTGCGCGCGGCGGTGCGACGGAACCCCTCGTGGGGTACCGCGACCCCAAGCCGATGGTCTACTCCGGCCTCTACCCGCTCGACGGTTCGGACTACCCGGTCCTGCGCGACGCCCTCGACAAGCTGCGTCTCAACGACGCCGCCCTGGCCTACGAGCCGGAGACGTCGGTGGCACTCGGGTTCGGGTTCCGCTGCGGATTCCTCGGACTGCTGCACATGGAGATCACCCGCGACCGCCTCGAGCGCGAATTCGGGCTCGAACTGATCTCGACGTCGCCGAACGTGGTGTACCGGGTGGTGATGGAGGACGGCTCCGAGCACGTCGTCACCAACCCGTCGTACTGGCCGGAAGGCAAGATCCGCGAGGTCTACGAGCCGATGGTGAAGTGCACCGTCATCGCGCCGAGCGAATTCATCGGCGCGATCATGGAGCTCTGCCAGAACCGGCGCGGTGAACTCGGCGGCATGGACTACCTGTCCGAGACCCGTGTCGAGCTTCGCTACGAGATGCCCATGGGCGAAATCATGTTCGACTTCTTCGACGCCCTGAAGTCGCGGACCAAGGGGTACGCCAGCCTCGACTACGAGGAGGCCGGCGAGCAGCAGGCCGACCTGGTGAAGGTGGACATCCTGCTGCAGGGTGAGGCGGTCGACGCGTTCTCGTCGATCGTGCACCGCTCCGCCGCCGGCGCGTACGGCGGACGGATGACGTCGAAGCTGCGTGAGCTGATTCCCCGTCAGCAGTTCGAGGTGCCGATCCAGGCGGCGATCGGGTCGAAGATCATCTCCCGTGAGAACATCCGCGCGATCCGCAAGGACGTGCTCGCCAAGTGCTACGGCGGCGACATCAGCCGCAAGCGCAAACTGCTCGAGAAGCAGAAGGAGGGCAAGAAGCGGATGAAGACCATCGGCCGGGTCGAGGTCCCGCAGGAGGCCTTCGTGGCGGCCTTGTCGTCCGAGTCGGTCGGCGACAAGCCGAAGAAGTAGGCGCCCGATCGTGTTGTCCGCCGACGTCTGATCGAAAGTAGGTGCGTCCCGTGGCCCTCGAAACCTGGCTCACCCGAACGCTGGGAATCGAGGTGCCGATCTTCGGTGCCCCGATGGGCGGACGGGCCGGCGGAACCCTCGTCGGCGAGGTGTCGAAGGCGGGTGGGCTCGGCCTGCTCGGCGCCGCGCGCTACGCCACCCCGGAGTGGGTGGCGAAGGAGACGGCGGTCGCGCGGAGCATCGGCGGCGACGCATTCGGCATCGGGTTGATGACCTGGGCGCTCGACGACGACGACGCTCTGCTCGACGCCGCGCTGGCGGAGAACCCGCGGGTCGTGTCGCTGTCGTTCGGTGATCCCGCCCCGTACGTGGAGCGGGTACACGCCACGGGAGCGCTCGTGGTGTCCCAGGTCAACACGATCGACGATCTGCGTGTCGTGGAGGCGGCGGGCGTCGACTTCGTCATCGCCCAGGGCGGCGAGGCGGGTGGCCACACCGGCCGGATCGGGACGTTGCCGCTGCTGCAGGAGATCCTGGACGCCACCGCGCTGCCCGTGCTCGCCGCGGGCGGCATCGCGACCGGCCGCGGTCTCGCCGCCGTCCTCGCCGCCGGTGCGGAGGGCGCGATGATCGGGACCGCGCTGCTGGCCAGCCCCGAGACCATCGGACCGGAGTACGCCCGCGACAAGCTGATCGCGGCGGGCAGCGCCGACACCGTGTACACGTCGGTGTTCGACCAGGCGCGCAGCCAGCCGTGGCCCGCCCGCTGGGGCGGCCGGGCCCTGAGCAACGAGTTCACGTCCCGCTGGCACGGCGCGGACACCCCCGACACCGAACTCGCCACCGCCTACGACCCCGCGAATCCCGACCTCGGTGTCGTGTACGCCGGGGAGGCGGCGGGTCTCGTCACGTCGGAGCGGCCGGCGGGTGTCGTGGTGCGGCAGATCGCGGCCGACGCGGAGCGGTTGCTACACCGTTTCGCGGAGTAACCCGTAGCGCCGAATCTGGGCCGCCTCACCCTGACCCCGGAGCTGGCGCAGTACTCGCTCGGCCGGATCACGCCGCAACTGGAGGCGGTCGGCTCCTGATCACACCGTGTAGTGGGCGGGGTGGAAGCCGCCCGCCGCGGCCTCCTCGGCGCGGATGACGTGAACGACCGCGTTGATCAACGCGAGGTGGGTGAACGCCTGCGGGAAGTTTCCCAGGTGCCGCCCCGACTCGGGATCGATCTCCTCCGCGTACAACTCGAGGGGGCTGGCGAACCCGAGGAGCCGCTCGCACAGGCGTTTGGCGCGGTCGAGTTCGCCGATCTCCACGAGCGCCGACACGAGCCAGAACGAACAGATCGTGAACGTGCCCTCCTTGCCTGTCAACCCGTCGTCCGTGGTCTCCACCCGGTAGCGCAGCACCAGCCCGCCCTCGGTCAGTTCGTCCGCAATGGCGAGCACGGTCGCACGGATGCGCGGGTCATCGGCGGGCAGGAACCGCAGGAGCGGAGCGAGGAGGAGTGAAGCGTCGAGTTCGCCGCTGCCGTAACGCTGGGTGAGGACTCCGCGTGCGTCGACGCCGTGCCCCAGAATGTCGGCCTTGATCTCGTCGGCGAGTTCGGCCCACTGGTCCGCGTAACTCGTCTCGCCCTGCTGCTCGGCGAGTTTCGCGCCCCGGTCGAGCGCCACCCAGCACATGATCTTCGACGACGTGAAGTGCTGCGGCTCGCCGCGCACCTCCCAGATGCCGCGGTCGGGGAGCTGCCAGTGCGCGATCGCCTCCTCGACCTGACGTTTGAGCATCGGCCACAGCGTCTCGGGCACCCGCTCGCGCGATCGCACGTGCAGGTACACGGAATCGAGGATCGTTCCCCAGATGTCGTGCTGGTCCTGGTCGTACGCACCGTTCCCGATCCGGACCGGACGTGCGCCGTCGTGGCCGGACAGGTGCGGCAGCTCCTCCTCGACGAGGGTCCGCTCGCCGCCGACGCCGTACATCACCTGGAGCGGCCGGTACTTGCCGTCGTCGGCGCTGGACACGTCGTAGAGGAACGCGAAGAAGTCGTCGGCCTCCCGGTCGAGTCCGAGGCTGTACAGACCCCACAGGGCGAACGTCGAATCGCGCACCCACGCGTAGCGGTAGTCCCAGTTCCGTTCACCCCCGGGGGTTTCCGGAAGCGACGTGGTCGACGCGGCGAGCAGCGCGCCGGTGGGGGCGTACGTCAACCCCTTCAGGGCCAGGGCGCTGCGCTGCAGGTAGCCACGCCACTTGTGGTCGGGGAAGCGGCCGGTCGTGATCCATTCCCGCCAGAACTTCGCCGTCTGCCACATCTTCTCGGCGGCCTCGTCGTACGTTTGCGGCGCCGGCATGTGCGCCCAGGACAGTGCGACGAAAACGTTGTCGTCCTCGACCATCCGGGTCCGGGCGCGGGCCTCGCGCCCTTCCAGCCCGAGCTTCATGTTGCTGGTCAGCCGGAGTGTCGGGTGGTCGCCGGGACCGCTCGACTTGCAGGTGGCGGTGGCTTCCTCGTAGACCTTGCCGGTGTACTCCCACACCGCGTCGCCGCGGTGGTAGTCGAACGCGGGCTCGCAGCTCATCTCCAGTTCCACGGTGCCGTTCACGCACTTGACGGTCCGCAGCAGGACGTGTTCGGCATCCCAGTCCGTGGGGGTGCGGCGGCGGGAACGGGACCGCTGCTCCACGTTGTGCCACGGACCGAGGACGAGTGCGTCGCGGACGATGAGCCACCCCGTCTCGGTCTGCCACGTCGTTTCGACGATCAGTCCCCCCGGCAGGTAGCGGCGGGCGGCGGGCACGTTCTGCCCGTACGGTGCGATCCGGAAGTGGCCCGCGCTGCGGTCGAGGACGGCGCCGAAGACGCTGGGGGAGTCGGGCCGGGGGATGCACATCCACTCGACCGCCCCGTTACGGGCGATCAGGCACGTGGTCTCGCAGTCCGACAGGAATGCGTAATCGTCGATCGGCGGAAACGCGCGACGGTGGCGATGCGCGGCGGAGCGGGGCTGGTCGTCCGAGTGCGCATCGAGAGACACCATCTGCTCATCATCGGCCGTCGTCGTCACGGCGTCCACCTGTGCGCCGACCAGCTGCCGTCGAACGATAGGGTGGCACGGTGGACCGGATGGCGAGTTGGTGGGACGGCTTCGAGCTGTGGATCGCCGGGCTCCCGTTCGTGCCGCAGGTCGCTCTCGTGCTGCTGGTGATGGTGCCGGTGTGCCGAGGACTGGCGTGGCTGCTCGATCGTGGCCTGGCCGCAGTCTTCGTCCTGCTCAGGCGGGACGTCTCGAAGGTGGAGGAACCCTGATGCCGCGCTCACGCGTCACACTCGCGCTGCTCGCGCTGCTCGTCCTCGTCGTGGTCGCCTGGCTGGTCACCCGGTAAATCCCGTTCGATGTGGGCGGTTGGTTCAGCCTCTGCTACAGTCCACGGCGTGTCTGAAGCCGCTGTACACCAGGTCCGCCATGAATTGGCGTTGATCGCTGTCGGCATGCTCGCAGTCGCCGACATCGACTGTTGTTGATTTCTCCCTCGCACACAGAAATGCGCGCGGGTGACACCGCGCACGCTCGACCGGTCTCGTGCTGCTGATTTCGTTCGCATTCCTGATTCCCGTTCGGGCGATCCCTGCGTTCCTCCTCTTGCACCACCTCCCACGTTTCGCACCACCCCTCTGTGACAGATCTCCAGGAAGGTTTCTCCCATGAAACGCCGTTCTCGTAGTCTTCTCACGGCCCTCGTGACGCTCGGAGCTGTGGCGCTGACCGCGTGCAGCGGCGGCGCCAGCGACACCGCCGGCGGCGACTCGGCCGGTGCCGACGGCAGCGCGGGCACCATCAACCTGTACGCGTACGCCGTGCCGAAGCCGGGCTTCGACAAGCTGATCCCCGCGTTCAACGCCACCGACGAGGGCAAGGGTGTGGCCTTCCAGCCGTCCTACGGTGCCTCCGGTGACCAGTCCCGCAAGGTGAAGGACGGCGCCGAGGCCGACTTCGTCAACTTCTCCGTCGAACCGGACATCACCCGCCTCGTCGACGCCGGCCTGGTGGACAAGAGCTGGAACCAGGACGCCTACAACGGGATTCCGTTCGGTTCGGTTGTCACCATCGTCGTGCGTGAGGGCAACCCGAAGAACATCCACGACTGGGACGACCTGTTGCGTCCCGACGTCGAGGTCGTGACCCCCAACCCGTTCAGCTCCGGATCCGCGAAGTGGAACCTGCTCGCACCGTACGCGGCGAAGAGCAACGGCGGCCAGGACCCGGCCGCCGGTCTCGCCTACATCACCTCGCTGGTGAACGACCACGTGAAGATTCAGCCGAAGTCGGGCCGCGAGGCGTCGGAGGCGTTCCTGCAGGGCACCGGTGACGTGCTGCTCAGCTACGAGAACGAGGCGCTGTTCATCGAGGGCAACGGTGACCCCGTCGAGCACGTGACCCCGCCGACCACGTTCAAGATCGAGAACCCGGTCGCGGTGCTGTCGAACAGCAAGAACCTGGAGAAGGCCAACGCGTTCAAGGACTTCCTCTACACCACCGAGGGCCAGAAGCTGTGGGGCGAGGCCGGATTCCGCCCGGTCGATCCCGCAGTGGCCACGGAGTTTGCCGACAAGTTCCCGGAGCCGGCCAAGCTGTGGACCATCGCCGATCTCGGCGGCTGGTCCAAGGTCGACTCCGAGGTGTTCGCCAAGGACACCGGGTCCATCGCAGTGATCTACGACAACGCAACCAAGTAAGACCGACGTGAGCGACACGACGACGACGGCGACGGGCGGACGCGGCACCACGGTGCCGTCTCCGCCCGTTCCGCCCGCGCGCAAGAAGATCGCCCGGGTCACCGGTGCGGTGGGACCGCTCGGCATCGGCATCGCGACGCTCTGGCTGAGCGTCATCGTGGTCCTGCCACTTGCCGCGCTCACCGTGGCCTCGTTCGGCGACGGGATCGGCGGCTTCGTGGACGCGATCACCGCGCCCGTGGCGGTGGCGTCCCTGCGCGTCACCGTCGTGGTGTCGGTGGTGGTGGCCGTGATCAACGTGATCATGGGCACGCTCATCGCGTGGGTTCTGGTGCGCGACGAATTTCCCGGCAAGCGGGTCGTCAACGCGCTGATCGACCTGCCGTTCGCGTTGCCGACCATCGTGGCCAGCATCGTGCTGCTGTCGCTGTACGGCCCGGAGAGCCCGATCGGCGTCCACCTCAACGCGACGCAACCCGGTCTGATCGTGGCGCTGGCATTCGTGACGCTGCCGTTCGTCGTCCGCTCGGTGCAGCCGGTGCTGATCGAGGTGGACAGGGAAGTCGAAGAGGCCGCGGCCTCGCTCGGCGCGGACAACGTGACGATCTTCCGGCGAGTCGTGCTGCCGACCCTGACCCCGGCCATCATCAGCGGCGCGGGGCTCGCGTTCGCCCGCGCGATCGGCGAGTACGGATCCGTCGTCCTGATCGGCGGAAACATTCCCCGAGAGACCCAGGTCGCTTCCCAGTACATTCAACAGCAGATCGAAATCGATCGGCCGGCCGCCGCGGCGGCCGTGTCGGTGGCTCTCCTGGCCATCGCGTTCGTGACGTTGTTCGCCCTCCGGGTCTTCGCCAGCCGGGGGCAGCGTCGTGAGGAGCAGGCGGAATGAAGCTCTCTGGGTCCACCCGGATCACCCTGCGCGCGGTCGCGCTGCTCTATCTGTTCGGCCTGCTGGTGGTGCCGATCGTCATCATCCTGTTCCGCACGTTCGAGAACGGGATCGGCGCGTTCGTCCAGTCGATCAGCACCCCCGCCGCGATCTCCGCGCTCAATCTGTCCCTGCTGATCGTGGCCATCGTCGTCCCGGTGAACGTGGTGTTCGGGATCGTCACGGCCCTCGCGCTGGTCCGGGGCCGATTCCCCGGGCGCGGCCTGGTGCAGGCGGTGGTCGACCTTCCGTTCGCCGTCTCGCCGATCGTGGTCGGTGTGTCGCTGATCCTGCTGTGGGGCGCCAACGGGTGGTTCGGCGGGCTCGAATCGCTGGGGTTCAAGGTGATTTTCGGGCTTCCCGGCATGGTCATCGCCACCCTCTTCGTGACGTTGCCGTTCGTCGTGCGGGAGGTGGAGCCCGTGCTGCACGAGATCGGCGAGGAGCAGGAACAGGCCGCCGCGACGCTCGGTGCGAGCCGCTGGCAGACGTTCTGGCTGATCACCCTGCCCGCCATCCGCTGGGGCCTCACCTACGGCGTGGTCCTGACCGTCGCCCGCTCGCTGGGCGAGTTCGGTGCGGTGATCATGGTGTCCTCCGGCTTCCCCGGTGTGTCGCAGACCTTGACCCTGCTCGTGCACTCGCGCTACATCGACGACCACAACACGTTCGGTGCGTACTCCGCAGCCACCCTGCTGATGGGCATTGCGCTGATCACCCTGCTTCTGATGACTCTGCTCGACCGCAAGAGGAGCACCACATGATTACCGTGACCGGCGCCCGGAAGAACTACGGGTCCTTTGCTGCTCTCGACGACGTCACCATCGACATCCCCTCGGGTTCGCTGACCGCGCTCCTCGGGCCCAGTGGTTCGGGCAAGTCGACGCTGCTCCGATCCATCGCCGGCCTGGAGTCCCTCGACTCCGGCACCGTCGTGATCGGCGGGAACGACGTCACCGACATCTCCCCGCAGAAGCGGGACATCGGCTTCGTGTTCCAGCACTACGCGGCGTTCAAGCACATGACGGTGCGTGACAACGTCGCGTTCGGTCTGAAGATCCGCAAGCGACCCAAGCCGGAGATCGACAAGAAGGTCAACGAGCTTCTCGAGATCGTCGGCCTCGACGGCTTCCAGCATCGCTATCCGGCGCAACTGTCCGGCGGTCAGCGTCAGCGGATGGCGCTCGCGCGGGCCCTGGCCGTGGACCCGAAGGTGCTTCTCCTCGACGAGCCGTTCGGCGCGCTCGACGCGAAGGTCCGCACTGACCTGCGCACCTGGCTGCGCCGGTTGCACGACGAGGTGCACGTGACCACCGTGCTGGTCACCCACGACCAGGAGGAGGCGCTCGACGTCGCCGACCGGATCGCGGTCCTCAACAAGGGCCGGATCGAGCAGATCGGCGAACCGGCAGACCTCTACGACCGTCCCCACAACGACTTCGTGATGTCGTTCCTCGGGTCGGTGGCCAAGCTCAACGGTCAGCTGGTCCGCCCGCACGACATCCGCCTCGGCCGCGATCCCGACCTGGCCCTCGCCCAGAAGGCCGGCACGGCCGAGTCGCTCGGCGTCACGCGGGCCACCGTCGAGCGAGTGGTGCACCTGGGGTTCGAGGTGCGGGTGGATCTGCGCAACGAGGCGACCGGTGAACCCTTTTCCGCGCAGGTTACTCGCGGCGACAGCGCGGCGCTCGGTCTGCAGGAAGGCGAGACCGTGTACGCGCGGGCGACGCGGGCACCCGAACTCCCGGAGGCCGAAGTTCCGGTCTCCCTGTAACTCCCCGCCGATGTAGGAGGCGACTGTGGCGACCCCGGTGAATCCCGTCCGTGACAACGTTCTGATCGTGCACTGGCACGATCTGGGCCGTCACCTCGGATGTTACGGCGCGTCCGGGGTGCGTAGTCCGAACCTCGACCGGCTCGCCGCGGAGGGTGTGCTGCTGACGGACGTGCATGCGGCGGCGCCGCTGTGCTCGCCGTCCCGTGGCGCTCTGTTCTCGGGCCGGTACCCGCACAGCAACGGGCTGATCGGCCTCGCACACCACGGCTGGCAGTACCACGACGACGTCCGCACGCTGCCGTCCCTGTTGGCGGAGGCGGGCTGGTACACGGCTCTGTTCGGGATGCAGCACGAGACCGCGTATCCCAAGCGCCTCGGCTTCCACGAGTACGACGTGACGAACTCGTACTGCGAATACGTCACCGATCGGGCGTCGCGGTGGCTGGCGCGGTTCCCTCCGCAACCGTTCCTGCTGACCGCAGGATTCTTCGAGACCCACCGCCCGTACCCGGTCGACAGGTATGTACCCGCCGATCCCGAAGGTTTCGACGTTCCGTCGTACCTGCCCGACCGGCCGGAGGTCCGTGAGGATCTAGCCGGATTCCACGGGTCGATCGAGGTGGCCGACGCGGCCGTCGGCAGGTTGCTGCAGACGCTGGACGACGAGGGGCACGACGAGCGCACGTGGGTCGTGTTTCTCACCGACCACGGCGAGGCGTTCCCCGGAGCGAAATCGACACTGTATGCGCCGGGCACGGGAATCGCGACGATCGTCCGCCCACCGCGGAGGCTGCGGGCGGCGCCCCGCGTCTACGACGACCTGTTCAGTGGGGTGGATCTGGTTCCCACCCTTCTCGATCTGCTCGGCGTCCCGATCCCCGCGGCCGTGGAGGGTGTTTCCCACGCCGGGCAGTTGCTGGGGCGGTCGGAGTCGACGGCGCGCGACGTCCTGTTCACGGAGAAGACGTTCCACGACAGCTTCGATCCCATTCGCGCGGTGCGCACCAAGCAGTTCAGCTACATCGAGAACTACGCACCACGGCCCAGGCTCGATCTGCCCCTCGACATCGAGAACAGTCTGTCCGGTGCAGCGCTGGGCACCGAGCATCTCCGGCCGCGTCCGAGCCGGGAACTCTACGACCTGGTCGCCGATCCCGGCGAGCGCGACAACCTGGCCGACACCGAGGACTTCGCCGGGACGCAGGCCGAGTTGGCGCTGGAACTCTCCACGTGGCGGCGGGCGACGGGCGACTCGATCCCGAGCGAGGAGGAGGGAACGGCCTACGCCCGGAAGGCCATGGAGGAATACCTCGCCACTCTCTGCCGGGTGCCGGACGTGCGTTCGGCCTACAGCGCCGAACGCGGAATCCTGGACGAGCCGCGGAGCGGCGTCGCGACGTAAGGGGCCGGGTCGCGGGGCGGATGATGCGGTTCCGTCCTCGCGACCTGCACGGCAGTGGTGCACTGGAAGCGTGAGCGTCGACTGCCCGCGGTGCACCCCGCCGAAGCTGCTGCGTGAGATGGTGCGCCGCCTCGGCCGTTCGGCGACACTTTCCGGGTCCGGCGAGGCAGCGGTGACGGGTATCAGCCAGGACTCGCGTCTCGTACAGGCCGGAGACGTGTATGCGGCGCTGCCGGGGCGGCACCGTCACGGGATCGAGTTCGCGGTCGAAGCGGCAGCGCGCGGCGCCGTCGCGATGCTCAGCGACCGCGACTCGGACGTCCTGCCGACGATCGTGGTGGACGATCCGCGTCGTGTTCTCGGTCCGTTGGCATCGTGGGTCTACGGCACTCCGTCCGACGCACTCGACGTCTACGGCGTGACCGGGACGAACGGGAAGACCAGCACCGCGTACCTGCTGGACGCGGGACTGCGTGCGGCAGGTGTCGCCACCGGCATGATGACGGGGATCACCGTCCGGGGACCGAACGGGTCACGCACGGCGACCCGGACCACTCCCGAGGCGTGCGAACTCCAGCAGACCCTCGCCGCGTTCGCGGAGCACCGGATCGGCGCCGTCGCGATGGAGGTGTCGAGCCACGGCCTCGCTCTGCACCGAATCGACGGAACATCCTTCCGGGTGGGGGTGTTCACCAACCTCGCCCGCGACCATCTGGACTTTCACCCCGACATGGACGCGTATTTCGCGGCGAAGGCCAGACTGTTCGAACCGGGGCACTGCGCCGCGGCAGCCATCGGCGTCGACGACGAGTTCGGACGCCGCCTCGCCGCCACCGTCACCGTGCCCCGCATGACGTTCTCGTCGACGACGCCGGCGGCCGACTTCCACGCCTCCGCCGTGCACGCGGACGAGGGCGGCACGTCGTTCACGCTCCACAGCGCCGGGGCGCGGAAACCGGTGCGGCTCCGGCTACTCGGAGTGCATCAGGTGGACAACGCACTCGCGGCGATCGCCGCCCTCGCGGCTCGCGGCGTGGACCTCGACGCGGCGGTCGCCGGGATCGAGAACCTCGACACCGTGCCCGGACGCCTGGAGGCGGTGCACGCGGGCCAGCCGTTCCTCGCTTTCGTCGACTACATGCACAACACGGCCGGACAGCGACGTCTGTTTCCGTACCTCCGCTCGCTGACCGAGGGTCGGGTCATCGCCGTCGTCGGGGCGACCGGTGAGCGCGACCCCGGCAAGCGGGTCCCGCTCGGCGCGACCGCAGCCCGTTTCGCCGACACCGTCATCGTCACCGACGAGAGTCCGTACTCCGACAACGCGCACCGCCTACGCGAGGACGTGGCGCGAGGAGCACGCAGTGGTGGCGACGCCGAAGTGCTCGTCCTTCCCGACCGCGCCGAGGCGATCGCCGCCGCCGTCACCCTCGCCGCGCCGGGCGACGTCGTGGTGGTCGCAGGCCGTGGGCACGATCGGGTTCAGGCGTACGGACCGCGCCGACGTGTGTTCGACGACCGGATCGCGCTCCACGAGGCACTCCTCCGGCTCGGCGCACGCTGAGCTAGGCCAGTAGCGTCTCGTGCCGGGCGAGTTCGGCGAGAATCCGTGTGACGAGGTCGTCGAGATCGGCGCCGGTGGTGTCGAACGCGAGATCCGGGTTCTCGGGGTCCTCGTACGGTGCATCGATCCCGGTGAGGCCGCGGAGTTCGCCTGCCCGCGCCCGCGCGTAGAGCCCCTTGGGGTCACGCCGTTCGCACTCGTCGACCGGCGTGCTCACGTGTATCTCGAGAAACGGCAGTCCCGCGGCCTCGTTGAGCGCCCGCGCAATCGCGCGGTCCGAGCGCAGCGGTGACACCATCGACGCGATGGCGACCACCCCGGCGTCCGCGAACAACCGGGTGAGGTGACCGACGCGGCGGATGTTCTCGGCCCGGTCGCCGGGGGAGAATCCGAGGTCGTCCGAGATGCCGTGCCGGACGTTGTCGCCGTCGAGCAGGTAGGCGGTCCGTCCGGCGTCGACGAGGGTCCGTTCGAGTGCGACGGCCACCGTCGACTTGCCGGACGCCGGCAGCCCGGTCAACCAGATGGTGGCGCCCCGCTGCCCGGTCGCGGACCAGCGCCGATCCCGTTCCAGCGACGACGGGTGCCACTTGATGTCGTGCCGGGTCTGCTCGCCGGGCACGACTTCCCGGGCTTCGCTGACGGTGCCGGCGCCGACGGTGTCGTTGCTCTGCTCGTCGATGAGGATGAACGCGCCGGCATCGCGATTGGTGGCGTAGGGGTCGGGAAGCACCACCGTGCTCGTCCGGAGCGTGATCCGGCCGATGTCGTTGAGGGCGAGTTCGCTGGGGGAGTCGTGTTCTTCGAGCGTTTCCGGGTCGAGCCGGGTGTGCAATTCCTGAACCGTGGCGCGCACGGTGCGGCTGGTGTGCTTGAGCGCCACCCGGTCGCCTGCCCGCAGCGGTGTCTCGCTCAGCCAGCACACGGTCGCGTCGATCTCGCGGGCCGGGGCGGGTGCGGTCGCGTCGGCGGCGGCGCTCACGACGAGGTCGCCGCGGGCGATGTCGAGGTCGTCCGCGAGTTCGAACGACACCGACAGCGGGGCGACCGCGACGGACCGGCTCGGATCGAGGGTGTCGAGGGCGGTGACCGTGCTGCGGGAACCAGCGGGCAGGACCACCACCTCGTCGCCGACGGACAGGGTGCCTGCGGACAGCCGGCCGGTGTAGCGGCGTCGCCGGTCGTCGGTGGGACGCGCCACCCACTGGATCGGCAGTCGCAGTTCGGACGCGACCGCGGACGGCGCGGCGAGTTCCACCTCTTCGAGGTACTCGAGGATCGTGGGCCCGTCGTACCAGGGTGTCGAATCCGACCGTGTCACGACGTTGTCACCGCGGGTGGCGGACACGGGGATCACCGTGAGGTCGCGGCCGCCGAGCCGCTGCGCGAGCAGGCCGAGTTCGGATTCGACTTCCTTGAACCGGGTCTCGTCGAAGTCGACGAGGTCGATCTTGTTGACCACCGCGACGAGGTGCGGCACACCGAGGAGGTCGGCGATCCGGGCGTGGCGGCGGGTCTGCCGGAGCACCCCGGCGCGGGCGTCCACGAGCAGCACGGCCACGTGGGCGTTCGACGCACCGGTGAACATGTTGCGGGTGTACCGTTCGTGCCCCGGCGTGTCCGCGAGGACGAAGCTGCGGGTGGGGGTGGAGAAGAACCGGTACGCCACGTCGATGGTGATGCCCTGTTCGCGTTCGGCGCGCAGCCCGTCGGACAGGGCGGCGAGGTCCGCCTCGCCGTCGGCGTTGGTCACCGCCTCGAGGTGGTCGGTGGGCAGGCTCCCGGTGTCGTGGAGGAGCCGCCCGATCAGCGTGCTCTTGCCGTCGTCGACGCTGCCCGCGGTGGCGAGCCGCAGCAATTGGCGGGGCCGGCTGGTGGTGGTCATCAGAAGTACCCCTCGCGTTTGCGGTCTTCCATCGCGGCAACGGAAGTCCTGTCGTCGGCCCGGGTCTCGCCCCGTTCGGAGACCGTGGCCGCGGCTATCTCCTCGATCACGCCGGCGACGTCGCCGGCGTCGGAGCGCACGGCACCGGTGATGGTCAGGTCCCCGACCGTGCGGTACCGCACCCGGAGTCGTTGCACCAGTTCGTCTTCGGTGGGCAGCGTGTACTCGGACAACCCCAGCAGGATGCCGTCGCGTTCGAACACCTGCCGCTCGTGGGCGAAGTAGATCGACGGCAGCGCCAGGTTCTCGAGTTCGATGTAGCGCCAGATGTCGAGTTCGGTCCAATTGCTCAGCGGGAACACGCGGACCTGCTCCCCGCGGCGAATCCGCCCGTTGTACAGCGACCACGGCTCGGGCCGCTGCGAACGCGGATCCCACTGCCCGAACTCGTCGCGGAAGCTGAGGACCCGCTCCTTCGCGCGGGCCCGTTCCTCGTCGCGGCGCGCGCCGCCGAACGCGGCGTCGAAGCGGTGCTCCTCGAGGGCGTCGAGCAGGGGGCGGGTCTGCAGGCGGTTCCGGGACGTGCCCGGGGCGCCCGTTTCGGTGACGCGGCCCCGGTCGATCGACTCCTGCACCGACGCGACGATCAGCCGGTGACCGTCCTCGGCGAGCCGGCGGTCGCGGAACTCGATCACCTCGGGGAAGTTGTGCCCGGTGTCGACGTGCAGGACGGGAAACGGCAACGGGGACGGCCGGAACGCCTTCTCCGCCAGCCGCAGCAACACGATCGAGTCCTTGCCGGCCGAGAACAGCAGAACCGGCCGCTCGAGTTCGGCGACCACCTCGCGGATGATGTGCACGGCCTCCGCCTCCAGCGCGCGGAGTTCGTCCACCCGTGCGGCGGTGTCGGTGGCGGTCACAGCGGAAGTCCGTTCGCGGCGGCGTCGGACCGATACCGCTCCACCCACTCCTTGGAGCGGCCGTCGCTCTGCCGCTTCAGCGGCGGCGGCGGCGCGAGATCGGCGTCGAGGCCGAGTTCGACGAGCACCTTCGCCGCCGTCGCCTGCGGCGCCGCGACGAGATCGTCGAAACCGATGTCGATGTGGTCGAGTCCCTCGGCCTCGAACCAGTTGCGCCACTGCTCATCCTGATCGCGCAGAATGCGGACGAGGTGGGCGATGCCGCCCGCGTGGTACTCGGCGCCGTCGTGCGGGGCGGGTGGGGTGGCGTCGTCGCGCCACACCTGGGTCTGCACCGCCCGCCACATCGACACCGCCTGCGCGACGACGTCACGCCGGTACACATGGATGAAGGCGAGGTCGCGGCCGAGAATGTCGTCGAGGGCGGACCGCAGGTCGTCGCCGGACCGCTCCGGAAGTCCGGCGGCGCGGTCGACGACGAGCGGCACCTGGTTCCACATCAGCTTTCCGCCCCACACCCCGTTGGGGGTGCGACCGAGGCTGAGCAGTTGATCACGCCACTGCTCCGCCGTGCGGGTGTCGGCGGTCCCCGGTTCGAGCGGGGCGAGCAGTGCGAGCACCGCCTCGTCGGTGACGCCGTCGAACCACTGCCGCGGCTGCGGTGATCGACTGGTGGACGGCAGGTATTGGAAGAACTCCTCGGGGTGGCCGGCCACGGTCGTGGCGCGAAGAGATTCGACGAGCAGAGTGCTGCCGCTGCGCTGTGACGCGCAGACGAGATATGAGCGTGGCTCCGACATGCCGGAAACTATAAACGCGAAATTCGGTGCGGAAATCGGGAGGAAATCGAATTAGCGTGATTGAAACACTTGGCATTTTCTGCTGCGTGTGAGTCTCCGATGTCAGCGCTGTGACGCTATGCATTTCGGCAGTTCAGGACAGTGTTCGGGCGTAGGAATTCGGTTCGCGCCTCGTCGGGGGAATGACGCCGCGACGGATGAATATGAATCAGGCCGATCGAAATAGGTGAAACGGAAGCCGACCGTGTTCAGCCTTTTCGGCAGATGAGCACCGGGCACCGGGCGTGGTGGATGAGGCTCTGGCTCGTCGAGCCCACGATCGACGCGGTGAACGGATTTCGCCCGTGGCTGCCGACGGCGATCAACTGCGCACCGAACGAATACTCGAGGAGCACCTTCATCGGCCCACCACGCTCGAGGCAGCGCGTGACCTCGACATCGGGATACTTCTCGCGCCACCCTGCGAGGCTCTCGGCGAGCCACGCCTCCTCGTGCTGGACCAGATCGGACCAGTCGGTGAAGCGACGTTCCTCCGAGTACCACGCACCGAGGGTGGAGTGCTCGGCCCAGGTGTGCACCGCGACGAGGGGAGCGCCGAAGAACGCCGCGAACTCGAACGCGTGGGCCACCGCCATGTCGCTCAGTTCGCTGCCGTCCACACCCACCACGACGGGACGGGTCTCGCTGACCTCGTGGCCCTGGATGCCGCGCCAGACGACCACCGGACATTCGGCGCGATTCGACACCCGCACGACATCGGAACCGGCAACCACGGATTTCATCTCACTCGTGGCCGCGGGCCCGAGAACCAGCATCCGCGCCGTCTTGGACAGTTCCACCAGCGCGTGGGCGGGCGGACCGGGGTGGGTGCTGCGCTCCACCTCCAGGTCCTGCTGCCCGTCCAGGACGATGCGTTCGGCGGCGTCGAGGAACTCATCGCCTTCGGGGTGACCGTCCGCGGAATTCGGATGCTTGGGTAACACGTGGACGAGGCGCAGCGGCTCCTCGAAACGCCTCGCGGCGGACGCAGCCCACGCCGCCGCCTCCAGCGCGCCGTCCGATCCGTCGATCCCTGCCACGATGCCGCGTCGAATCCGTGCTGTGCTCATGGGGGTGCTCCTCACCTCCATTCCAGTTTGGTCCAGGACGGCGGCGACGCGCCAGAGGGAAATCGGCCGGCGGCCGATCCCGACACGATCGAGGCGGTCCGCGGGATACTCGAGTGAGCGGCGAGCGAGCGACGACAGCAAGAAAGAGAGCAACGGTTCACCATGAAGAAGCGGACGAGCGGCTCGGAAGAGGGAGGGGGAGGCGACTCTCCCTCACAGTTGATCGATGCGCGAATCGAGGAGCTGTCCGATTGGCGGGGCGAAACGCTCGCCCGGATCCGTGCCCTTGTCAAGCAGGCCGAACCCGACGTCGTCGAGGAGTGGAAGTGGAGAGGGGTTCCGGTGTGGTCGCACGCCGGAATGATCTGCACCGGTGAGACGTACAAGAACGCGGTGAAGGTGACGTTCGCCAAGGGCGCTTCACTGGACGACCCTTCCGGCCTCTTCAACTCCAGCCTCGAAGGCAATACCCGGCGTGCCATCGATTTCCACGAGGGCGACACGATCGACGAGAAGGCGTTCCAGGCGCTCGTCCACGCCGCCGTGGCACTGAACACCTCCTGAAGTACGGGCCAAGGGTTTTCGGCCGCCCCGACCCGGTTCACCTGGGGTTTCCCTGCGTTTCGCTGGCGTGGTGAACCGGAGGCGCGGTTGAACCGTGTGTACTGCTGGGAGGTGGTGACCGATGCCGGATGCCCAGTCCGAGCTTATGCACGCCCTGTACGAGGAGCATGCCCCCGCAGTGTGGCGGTATGCCCTGCGGCTGACCGGCGACCGCGCCCGCGCCGAGGACATCGTGCAGGAGGTACTGCTGCGAGCCTGGAAGCATCCGAACGTGCTCGACCAGTCGGAGTCGTCGGCTCGGGCGTGGTTGTTCACGGTCGCCCGGAACCTCGTGTTCGACGAGCACCGCAGCGCCCGCTCCCAGCGTGAGATCGGGATGAGCACAACACCCGAACGCGCCGCCCCGGACAGCTCGGACGGCGCACTCGACGCCTGGATGATGGGTGATGCGCTGGCCCGGCTCAGTCCCGACCACCGTGCGGTCCTCGTGCTCGGCTACTACCGGGGAATGTCGACCCACCAGATCGCCGACGAACTCGGAATTCCGGAGGGAACGGTGAAATCCCGCATGCACTACGGATTGCGGGCCCTTCGATTGGCTCTGCAGGAAATGGGGGTGACCCGATGACGTTCGACGACTTCGAGTCGCACGAGGATCCCTACGTACGCTGGGATGCCGCGTACGTGCTCGGTGCGATGTCCCCGAGCGATCGGCGCGAATACGAGGCGCACCTCGCCCACTGCGCACGGTGCTCGCAGGCCGTGTCCGAATTGGCGGGCATGCCCGGGTTGATGGCCCTGATCACACCGGAAGAGGCGTTCGGCACACTGCCGGGGAACGCTGGGCCCCAGGACGAGGAGACGCCCGCACCGCGCGTGCTGACCCAGTTGGTGGGCACGGTACAACGGCGCCGACGCTACCGGCGAGCGGCGACGGCACTCGCGGCGGCGGCCGCCGTGGTCGCCGTGGCGGTCCCCGTCGGGGTGCTGGTGACGCAGGACCGGACCCCGGCCGTCCCCGTCACGGCCATGCCCGTCCCGGACCGCGCGAACACCACCGAGGCGGTGTTCACCCCCGTGGTCCCGACTACGATCACCGCGACTGCGTCCGTCGCGTCGACGTCCTGGGGCACCGTCATCTTCGTCGAGTGCTCCTACGAGGACACCTGGCCCGGCGACGGTCGCTACGGCGCGGACACCGAGGGGTACGCGCTGACCGTCACCGACCGCTCCGGGGTCGTCACCACACTGGCCACCTGGACCGGCGAGGCAGGCAGGACGGTGCGGCCCACGGCCACCACCAGCCTGCCCGTCGACGAGATCGCGAGCATCGACGTGCGATCCGACGACGACCATCAGGTACTGCTGACCACGGCGTTGTGAGCGGGCCGCCAGGGAGTCGGGTCGGTTTCATACCCTTTGCACGCTTCACCGCCGTGTTTCGTTCGTCACGAACGTTTACGGAAAAATGTTCTGCCACCGGTGAACCCGACCGGTACGTGGTTCGTGTGTATATCCAGTGGGTGACCGCAGGTCGCCCCGTCCGATCCACGACACGGGGGTCTGCCGATGAATCTCACGGATCACGAGCCACGGAAAACCGGTCGGAACATGCGCGTCGCCGACTACATCGTCGCGGCGCTGGCCGCAGAAGGGGTCGAGCACGTCTTCGGAGTGGGAGGCGCGAACATCGAGGACCTGTACGACGCGCTGCACCGCTCCCGCGACGTCGAGGGCGTCGTCGCCAAACACGAGTTCTCGGCGACGACCATGGCCGACGGGTATGCCAGGACGTCGAACCGGATCGGCGTGGTCGCGGCGACGTCGGGCGGCGGTGCGCTCAATGTGATCGCCGGGCTCGGTGAGGCATTCGCGTCCCGTGTGCCGCTTCTGGCGCTGGTCGGGCAACCGCCGACGACGCTCGAGGGGATGGGCGCATTCCAGGACACGAGTGGACTGGCGGGGTCGATCGATGCGTCCCGGTTGTTCGGTGAGGTGTCCGTGTACTGCGCGCGCGTCGAGTCGCCACTCGATCTCGAACGACAGCTGGCCGAGGCGCTGGCCGCCGCGCGCCGCGGCGGACCGGCGGTTCTCCTGTTGCCGAAAGACATTCAGCAGTCAATCGGCGAGTTCCCGGAACCGCGCCCGACGGTCCCGGCCGCGCCGCGCGCCACCACGACGGACGTCACGCGGCTCGCCGAAGCCCTGCGCGACGACTACGGCCGTATCACCGTCATCGCCGGCGACGAGGTCGCGCGAGCCGGCGCGCGAACGGAACTCGCGGAACTCGCGCACGTGCTCGGTGCCCGGGTGGCCGTCACGCCCGACGCGAGGGACGTGCTCGATCCTGCGGCGCCGGGGCGACTCGGGGTCACCGGCGCGATGGGGAATCCGGATGTCGTCGACGCACTGCAGGATTCCGACGTCTGCCTGCTCGTCGGCACGCGACTGCCGGTGATGGCGCGGGGAGGTCTGGATGCCGTGCTCGAGAAGACGCTGGTGTACAGCGTCGGCTCGGCGAAGCCGTATCTGCAGTCCCATCACGTTCCGACGCGGGATCTGCGGGCGACACTGCGTGGGCTCGTCACCGAGATCGGACCGGCGACCTCGCGTGCGCCCGTCGCGCAGTGCGATCCGACCCCGATCGACGTGCCGTCGTCCGGCACATCGGGTCTGCGCTACACCGACGCGGTGAAGGCGCTCGCCGCGGTGATGCCCGCGGGCGCCGACGTGTTCGCGGACGCAGGAAATACGGGTGCCGCTGTGGTGCACCATCTTCCGGTCGCAACCGGGGGCCGGTTCGTGGTGGCGCTGGGAATGGGCGGGATGGGCTACACGTTCGGCGCCGCGATCGGTTCCGCCTTCTCACGCGGCCGCCGCACGTTCGTGATCGCCGGCGACGGTGCGTTCTACGCGCACGGTCTCGAGATCCACACGGCGGTCGAGTACGACGTGCCGGTCACGTTCGTCGTGTTCAACAACAACGCCCACGCGATGTGCCTGACCCGCGAGCAGGTGTACTTCGAGGGCGCATACACCTACAGCCGGTTTCGTCCCGCACACATCGCGGCGGGAGTCGGCGCACTGTTTCCCGGCTTGCCGTCCCACACGGTCGACACGCACGCCGGCCTCGCCGACTCTCTCCGTGCCACGGCCGACTCGGCGGGGCCCGCTGTCATCGAAGTCGCCTGCGACGCCGACGAGTTGCCGCCGTTCCTGCCGTTCCTGCCCGCACGACGCCCGACCGAGAGATCCGAATCCCGAGAAGGAGCCCGCCGATGACCGCTCGAGAGATCGCCCCGCTGCCCGACCTTCCCGCCGACCTGCCCGGCCTCGTCCGGATCGAGACCTCCGACCGTCAGGCGACGACACCGATCATCATGGACATGCTGAGATCGGTGTATCCGCACGACCAGGTGTTCGGAAAGTACTGCACTGTCAACGAATACATCGACTGCCCGCCGGACGAGGTGTTCCGCTACCTTTCCGACACCCGCAGCCTCGAGGAATGGACGTACAGCCTCCGGGGATTCACCCCGGCCGGGGAACCCGGGCTGTGGCTCGCGTACGACCGCCTCGGCGACACCACCGAGATCTACACGCGCACCGTGGCACACCCGGCCGCGATGACCGTCGACTATCACTGTGCCTGGGACCAGGGCAAACACCTGTGGATGGTGTATCTGATGCGGGTGGTGGACGCGCGCACGGTCCTGGACGTCGACGGATCCGTCGTGCTGTGGACCAACTGCCACCATCCCTTCTACGACGAAAATCCCTACCCCGAGACCGCTCCCGCGGACCGGGTTCCGTGGGTGGGCGACTTCTGGGACATGTTCGCCGCCGGACACCAGCTCGAGATGAGCAATCTCAAGGCGATCTGCGAATACCGGTGGGCGAACGACCTGCCCGTGACCCCGACCTGGATGAGTGAGTGAGACATGGACACCGTCAGCCTGATCGACATCGCCGGCTACCTACCCGAGAACCGGGTGGGAGCAGACTATTTCGCCCAGTTCGCCGCCTCCGACCGGCTCGCCCAGAACATCATGTTCCGGGCACCGAAGTTTCGTCACCACATCGGGAGCGACGAGAACTCCGTCGACATGGCGGAACGGGCGATCGCCCCGTTGATCGAACGGAACGGCTCCGAACTCGTGTCCAACGTGGACATTCTCATCACCCACACCCAGCTGCCCGACGTCCCGATCCTGGGCGCCGGCGGGGAACTCGCGCGCCGGATGGGGATCACCCCGGACTGGGTGGTGGACCTGCACAACGGCGGCTGCGCATCGTTCGTGTACATGATCAAACTGGCACGTCAGATCATGCAGACCGGCGACGCGTCGACCGCCCTGATCGTGTCGGTGCAGAACAGCGCGGGCCAGATCTTCACGCAATCGGACGTGCGCGCGCTGGCACAGTCGGCGGTGCCGGGTGACGGCGCGGGCGCGTGCCTGCTGGTGAAGTCGGAGGCCGCGCCGGTGCTCGGGCTCGAGTGCCGGACCTACCCCGAGTTCGCCGGGGACATGACGGCCGCCGTCGATCCGCCTCGCAAGTACTGGGAGGCGGGAACCGGCCAACTGCACATCGGGTTCACCGAATCGAGGATCGCGAAGGTCTTCGCCCGCGGCAACCGGCTGGTCCCCGAGGTCGCCCTCGCGGTGTGCAAGCAGATCGGCATCGCCCCGGACGAGATCGACACCCTGGTCACCAACCAGCCCAACCGGCTGTTCCTCCGCAACTGGCGGGACGCACTCGAGCTCCCGGCGGAACGACACCCCGACACGTTCGACGAATGCGGGAACCTGTTCGGCGCCGCGATCCCCGTCACCCTCGACATCGAGAACCGGGCAGGCCGGATCCCGAACGGCTCGCTGGTGATGATGTCCGCGTTCGCGCACGCGGGCGACTTCGCCGGGGCCGGGGCGATTCGATGGGGCGCCGCCCCGGCGGGGGTGTGAGATGACGACGCCGACCATCGCGGGACCCGGTGTGAGATTCGATCTCGCGTTGAGCGAGAACCCGTTCGCCCCGCTGCCCTCCGTACTCGATGCGCTCGACGGTGTGATGCGCCGGGCGCATCGGTATCCGGAGTTCCTGCCCGACCGGCTGATCGAGGTCATCGCGGATCACGAGGGGCTCGACGCCGATCAGGTGGTGGTGGGCGCCGGTGCCACCGGCGTCGCCCTGCAGATCATGCGCTCCGTCGCCGGGCCGGGGGAGCGGATCGTGTTCACCACCCCGACGTTCGACGGGTACCCGATCATGGCGCGCATCGCGGCACTCGACGCGGTGCCGGTACCGATTCTCCCGGACGGCGGGCAGGATCTGGCCGCGATGGCGGCCGCGATCGACGACCGCACCCGGCTCGTCGTCGTCTGCCGCCCGCACAACCCCACCGGAACGCTCGTCGACGCCGCCGAACTGGCGGACTTCCTCCGTCGTGTTCCCGACCGGGTGGTCGTCGTCCTCGACGAGGCCTACGTGGAGTTCGTCGACCGCCGACTGGTCCTGGACGTGCATCGCATCATCGCCGAACATCCGAACGTCGTGTTCCTGCGAACGTTCTCCAAGGCGTACGGACTTGCCGGGTTGCGTATCGGATTCGGCTTCGCGAATGCGGCTCTGGCGCGGACGATTCGAACGCTGCAACTGCCGTTCGGGATGGGCAGCGCCGCCGTTCCCGCGGTCACGGCGTCGTACGCCGCCGAGCGTGAACTCCGTGCCCGGGTGGCAGCCATCGTCGCCGAACGCGAGGAACTGTGGCGCACGGTGAGGGCGGCGGGAATTCCGGTCCCGCGCAGTTCCGCCAATTTCCTGTACATCCCCGGGGAGGGAGTCGGTGACGCACTGGCTCGCGCCGGCATCCACGCGCGCACCTATCCCAGTGGTGACGCGCGGATAGCGGTCGGGAACCCGGACGCCGGGCGTGCGGTGACAGACGCGCTCAGGCCGACAGTGCGCGGTACCGCTGCAGCTCCGTGTGGGTCTGCGAGTACCGGTCGAGCATGACGTCGAGCAGCCGAGGGTGCGGTCCGATGGTGGCCGCGTAGGTGATGCCGGGTCCGCAGGATTCCGCCGCACGGCTCAACCGGTCCGTGAGCAGTCCCGGGGCCAGGAACCACGGTGCGATCACGATGCGCTCGGCACCGGCCTGCCGCAGCGTCGAGATCGCCTGCTGCACCGTCGGTTCCGCCGAGGTCGCGAAACACGTCACCGCTCCCGACCATCGGGTACCCGCGACGACCGATCCGGCCAGCTCGCGGGTTCGGTCGTTCGCGGCCGGGTCGGATGAACCGACCGCGGCGAGGACGATCCCGAGACCGGCCTCGCCGACGGAACCACCGGCCTCGCCGATGCGGTCACGGACGGCCTCGACCAGCCGCGCATCGTGCCCGAGAACGTCGGCCTGCCGGACGTGCAGGTGGGGATGACGGAGGCGGGCGGCGTCCAGGAGTGCCGGAAGGTCGACGCGTGCATGGAACGCGCTGCCCAGCAGCATCGGCACGACCACGGCGGAGGAATGCCCCTCGGCGGCGACCGCGTCGATCACCTGGTCCACGGACGGTGCGTTGAGGTCGAGGAAGCACAGCCGGACGTCGAGGTCCGGTCGCTTCGCCCGGAGCGCCGACACGGCAGCCGCCACCACCCGCGCACTGCGGGGGTCGCGACTGCCGTGGGCGACAGCGATCAGCGGAGTCATCGCATCTAGACGCGCTCGCCGAGCTCCACCGCTGCGATGGCATCTCCGACGAGGCCGGCCGCGAGCGTGTTGCCGCCGGCCGGGTCGATCAGCAGGAAGCTGCCGGTGTGGCGGTTCACGGTGTAGTCGTCCGCCACGATCGGCTCGGCGACACGCACCGAGATCTTGCCGATCTCGTTGAGTTCCAACGACTCCGGACTGGGCTCCGAAATGAGCTCCTGCTCGTTGAAACGCTCGACGAGCGTGCCGACGATGGCCTGCGTGGTGCGGGTGCCGTGCTTGAGCAGCAGGCGCGCGCCGGGCCGCAGCGGCTTCTCGGCCAGCCAGCAGACCGTCGCGTCGAACTCGCCGAGCGGCTCCGGGGCGTCGGCGGGGGAGGCGATGACGTCGCCGCGGGAGACGTCGACGTCGTCGGCCAGCACGAGTGTGACGCTGCGGCCGGCGTGGGCGCTGTCGAGTTCGCCGTCCGCGGTGTCGATTCGGGTGACCGTGGTGCGGACACCGGATGGCAGGATCACGACCTCGTCGCCCGGGGTCACCTCACCCGCGGCGACCTGTCCGGCGTACCCGCGGTAGTCCGGGAACTCCGCCGTCCGCGGACGGATCACGTACTGGACAGGGAAACGGAGGCCGACCCGGTGGGGTTCGGCGTCGACGGGCACCGACTCGAGGTGCTCGATGAGCGTGGGGCCGTCGTAGTACGGGGTGTTCTCCGAACGCACCGCGACGTTGTCGCCGTGCAGGGCCGACACCGGGATCTCGACGACGTCCTCGGACGCCCAGCCGAGCGAATTGGTCAGCGAGTTGAACTCCGCCGAAATGTTCGCGAACACGGTGGCCGGATCCTCGACGAGGTCGATCTTGTTGACGGCCAGCACCAGCTTGGGGACGCCGAGCAGCGCGAGAACGGCTGCGTGCTTGCGCGTCTGGGAGATAACACCCTTGCGGGCGTCGACCAGCAGGATGACCATCTGCGCGGTGGACGCGCCCGACACCGTGTTCCGGGTGTACTGCACGTGCCCGGGAGTGTCGGCGAGGACGAACGAGCGTCGGGGGGTCGCGAAGTACCGGTACGCCACGTCGATCGTGATGCCTTGTTCACGCTCCGCGCGCAGGCCGTCGACCAGCAGGGACAGGTCGGGCGTGGACAGCCCTTTGTCGACTGACGCCCGGGTGACGGCGTCGATCTGGTCGGCGAGAACCGATTTCGTGTCGTACAGCAGACGGCCGACGAGGGTCGACTTGCCGTCGTCCACACTGCCGGCGGTGGCAAGCCTCAGAAGATCGCTCATGATCAGAAATAGCCCTCTCGCTTGCGGTCTTCCATGGCCGCTTCGGAAACTCGGTCGTCGCCACGGGTTGCGCCGCGCTCGGTCAGCCGGGACGCTGCGACCTCGGCGAGGATCGCCGCGTTGTCGTCGGCCTCGGAAAGGACTGCGCCCGTGGTGGATCCGTCGCCGACGGTGCGGTACCGCACCGACAGCGTCTGCAGATCCTCACCCTCGGACGGTCCGCCCCACACGCCGGGCGTCATCCACATGCCGTCGCGCTGGTACACCTCGCGCTGGTGCGCGTAGTAGATGCTGGCCAGTTCGACGTTGTCACGGGCGATGTACCGCCAGATGTCGAGTTCGGTGAAGTTGCTGAGCGGGAAGACGCGGACCTGCTCACCGGGGGAGTGCTTGCCGTTGTACAGGTTCCACAGCTCGGGGCGCTGCTTCTTCGGGTCCCACTGGCCGAATGCGTTGCGCAGCGAGAAGATGCGCTCCTTGGCCCGGGCGCGCTCCTCGTCGCGTCGAGCGCCACCGAAGACCGCGTCGAAACGGTTCTCGGCGATGGCGTCGAGCAGGGGAACGGTCTGGAGAGGGTTGCGGATCCCGTCGGGGCGCTCGGTGAGCCGGCCGTCTGCCAGGTAGTCCTCGACCTTCGCCACGTGCAGGCGCAGGTTGTACTTGGACACGACGTGATCGCGGAAGTCGAGGACTTCCTGCAGGTTGTGTCCGGTGTCGACGTGCAGCAGCGCGAACGGCAGCGGTGCAGGCCAGAACGCCTTGATCGCCAGGTGCAGCAGCACCGTGGAGTCCTTGCCGCCGGAGAACAGGATCACGGGGCGTTCGAACTCGCCCGCGACCTCACGGAAGATGTGGATGGCCTCCGACTCGAGTGCGTCGAGCGTGTCGAACTGCGACCCGTCCAACTGCGGCCGCACGGCGGATTCGGCGAGGGAATTGGAGATGTCGATGGTCATGAGGCGTGCAACCCGCATTCTGTCTTGGCCTGACCGGCCCAGCGGCCGCTGCGCGGATCGCTGCCGGGGGCTGGCTTGCTGGTGCACGGAGCGCACCCGATGGACGGATAGCCCTCGTCGACGAGCGGATTCACCAGAATCGAGTGCTCGTCGATGTAGGACTGCATGTCTTCGTCGGACCACGCGGCGATCGGGTTGATCTTCACCAGACCGAACGCGTCGTCGAACGAGATCAGGGGGGCGTTGGCGCGGGTGGGCGCCTCGACTCGCCGGATGCCGGTGACCCACGCCTTGTAGCCGGACAGGGTCTTCTTCAGCGGGGCGACTTTCCGCAGTGCGCAGCACCGGTTGGGTTCGCGGGCGAACAGATCCTTGCCTTCCGCCGCATCCTGTTCGGCGACGCTCGCCTCGGCCCGCGCGTTGACGATGTTGACGCCGTACACCTGCTCGACGGCGTCGCGGGTGCCGATGGTCTCCGCGAAGTGGTAGCCGGTGTCGAGGAACAGCACGTCGACGCCGGGATGGACCTGGGCTGCGAGGTGGACCAGAACGCCGTCCTGCATGTTCGAGGCGACGATGTAGTCGCTGCCGAACGTCTCTTCCGTCCACCGCAGCAGTTCGTGCGCGGAGGCACCCTCGAGACTTGCCGCCCCCTGCGCGGCAAGGAGCCGAAGGTCGTCCTGTGTGGCTGTGGCGAGATTCAACGCAAGTCTCCTTCGTCTGCGCGCACGACCCACTCCGCGAAGCGTTCACCCTCGTTGCGGTGCTTCACGAAGTGGCGGACGACGCGATCGATGTAGTCACCGAGTTCGGTGCTGGTGACCTTGTGCTGGCGAAGCTTCCGGCCGAAGGCCGAATCGAATCCGAGGCTGCCGCCGAGGTGAACCTGGAAGCCCTCCACCTGGTTGCCCTCGCCGTCGTCGACGAGCATCCCCTTGAACCCGATGTCGGCGACCTGCGAGCGGGCGCAGGAGTTCGGGCAGCCGTTGATGTTGATCGTGATCGGCACGTCGAGCTGCGCATTGATGTCGGCGAGCCGCTGCTCGAGTTCGGGGACGAGCACCTGCGAGCGCTTACGCGTCTCCGCGAACGACAGCTTGCAGAACTCGATGCCCGAGCACGCCATCAGGTTCTTGCGCCAGTGCGAGGGACGCGCGGGCAGGCCCACCTCGTCCAGGTCGGCGATCAGCTGCTCGAGCTTGTCGTCGGCGACGTCGAGAATGATCAGCTTCTGGTACGGCGTGAAGCGGATCTTGTCGCTGCCCGCCCGCTCCGCGGCATCCGCGACCTTGGCCAGGATCGTGCCCGACACGCGGCCCGCGATGGGGGCGACGCCGACGGCGTTGAGACCGTTGCGGGTCTTCTGCACACCGACGTGGTCGATCGGCCGGGTGGGCTTCTCCGGCGCGGGGCCGTCGATGAGTTTGCGCTTCAGGTACTCGGTTTCGAGAACCTCGCGGAACCTCTCGACGCCCCAGTCCTTGATCAGGAACTTCAGGCGGGCCTTGTTCCGCAGCCGGCGGTAGCCGTAGTCGCGGAAGATCGACACGACGGCCTCCCACACGTCGGGAACCTCGTCGAGCGGCACCCAGACGCCGACCCGCTGCGCCAACATCGGGTTGGTGGACAGCCCGCCGCCGACCCACAGGTCGAGACCGGGACCGTGCTCGGGGTGGTTGACCCCGACGAACGCGACGTCGTTGATCTCGTGCACCACGTCCTGCTGACCGGAGATTGCGGTCTTGAACTTGCGCGGCAGGTTGGAGTACTCGGGCTTGCCGATGTAGCGGCGGACGATCTCGTCGATCGCGGGAGTGGGGTCGAGGACCTCGGTCAGTGACTCGCCTGCCAGCGGTGAACCCAGGACGACGCGGGGGCAGTCGCCGCACGCCTCGGTGGTCTTGAGACCGACGCCTTCGAGGCGCTTCCAGATCTCCGGGACGTTCTCGACCTCGATCCAGTGGTACTGGACGTTCTCGCGGTCCGAGAGGTCGGCGGTGTCGCGCGCGAACTCGGTGGAGATCCCGGCGATGGTGCGGAGCTGCTCGACGTTCAGGGCGCCGGCGTCGCAGCGGACCCGCATCATGAAGTACTCGGCCTCGAGCAGGTCGATGTTCTCGTCACCGGTGAAGGTGCCGTCGTACCCCTGCTCGCGCTGGGTGTAGAGACCCCACCAGCGCATACGGCCACGCAGGTCACCCTTGTCGATGCTGTCGAAGCCCTGCTTCGAGTAGATGTTCTCGATACGGGCCCGGACGTTGAGCGGGTTGTCGTCCTTCTTGGCCTGCTCGTTGGCATTGAGGGGCTCGCGGTAGCCGAGGGCCCACTGGCCTTCGGCGCGTCGCCGAGCCGGCTTCGCCGTGCGCGCGGGTGCTGCGTCGACGGCAGCGGGGGAGGCGTCGGTGGTCGACGTCATGGAGCACTCCTGAATCTCAAGATGCACCGGCTGAGGCCGAGGAGGAGGGCTGGTCCTCGCTCGGGGCATTCGAATCCGGCCGGAAGTCGAGAAGAAAGATGAACGGGCTGACAGGCTGAATTACTGCGCGATACAGGGCAGACAACAACAGCTGCAGACGCGCTTGAGATCGACGTGACGACGCGCCACAAGTCGCACTCCGGGTCCGGTCATGCCGACCATTGTGCCACGTCAGATCGCCCACGCAGAGCCGGGCACCGATTTCCACCATTTTTGCGGGAAATATCACGGGGAGGGCCCGCGACGGTCGGGTGGGGACCGTGGGTCGAGAAGCCTGGGAGACTGGAACGGTGAACGGAACGAGCACTACCACGGTCGGTCGCGACGAGGCGGCGGCATTCGTGCTGCCCGGGAGTGCCCTGCAAGGTGTGGGGAGCCGCCCGTTCGGGATCTACGTGCACGTACCTTTCTGTGCCACACGCTGCGGATACTGCGATTTCAACACGTACACGGCAGGCGAGCTGGGGACGTCGGCGTCGCCGCAGTCGTGGATGGAGGGGTTGCGCCGCGAACTCCACCTCGCCGCGCAGATGACGGGCGCCCCGGCCGTCGACACGGTGTTCGTCGGCGGCGGCACGCCGTCACTTCTCGGCGGCGACGGACTGTCGGACGTCCTCGATGCGGTCCGGTCGAGTTTCGGCCTCGCGAAGGGCGCCGAAGTGACTACCGAATCGAACCCGGAGTCCACGTCGCCGGAGTTCTTCGACAGGTTGCTCGCCGGCGGATTCACGCGGATCTCGCTGGGCATGCAGTCGGCGGCGCAGCACGTCCTGAAGGTGCTCGACCGAACCCACACACCGGGACGTGCCGTGGCGGCGGCGCAGGAGGCGCGGGCCGCCGGGTTCGAGCACGTCAATCTCGATCTCATCTACGGCACTCCGGGGGAGCGCGACGAGGACCTCGACCTCTCGTTGGACGCGGTGCTCTCCGCCGGGGTGGACCACGTGTCCGCCTACGCGCTGATCGTCGAGGACGGGACCGCACTGGCGAGGAAGGTACGCCGCGGGGAACTGCCCGCGCCCGACGACGACGTCCTGGCGTCGCGGTACGAGCGGATCGACGCGCGGCTCGCCGACGCGGGTCTGACCTGGTACGAGGTGTCGAACTGGGCCAGCCAGGACAACGGCGCCGGGGCGGGTGACACGAAGAGCGAATCGCGTTGCCGGCACAACCTGGGGTACTGGGACGGCGGGGACTGGTGGGGCGCCGGGCCGGGCGCACACAGCCACGTCGGCGGAGTGCGCTGGTGGAACGTCAAGCACCCGGCGCGCTACGCGGACCAGCTGGCGGCGGGAAGCCTGCCCGTCGGTGGGAGCGAACAGCTGACCGCGGAGGACGTCCACGTCGAGCGGGTGATGCTGACGGCGCGGCTGCGCACGGGGCTTCCGGTGGCGGAGCTGGATGCCGAGGAGCAGCGCGCAGCCGAGACGGTGGTGGCCGACGGACTGCTGGTGCGCGAGGGCGAGCACCTGGTGCTGACCGACCGTGGGCGGCTCCTTGCCGACGCCGTGGTCAGGACGGTGCTGCGCTGACGCTCAGCCTTCGACAGCTCAGGCCGTGACGATGCCGGGCATCTCGTCGTAGTCGAAGACGCGGGCGTGCAGCACGACGCGGTTCCGCAGCGCCGAGCGCACGGCCCGGTGCAGCCCGTCCTCGAGGTAGAGCACCCCGTGCCACTGGACCGCGTGCGGGAACAGGTCGCCGTAGAACGTCGAGTCCTCCGACAGCAGCCGGTCGAGTTCGAGAACCTTGGTCGTGGTGACGATCTCGTCGAGCCGCACCTGCCGGGGTGGGATCTTGGACCAGTCGCGCAGCGACAACCCGTGGTCCGGGTACGGCTTGCCGTCCATGACACCTTTGAAAATCATCGCTCGTCATCCGCCCGTGGTCGCTGCATCTGCTCGTCTCCGGTCACCACAGTAAGGCCTGAACCGGTACCGGCGCCGCGACGATTAGACTGGACCGAGCCGAGATGCATGTGCATCTGCACGTAGCGCAGGGGATGTGGCGGCCGATCCGAACGAAGGTTCGGTGACGCCGCTGCTCGTGATGATCGAGAACTGGAGGTGGACGGCGATGTCGAGTACGGACGACAGACGGTTCGAGGTTCTCCGCGCCATCGTCGCCGACTACGTCTCGACCCAGGAGCCGGTGGGATCGAAGGCGCTGGTCGAGCGGCACAGCCTGGGTGTTTCCAGTGCGACGGTCCGCAACGACATGGCGTTCCTCGAGAGCGAGGGCTACATCGCCCAGCCGCACACGAGTTCCGGCCGTGTTCCCACGGACAAGGGCTACCGGCAGTTCGTCGACCGCATCGCCGACGTGAAGCCGCTGTCGACGGCGGAGCGGCGCGCGATCCTCGATTTCCTCGAGTCCGGGGTGGACCTGGACGACGTTCTCCGGCGGGGTGTGCGCCTGCTCGCGCAACTCACACGCCAGGTCGCGGTTGTGCAATATCCCACACTCTCGGCGTCGTCGGTCCGGCATCTGGAGGTGGTCGCTCTGACGCCGGCCCGCCTGCTGCTCGTGCTCATCACCGATTCGGGCCGAGTGGATCAGCGCATCGTCGAACTCGGCGACGTGCTCGACGACGAGGACCTGGCGCGGCTGCGCGGACTGCTCGGGGGCGCCCTCGACGGCAAGCGGCTGGCGGCGGCGTCCATCGCCGCCTCGGAACTGGCCGACGAGGCACCGGAGGATCTGCGCGACGCCGTGATCCGTTCGGCCACCGTGCTGGTGGAGACGCTCGTCGAGCATCCCGAGGAGCGGCTGGTCCTCGGCGGCACCGCGAACCTGACCCGCAACGCCGCCGACTTCTCGGGAATCAGCGGATTCCCCGGTTCGCTGCGTGCGGTCCTCGAGGCGCTCGAGGAGCAGGTGGTGGTGCTCAAATTGCTGGCCGCCACGCAGGACGCGGGCACGGTGACGGTGCGGATCGGCGAGGAAACCCAGGTGGAGCAGATGCGTGGCACCTCCGTCATCTCGACCGGCTACGGTGCGGCAGGCACCGTGCTCGGCGGAATGGGCGTGCTCGGACCCACCCGAATGGACTATCCGGGAACAATCGCATCGGTGGCAGCCGTTGCGAGATACATCGGCCAGGTGCTCGCCGAGCGGTGACGGCGGGCCCCGGCGACAGCGCCGCCGTGGGGCGAGCACACGTACCGGTAGCGAGATAACGAAGTAGAGAAGGACGAGAGACTCAACGTGGCACGGGATTACTACGCAACGCTCGGCGTCGATCAGAAGGCGACCGATCAGGAGCTCAAGCGCGCGTACCGCAAGCTTGCGAGGGAACTGCATCCCGACGTGAACCCCGACGAGGCCGCGCAGGCCCGGTTCCGGGACATCTCGACGGCCTACGAGGTGCTGTCCGATCCGGAGAAGCGTCGCATCGTCGACCTCGGCGGCGACCCCCTCTCCTCGGGTGGCGGCGGAGGCGGTGCCGGCTTCGGCGGCGGTTTCGGTGGCGGCCTCGGCGACGTGTTCGAAGCGTTCTTCGGTGGTGGAGGCGGTGCAGGCCGCGGGCCGCGCGGCCGCGTCCAGCCGGGCGCCGATTCACTCCTGCGCACCAGGCTGATGTTGGCGGAGTGCGCGACCGGCGTGAGCAAGCAGGTCACCGTCGAGACGGCGATCCTGTGCGACAGCTGCACCGGTGCGGGCACCAACGGCGACTCCGCGCCGGTGCGCTGTGAGACGTGTGGCGGCGCGGGCGAGGTCCAGTCTGTGCAGCGTTCGTTCCTCGGTCAGGTCATGACGTCGCGGCCGTGCCCCACCTGCCGCGGCGCCGGCGAGACGATCCCCGACCCGTGCCACAAGTGTGGCGGCGACGGCCGGGTGCGCGCCCGCCGCGACATCACGGTGAAGGTCCCTGCAGGCGTCGGAGGCGGAATGCGGATCCGGCTCGCCGCGCAGGGCGAGGTCGGCCCCGGTGGCGGGCACGCAGGCGACCTGTACGTCGAGGTGGTCGAGCAGGCGCACGAGGTGTTCGTGCGCGATGGCGAAGACCTGCACTGCACCATTCGGGTGCCGATGATCGACGCCGCCCTCGGCACGACCGTGACGATCGACACGATCATCGACGGGCCCAAGGAGATCACCATCGAGCCGGGAACCCAGCCGGGATCGGTGACGGTCCTGCGCGGGCACGGCATGCCGAAGCTGCGTTCCGGCATCCGCGGCGACGTGCACGCCCACCTCGAGGTCGTGGTTCCGTCGCGCCTCGACCACAAGGAGACGAAGCTTCTCCGCGAACTCAAGGACCTGCGTGACCGCGACGTCGCCGAGGTCGTCTCCACCCAGTCGCAGCACAGCGGCGGATTGTTCTCACGCCTGCGTGAAGCGTTCAGCGGTCGCTGACCGTGGCGGCGACGGTCTTCTTCCTCGACCCGCTGCCCGAGGTGGGGAGCACCGCGGTCCTGGACGGCCCGGAGGGCAGGCATGCCGCGACGGTGCGCCGGATCGGTGTCGGGGAGCGGATCGTGCTGGCCGACGGACGGGGTGGTCTCGCCGACACCGAGGTGACGGTGGCCGGGAAGGACCGGCTCGAACTCACGGTTCACGAGCGTCGTCAGGTGTCGGCGCCGTCGCCGAGTGTGACTGTGGTGCAAGCGCTTCCGAAGGCGGAGCGGTCCGAGCTGGCGGTCGAGCTGGCCACCGAGGCCGGGGTCGACGCGATCGTGCCGTGGCAGTCGTCGCGGTGTGTGGCGCGGTGGGAGGGCCCCAAGGTCGCGAAGGGTGTCGCTCGCTGGCGTAGCGCGGCTCTCGCCGCCGCCAAGCAGTCCCGGCGGGCGATCGTCCCCGAAGTGTCGGAACTGCACCGCACCGCCGGGATGCTCGCCGTCGTTCGTGAGGTGGTCGGCCGGGGCGGCGTCGTCGCCGTGCTGCACGAGGCGGCCACCCTGGGCCTCGCCGAGCTTCCGCTGCGCTCGGCGGCCGAGATAGTGCTGGTCGTCGGTCCCGAGGGCGGTATCTCCGAGGAGGAGATCGCCGCGCTGACGGACGCCGGCGCCGTCCCGGTGCTGCTCGGTCCGCACGTTCTGCGGACCTCGACCGCCGCGGCCGTCGCGCTGGGCGCCATCGGTGTCCTCACGGACCGCTGGGGCGCGGCCCCGCTAGCCTGACTGTCCGTGGACCGCATTCGCATCGCCTACGGAACCGAACCGCAGCAGTTCGGGCACTTCTACCCGCCCGAGGAGCCGGTGGCCGCCGCGGTCCCGGTGGTGATGGTCGTCCACGGCGGTTTCTGGAGCGGGAAGTACCACCTGAACCTGGGCACGAGTTTCGCGGTCGATCTGGCGCGCCACGGCGTCGCCGTCTGGAACATCGAATACCGCAGGCTCGGTGCGGGCGGCCGGTGGGACGAGATGTCCGCCGACGTTCTCGCCGCGCTCGACGCGATCGCCGGTCCGGTCGCCGAACAGTCGCCCGTCCCGTTCGACCTGTCGAAGGTCCGGGTCGTCGGCCACTCTGCCGGTGGACAGCTCGCGGTGTGGCTCGCCGGGGCGAAGCAGACGGCGGTCCGGCCGGAGCGGATCGTGTCCCAGGCGGGCGCCCTCGACCTCGCGTCCGCCGGGGAGCGTGGCCGGCGGATCGGCTACATCGAGGATCTGCTGGGAGTCCCCTTCGACGAAGACCCCGATCGGTACCGCGCCGCGTCCCCACTGCACCGCATCCCCACCGGGGTGCCGGTGGTGTGCGTGCACGGCACGGAAGATGCGCAGGTTCCGGCGAAGGTGAGTGTGCGGTACAGCGAGGCCGCGCGGGCGGCCGGGGATCCGGTCGCGCTGCATGTCGTCGAGGGCGAAGACCACTACGCCTTCCTGAATCCCGAGACCGACTGCTGGAAGATCTCGCGGGACGCCCTACTGTCCGACGCCGGCGAGTTCTGAACTGCGGACCCCGGATTCGGGCGTCACCGTGCGTCCGGGCAGAACGAGGGCCACGAGCACGGCCCCGATGCCCAGTGCGAGTCCGCCGGCCAGGCTGGCCTGGGAGATGGCGTTCCCGAACGCCGCACCCGCGGCGTCCAGGAGTGCCTGGGACTGTGACGCGAGCAGCGGGTCGGCGCTCAGTTCCCCGGCCACGACCGACGCCCCGCCGATCGAGTCTCCCGCGACGTCCACGGCCTGAGCGGCCTGCGCGGCCCGCTCGCCGGACAGCTGACCGACGGGCAGCGTGCCGAGGAAGCCGGCGATGTCGTTTTTGTACGCCGACGCGAGGACCGATCCGAGAATCGCGATCCCGAGCGATCCGCCCAGTTCGATCGCGGTGTCGTTGAGACCGCCCGCGGCGCCGAGGTCGCTCTCGGGGAAGTTGCCCATGATGGCGTCGGTGGCGGGGGACACGCTCAGGCCGATTCCGATACCGAGCAGGACCAGCGGCGCGAGGAAGTCGAGGTACTCCGAACCGCCGTCGACGGTCGTCATCAGCAGCACACCAGCCGCCGCGATCACCATGCCGGCGACGACGGTGACCCGGGTGCCGAGCCTCGGGTGGACGCGCCCGCTGAGCACCGAGCCGACCGACACCGCAGCGGCGAGCGGCAGCAGGTGGACGCCGGTGGCGAGGGGGCTGAGTCCCAGGACGAACTGGAATTCCTGCGACACGTAGTAGATCGACCCGAACGCCGCGAGGAACAGCAGAAGCACGGCCAGGGTGGAGCCGCCCACCTCGTGCCGGCCCAGCCTGCGGACGTCGAGCAGCGGCTGCGGATGGCGGAGCTCCCATGCGACAAACAGGCCGAGACCCACGGCCGCGGTGATGGCGGCGCCGACAGCGCCTGCGCCCCAGCCGAAGTGGAATCCGTCGATGATCGCGTACACGAGCGATCCGATGGTCACCACCGACAGCAGCCCGCCCAGCCAGTCGATCGGACCGCCGGTGTCGGCCTTCGACGGCGGGACGAGCATCAGCGCCGCGACCGACGCGACGGCGGCGATCGGCACGTTGATGAGGAAAGTGGCGCTCCACGAGTGGCTCTCCAGCAACCAGCCGGCGAGCAGCGGGCCGAGGGCGATGGCGAGGCCGGACGTCGCGGCCCAGGCGGCGATGGCCCGGGCCCGTTCCGCACGCGGGAAGGTCGCCACGAGGAGGGAGAGCGTGGCGGGCATGATGATCGCCGCTCCGACGCCCATGATCATGCGCGCGGTGACGACGGCCGTGGTGGTGTCGGCGAGGCTGCCGACGACGGCGCCGCCGCCGAACACGAGCAGTCCGGTGAGCAGCGCTCCGCGCCGGCTGTACTTGTCGCCGATCACGCCGAACAGCAGCATCAGCGCGGCGTAGGGGACGGTGTATCCGTCGATCACCCACTGCAGGTCGGCGCTGCTCAGGGCGAGGTCGCGGGTCATGTCGGGGGCCGCGACGATCAGGGCGGTGTTCGCCATCACGACGATCAGCAGGCTCAGGCACAGCACGCCGAGCGCGGCCCAGCGCCGGGGGTACGGCCCGTCCATCCGGGCGACCGGTGTGTTCATCACGGTGGTCATGTCGACGCTCCTCGGAGTAGTGCTCGATCAGGCCTGAACAGTTAGTTGCACAGTAATGTGTAAGTTAGTTATTTGCACGCCGGTGTGCAAGTAAGATTGGCGTAGATCACACCACCCAGCGAGGGAGTTCCGCCTGTGTCGGTCCCGACGAAGTCGCCCGGTGACCCCGGGAAGACCCGCCGAAGTCACGCGCGCGCCAACCGTGCGCGGATCCTCGACGCCGCAGTCACCGCCTTCGTCGCGGACCCGGACGCGAGCATGGACGACGTCGCCCGCGCCGCCGGGGTCGTGCGCCGCACCGTCTACGCGCACTTCCCCAGCCGGGAGGCGCTCGTCGAGGGCATCGCGGACGAGGCCTCCAGCGCCCTGGTGGCCGCGATGGGAGACGAGGCGCAGCAGCCGGAGCGCCCCGACCTCGCGGTCGCGGCGATGGCGCTGCGGACGTGGCCGATCGGCGACCGGTTCCGCATGCTGTTGTCGTTCGCCCGCCGCGAACTCGGCGAGCAGCGCATCCACGACCTCCTCGGGGTGGTGCGCGACCGGGACGTGCGGGTCGTCGAGCACGGGCAGCGGTCCGGGGTGTTCTCGTCGTACCTGTCGCCGCCGGTGCTCGTAGCGCTCGCGGAATCGATGACGATGACCCTGCTGGACCAGGCGAATTCCGGCGAAGTGCAGGATTCGGGGGAGTCGTTCGCGGTCGCGTACCTCGCGGTGCTCGGGCTGTCACCGGCCGACGGCGCCCGCGTCGTGGACGAGGCGCGGCAATGGTTGCGCGAGCATCCGGACGTCCCGAAGTCGTGACGGCGTCCCGTAATCGGGTGGGCGGTGTGACCTGCGAGCGATAGACTTCCCTCATCACGACGACCGTCGTGACCGACCAGGAACCGGGAAGAAGGCCATATTCCTCACGTGAGCGAACAAGACCAGAACGGCGAGACGTTCGGCGCCACGCGTCCGGCGGAACGCACCGTGCGTTCGAGTATCGATCTCCCACCCGAAACGGTCCCGCCTCTCCTCGGTTCTTCCGACGAGAATCTGCGCGCTCTCGAACGGGTCCTGGACGCAGACATCCATGTACGCGGCAACGCCGTCACGCTGACGGGACGGCCGGGCGACGTCGCCCTGGCCGAACGGGTCATCGCCGAACTGGGCTCCATCGTCGGTCGCGGGCAACCGCTGACCCCCGACGCGGTGCGTCGCACGGTCGGCATGCTCACGCAGGGGCTGAGCGAATCGCCCGCCGAGGTCCTGACCCTCGACATCCTGTCGCGGCGCGGCAAGACGATCCGGCCGAAGACGCTGAACCAGAAGCGGTACGTCGACGCGATCGACGCCAACACCATCGTGTTCGGCATCGGGCCCGCCGGTACCGGCAAGACCTACCTCGCCATGGCGAAGGCGGTGCAGGCCCTGCAGACCAAGCAGGTGTCGCGGATCATCCTCACCCGCCCCGCGGTCGAGGCGGGGGAGCGGCTCGGGTTCCTGCCCGGCACGCTGCACGAGAAGATTGATCCGTATCTGCGGCCGCTGCACGACGCGCTGCACGACATGATGGACCCCGAGGCCATCCCGAAGCTGATGCAGTCGGGGGTCATCGAGGTGGCGCCGCTGGCATACATGCGTGGTCGCACACTCAACGACGCGTTCATCATCCTCGACGAGGCGCAGAACACCACCGCCGAGCAGATGAAGATGTTCCTCACCCGCCTGGGCTTCGGATCCAAGGTCGTCGTCACCGGTGACGTCACGCAGGTCGACCTTCCCGGTGGTGCCCGGTCGGGTCTGCGCGCGGCCGCCGAGATCCTCGGCGACATCGACGACATCTACTTCGCCGAACTCAACAGCAGCGACGTGGTCCGGCACCGGCTGGTGTCCGACATCGTCGACGCGTACGAGCGGTTCGAGGCGGACCGGGACGGCAAGGTCGAGCTCGGGAACCGCGCACAGCGGAGAGCGGCGCACTCGCGTTCTCCACGACGGTAGGGTGAGTGTCGCCGGAACCAGGAGGAAGCGACACACATGAGCATCGAAGTCTCGAACGAATCGGGCATGGACGTCTCCGAGGAGGAGCTGATCAGCGTTGCCCGCTTCGTGATCGCGAGGTTGGACGTGCACCCCGCGGCCGAGTTGTCGATGGTCCTCGTGGACTCGGCCACCATGGCCGACCTCCACATGCGGTGGATGGACCTGCCCGGTCCCACCGACGTGATGTCGTTCCCGATGGACGAACTCGAGCCCGGCGGTCGCCCGGACTCGCCCGAACCCGGACCGTCGATGCTCGGTGACATCGTGCTGTGCCCGTCCTTCGCCGCGGACCAGGCCGACAAGGCCGGTCACCCGCTCGCACACGAACTCGCTCTGCTCACCGTGCACGGTGTGCTCCACCTCCTCGGCTACGACCATGCCGAACCGGAGGAGGAGAAGGAGATGTTCGGCCTGCAGAACCAATTGCTCGACGACTGGTACGAGGATCTGCGCAGGGCCGAACGCGACGCGGCACTCGCTGCCCGGGACCAGAAGCTGCTCGGCAAGGCCGGCTTCTTCGACTCACCGGACCAGTAACCGCCACGTGAAGGGTCTTCTGTGAGTAGCGCCATCGCGCTGATCGTCCTCGCGATCGTCCTCGTCCCGCTCGGTGGTGTCTTCGCCGCCGTCGATTCCGCACTCAACACGATCTCGTCCGCGCGCATCGAGGAGATGGCGAAGGAGGATCGCCCCGGCGCCACCCGCGTGCTCCGCATCCTGTCGGATCGCCCCCGCTACGTGAATCTCATGGTGCTGCTGCGCATCCTGTGCGAGATCACGGCGACGGTGGTGCTCGTCGGTGGCCTGTCCGATCTCCTCGAACCCGTGTGGGCGCTCACGTTCACCGCGATCATCATGGTGCTCGTCGACTACGTGGTGATCGGGGTCGGCCCCCGGACGCTCGGTCGCCAGCACGCGTACTCGATCGCGTTGATCACGTCGGTACCCCTGCAGGTCATCGGAACTCTGCTCGGCCCGATCAGTCGCCTCCTGATCCTGATCGGTAACGCCATCACCCCGGGTAAGGGATTTCGCAACGGCCCCTTCGCCTCCGAGATCGAACTGCGCGAACTCGTCGACATGGCGCAGGAACGCGGCGTGGTGGCCGACGAGGAACGCCGGATGATCCAGTCGGTGTTCGAACTCGGCGACACCTCGGCCCGCGAGGTGATGGTGCCGCGCACCGAAATGGTGTGGATCGAGAACGACAAGAGCGCCGGACAGGCGACGTCGCTGGCTGTCCGCAGCGGACATTCGCGGATCCCCGTGATCGGGGAGAACGTCGACGACGTGCTCGGCGTCGTCTACCTCAAGGATCTCGTGCAGGAGACGTACCACTCGCGCGACGGCGGACGCAGCGTCCGCGTCGGCGACGTGATGCGGCCCGCCGTGTTCGTGCCCGATTCCAAGCCCCTCGACAGTCTGCTCGCCGAGATGCAGCGCGACCGCAACCACATGGCCGTTCTGGTGGACGAATACGGCGGAATCGCCGGGCTCGTCACCATCGAGGACGTCATCGAGGAGATCGTCGGTGAGATCGCTGACGAATACGACCAGGACGAGACACCGCCGGTGGAGGATCTCGGCGACGGCATGTACCGGGTCTCCGCGCGCCTGCCGATCGAGGATCTCGGTGAACTGTTCGGCATCGAGGTGGAGAACGACGAGGTCGAAACAGTCGGTGGGCTCATCGGATACGAACTCGGCAGGGTCCCGCTCCCGGGATCGGAGGTCGTGTCGCACGGTCTCGTCCTCCGCGGCGAGGGCTCACCCGACGTGCGCGGACGGGTGCGCATCAGCACGGTCTTCGTGCAACGCGCGCCGATCGACGACGACGGTGGCGACGGCGACCGGGAGGATCACGATGACTGACCTGGGCGACGAAGACGCCAAACTGGTCGTGCTCGCGCGAGGAGCGTTCGGCCGCACCGGAAGTGGTCAGGGTGCCGCCGTCCGCGATCTCGACGGCCGTACCTACTCGGCGGGCGCGGTCTCGCTGACGTCGCTGTCGCTGACCGCGCTGCAGGCGGCCGTCGCGGCGGCGGTGTCCAGTGGCGCCGAGGGTTTCGAGGCCGCAGTCGTGATCGGCGGGAACCCGGAAGACCCGGGCGTCGCCGCCCTACACGAAGTCAGTGCGCAGGCGGCCGTCGTCTTTGCGCGAACCGATGGATCCGTGATCGAGGAGCAACATGAGTAAAACCGAATTCCGTTCCGGATTCGTCTGTTTCGTCGGACGGCCCAACACGGGCAAGTCCACGCTGACCAACGCGCTGGTGGGCAGCAAGATCGCGATCACGTCCTCGCGTCCGCAGACCACCCGACACACGATCCGCGGGATCGTGCACCGCGACCATGCGCAGCTGATCCTCGTCGACACCCCGGGTCTGCACCGCCCCCGGACGCTCCTCGGCCAGCGCCTCAACGACCTCGTGCGCGACACCTACTCCGAGGTCGACGTGATCTGCCTGTGCATCCCGGCGGACGAGAAGATCGGCCCCGGCGACCGGTGGATCGTGCAGCAGGTCCGTCACATCGCGCCGAAGACCACACTCATCGGCATCGTCACGAAGATCGACAAGGTCAGCAAGGACATGATCGGGCAGCAGTTGCTGGCCGTGTCCAAGCTCCTCGGTCCCGAGTCGGATGTCGTGCCGGTGTCCGCCGCCTCCGGCGAGCAGGTGGAGGTGCTCGTCGACGTCCTCGCGTCGAAGATGGAGGAAGGGCCGGCGTTCTACCCGGACGGCGAACTCACCGACGAACCCGAAGAGACGCTGATGGCCGAACTCATTCGCGAGGCCGCGCTCGAGGGCCTCGGCGACGAACTGCCGCACTCCCTGGCCGTGGTCATCGAGGAGATCATCCCTCGCGAGGGACGCACCGAGAAGCAGGGCGAACTGCTCGACGTCCATGCCCTGCTCTACGTCGAACGCCCGTCCCAGAAGGGCATCGTGATCGGCAAGGGCGGCGCCCGACTCCGCGAGGTGGGGACCAAGGCCCGGCTGCAGATCGAGAAGCTGCTCGGCACCAGGATCTTCCTCGAACTGCACGTCAAGGTGGCCAAGGACTGGCAGCGCGACCCGAAACAGCTGGGCCGCCTGGGGTTCTAGGCGGCGGGGCCGGCGCCCCTGAGAAGAAGGAGCACCGATGTCGCGAAGTCGTGATCGCCGTCACTTCCGGTCGCGAGTCTCCTGAGCTGCAGACCGGCAATGGTGGCGACGATGGTCGGCGCGACGGACGCCGCGTCGGGGACGCCGAGGGCGGTGAGGATCGTCACCGTCAAATCGTCGTACGCGGCGAAACATTCGGCGGCGGCCTGACGCAGCTCGTGGTCGCGTCCCGCCTGGATGTACAGCTCGAACGGGGCGATCCGCTCGGCGGAGAACGCCAGATCCTTCGCGACCTTCCCGGTGAGTGCCGCGGCGTCCTCGAGACTCAGCCCCTTGTCCCGGTACCCCTCCGCCAGCTCCGACAGACGCTGCGTCTCCTCCGTCACGAACCCGGACAATGCGGCGCGCAACAGGTCCGTCTGTGTCGGGAAGTGGTACGTGATGGAGCCGAGCGACACGCCGGCCTGCGCGGCGATCCGCCGATTGGTCACGCCGGGAATGCCTTCCGTGCCGACGATGTGCAACGCCGCCGCGAGGATGCGGTCACGAACGTCCGTCGAAGCCATCGGTCACCACCACTTCTCGGGACGTTCCAGGTCCCACCGCAGCACCGACTCGAGTTGGGCCGCAACCGACACCAGCAGCGGCTCGGTGCCGTCGTGTCCCATCAGCTGGGCTCCGGTCGGCAGGTTGCCGGACGTGAACCCGGCCGGGACGTTCACGCTCGGCCAGCCCAGCACGTTCCACGGCCACGCGTATGGGCAGACCGCGGTGATCACCTTGTCGGTGGCCCACGAGCTGATGCCGTCGATCCCCTCGACTTTCGGTGGGGGAGTCGCGGTGGTCGGGGCGAGGACGAGGTCGTACTTGTCGAAGATCGCCCCGACCCGTCGCTGCATCCTAGGCTCGGCTGCGCGGGCGGCCCGTAGCGGTGCCCCACGCAACAGTCGTCCGGTCTTGGCGTTGCCCTTCGTGCGGGGGTCGACGAGTGACGGGTCCGGGATCTTCCGCACCCAGTCGTCGATGCCGGCCATCGACCGCGGGAGGAAGCCGAGCCCGAACATGACCCCGTAGTCGGGGTCGTCCACCACGACGCGATGGCCGAGCCTGCGCAGCGCCTCGGCGACCCGTGCGACGCCCTGGCGGACCTCGGGATGCAGCGTCGTGGGGGTCGCGGTGAACGGGATCCGCAGCGACAGTGCGATGCGCAGCGGTCCGGGGTCGCGGCCGACGGCGTCGCTGACGGTGACCGGTGCAGGCGTGTGCAGGTCGCCCTCGTGCGGTCCCGATGCGACGTCGAGGAGCAGGGCCGCGTCGGCGACCGTCCGGGCCAGCGGGCCGTTGACGGTGAGGCCGTAGAACGCCTCGGCTGCCGGCCAGGTGGAGATTCGGCCGCGTTGAGGCTTGATCCCGACGAGGTTGGTCCAGGCGGCGGGGATGCGGATGGACCCGGCGCCGTCCGAACCGATCGCCGCGGACACCACACCGGCGGACACGGCCGCCGCGGCGCCGCCGGACGAGCCTCCGGGGGTGTGGTCACCGTTCCAGGGATTGCGGGTGTACCCGAAGGCGGGTCCGCCGGTGAGCGGCCACTGTCCGAGCTCGGGACTGTTGGTCTTGCCCACGACGACGGCACCGGCGGCGCGCAGTCGTCGCACCATCTCGGAGTCCCGCGCCGCGGGTGGGAAGTCGCCCGGGCACCCGAACGCGGTCGGCTCGCCGGCCACGTCGACGTCGTCTTTCACGGCGATCGGGACCCCGAGCAGCGGCAGACGCTCACCGGCGGCGATCCGGCGGTCGGCCTCGGCGGCTTCGGCGAGTGCCTTGGTCCGGCGGATCACCTTGAACGCGTTGAGCGTCGGCTGGCTCGCGTCGATGCGGTCGAGGGCGGCGCGGGTGGCCGCGACCGAGGTGGTGGCGCCGGAGGCCAGCGCCTGCACCTGCTCGACGAGTCCCGGGGACCGATCCCCGTCGTCGTCGCGTTGCCGTCGATCGTCCAGTTGTCCCGCGCTCATGTCGCCCCTCCCCGTGACTGTTCGTTCGAACGAACAGTATCAGCCGAGATGTCGCCGGACTACCCCGCCGATCGCCTCGGCCGCCCCGCGAGCCCGCGATTCGGGCAGCCGGGCGTACCCGCAGACCAGCCCCCGCGGTCCGCCTGGTGTGGTGCGGTAGTCGGCGAGGCTCGGGACCGTCACTCCGTGGTCCTGCAGCTCAGCAGACAAGGCGACGTCGTCGACGGAACCGGGCAGCGTCAGGACGACGTGGAGACCGGCCTCGATGCCCGCGAGCCCGACACCGTCCGTGTCGACCGCGGACAGTTGCTGCTGCAGTGCGGTGACGAAGGCCGCCCGGCGGGCCGAGTAGGTGCGGGAGGCGCGGGCGAGGTGCCGTGACAGCGCACCCGAGGCGATGAAATGCGCCAGCGCGAGGGCAGTGATCGCGCAGCACGCCTCACCGCTGGCGTCGAGGGCCCGGACGAGTTTCGGCCGCAGGGCCGGAGGGGCGATCACCCACGCCACCCGGATCGAGGGAGTGAGGATCTTCGACGCCGTGCCCACGTACGCCACGCATTCGGACCCGCGGTCGATGCTGCGCAGAGCGGGCAGCGCCGACACGTCGTAGCGGAACTCGCCGTCGTAGTCGTCCTCGATGATCACCGTTCCGGACGCCGCGGCGTCGGCCACGAGCCGGGCTCTGCGGCCCACCGGCATCCGGGCACCCATCGGATACTGATGAGCAGGCGTGCAGTAGACCGCGGCATCGGTCGCCCGCAGCAGTGCGGAGTCGAGGCCGTCGCCGTCCACGGATACGCAGCGCGTCCGCACCCCCGCACCGTCGAGGACGGTGCGGGCCCGGCTGTAGCCGGGCTCCTCGAACACCACGTCCCGGCCGCCGAGTCCCGCAGCGGCGACGAGGGTGCGGAGCGCGGCGCCCACTCCGGGGACGATCACCAGCTCGTCGGGGCGCGCTGCGATCCCCCGGGTGCGGCGTAGATGCTCCGCGAGGGACCGTCGCAACTCCGGGTGCGCGTCGGGGCCCGGGACGTCCGAGGTCACGGCCGCGGTCGCGGCCGACCGCCACGCCCGGCGCCAGTCGGTGGTGGAGATCAGGGCGGGATCGGGGTGACCCGGAGTGAGATCCCACAGCGCCTCCGGCTTCGCGGGGGCTGCAGAGGAGGCCCGCTCCGAGGTTCGGGTGACCGGGTGTGAGGCGACGTGCGCGCGGGCCGCCACGTCGGCGCCCGGTGCGATCCGCGTGCCGGAACCGGCGCGGGCATGCGCATACCCGGACGAGCAGAGTTCGTCGTAGGCATCGACCACCGACGCCCGCGCGACCGTCAGGTGTTCGGCCAGCGCCCGCGTGGACGGCAGAGGGTCGCCGGGCCGCAGGCGACCCACGCGGATCTCGTCGAGGACCGACTCCGCGATGCGGTGCCGCAGCGGCGCGTCGGTATCGGGGAGCCGCAACGTCAGGTGTAGTTCGGGGCTGATCCGGGGCATGTCCCTATAATACTGGTCTGCCGATATTGGTGATTGTGGATCTGGAAGGTGATCCACATGGGGGTGAGGATGATGTCGTGGACAAGATCATGAGATACCCGGACCGTGCCCGCACCGAACGAGCGCAACTCGACGCCGTCCTCGACGCCGCGCCGATGGGCACCCTCGCCACCGTCGTCGACGGGCTGCCGTGGGCCGTGCCGATGCTGTACGCCCGCGACGGCGACAGGATCCTGCTGCACGGCTCCACCGGGGCCGGTGCGCTGCGGCAGGTGGCGGCGGGCGCACCGGCGGTGCTGTGCGTCGCGATGCTCGACGGAATCGTCGTCGCGGACACCCTGTTCGACTCGTCCGCCAACTACCGTTCGGCGGTGGTGCGGGGCAACCTCGTCACCCTCGGCGCAGACGAATCCGCCGACGCCCTGAACGCGCTGTCGGACGTGCTGATCCCCGGCCGCAGCACGGAGGTCCGGGGGCACCGGCGCAAGGAACTCGCCGCGACACTGGCCCTCGCCCTCCCGATCACACCCGGCCAATGGACCGTCAAGGTGCGGGACGCACCGCCGGGTGAACCCACCGAAACCAGCAGCGCCTGGGCCGGGGTGGTCCCCGTTCGGTCGGTCGCCGGTGCGCCCGTCCCGGCACCGTGGGTGGCGAGCGGCACGCCCGTACCCGCATCCGTGTCGCGGCTGACCCGGACCGCGTAAGGAAAGCGTCAAGAGCCGTAGGAGTCCCGTAAGCGCTTCGTCAGCGCCGCCTCTTTCGCCGAGATCCGGCGTGATGCTGGCATGACACCCCGCAACCGTGGGGTGTCATGCCTGCGCTGAACCGCAGGATCAGTACGAAGAGGGATCCTCACATGGCCGATGTGGCCTACGTCACGCTCGTCCTCGGCGGATTCGCCTGTTGCGCGCTCGTTCTCCGTGCCCTGCAGACCGGACGCGTGAAATGACGGGTGCCGGGATACTCGCGGTCGCGCTCGTCGCGATCGCCGCCGCGCTCGTCGTGTACCTCCTGATCGCGCTCACCGACCCGGAGCGGTTCTGATGACGCCTGCCCTGGCGGCCGGACTGCAGGTCGCCTTCGTCCTCGCGGTACTCGCGGTCGCGTACGTGCCGGTGGGCGACTACATGGCGCACGTGTACGAATCACGCCGTCACCTGCGGGTCGAATCCGTGATGTACCGCCTGTGCCGCATCAACCCGCACACCGAGCAGACCTGGTACGGCTACGCGGGCAGCGTGCTGGGATTCTCCGCGGCGAGCGTGCTGTTCCTCTACGCCCTGCAGCGCATCCAGGGGGTGCTGCCGCTGTCCGGGGACCTCTCCGGGGTCAGTCCTGCGGTGGCGTTCAACACGGCCGTGTCGTTCGTGACCAACACCAACTGGCAGTCGTACGCGCCCGAGACCACGATGAGCAACCTGACCCAGCCGGTCGGGCTCGCCGTGCAGAACTTCGTGTCCGCAGCCGTGGGCATGGCCGTCGCGGTGGCGCTGATCCGCGGGTTCGTCCGGGTGTCGCGCGGCGGTGAGATCGGCAACTTCTGGGTGGACCTCACCCGGGGCAGCCTGCGTATTCTGCTGCCGTTCTCCTTCGTCATCGCGCTGATCCTGCTGAGCCAGGGCGTGATCCAGTCCTTCCACCCGGGCTTCGCGTCCACCGGTCTGGACGGCAACTCCGTCAGCAACGCACTCGCGCCCGTCGCCTCGCAGGAAGCGATCAAGGAACTCGGCACCAACGGCGGCGGGATCCTCGCCGCCAACTCGGCGCACCCGTTCGAGAACCCGACGCCGGTCAGCAACATCGTCGAGATCCTCGCGATCCTGCTGATCCCGGTCTCCCTCACCCGCACGTTCGGCACCATGGTCGGCGACCCTCACGACCGAGCGAGCGAGGTGTCCGGGCACCGCCAGGGTCTGACCCTGCTCGCCGTGATGGGCATCCTGTGGGGATCGCTCCTCGCGGTCACGCTCGCCGCGGAGTCGGGTCGGCGCGGCGTCGCCGCCACCGCCGCGGGCGCGATGATGGAGGGCAAGGAGGTTCGTTTCGGAATCCCCGGTACGGCGCTGTTCGCCGTGAGCACCACCGGAACGTCCACGGGCGCGGTGAATTCGGCCCACGACAGCCTGTCGCCGCTCGGCGGCGGAGCCGCTCTGCTCAACATGCTGCTCGGCGAGATCGCGCCCGGCGGTGTCGGCACCGGGCTCTACGGAATTCTCGTCCTCGCCCTGATCGCCGTCTTCGTCGGTGGACTCCTCGTCGGCCGCACACCCGAATACCTCGGCAAGAAGCTGCGGCAGCGGGAGATCACACTCGCCGCCCTGTCCGTGCTGGTGATGCCGGCGCTCGTCCTGATCGGGACCGGAATCACCGTGATCCTGTCCTCGACCACCGGTTACCAGGGCAACGGTGGCGACCCGGGAAGTCCCGGATCCATCCACGGATTCTCGGAAGTGCTGTACGCGTTCGCGTCGGCCTCGAACAACAACGGCAGTGCGTTCGGCGGGCTGACGGCGACGAGCGACTGGTTCCAGACCGCGCTCGGCCTGTGCATGCTGTTCGGCCGGTTCCTTCCGATCATCTTCGTCCTCGCGCTCGCCGGATCCCTGGCGTCGCAGAAGAAGACGGCAGCGGGCGCCGGAACCCTGCCGACGGCGGGCCCGATGTTCACCGGGCTCCTCACCGGCACCGTCGTGCTCGTCGCGGCGTTGACATTCTTCCCGGCCCTCGCGCTGGGACCGATCGCGGAGGCTCTGCAGTGAGTGTGAACGTGACCAGTCGTCCGGAAACCGGGGCGGCGACCACCACGCCGGAAGGCGGCCACGGCCCGGCGCCCGTGAAGGCGGGAATCTTCAGCCCCGCTCAGCTGGTGACGGCGCTACCGGGCGCCCTGCGCAAACTCGACCCCCGGCACCTCGCCCGCAACCCGGTGATGTTCGTGGTGTTCGTCGGTTCCGTCGTCACCACCGTCATGGCCCTCGTCGACCCGTCGGTGTTTTCCTGGGCTGTCGTCGCCTGGCTGTGGTTCACCGTGTTGTTCGCGAATCTGGCCGAGTCGGTCGCGGAGGGCCGGGGCAAGGCGCAGGCGGCGAGCCTGCGGAAGGTGAAGCAGGACACGGTCGCCCACCGAATCACGGCGAGCGGCGGGGTGGAGTCGGTCGCGGGGACCGCACTGACCGTCGGCGACAGGGTCGTCGTCGAGGCGGGAGAGGTGATACCCGGGGACGGTGACGTCGTCGACGGCATTGCGACCGTGGACGAGTCGGCCATCACCGGCGAGTCGGCGCCTGTCGTCCGCGAATCCGGCGGTGACCGGTGTGCCGTCACCGGTGGCACGACCGTGCTCTCCGACCGGATCGTCGTGCGCATCACCGCGGCCCCCGGACAGTCGTTCGTGGACCGGATGATCGCCCTCGTGGAGGGAGCGGCGCGGCAGAAGACGCCGAACGAGATCGCGCTGAACATCCTGCTGGCGTCGCTGACGATCATCTTCCTGCTGGCCGTCGTCGCGATCGGTCCGATGGGTCTGTACGCGGGCCAGGAGCAGGATCCGATCAAGCTGATCGCTCTGCTGGTGTGCCTGATCCCCACCACTATCGGGGCCCTGCTGTCGGCCATCGGTGTCGCCGGGATGGACCGGCTGGTGCAGCGGAACGTCCTGGCGATGTCGGGGCGGGCGGTGGAGGCCGCCGGCGACATCGACACACTGCTGATGGACAAGACCGGCACCATCACGTTCGGCAACCGGCAGGCCACGGCCTTGCATCCCGCCCCGGGGGTTTCCGCGATCGAGTTGGCCACGGCCGCACGGTTGTCCAGCCTCGCGGACGGCACCCCCGAGGGCCGCAGCATCGTGGACCTGTGTGCCCGCGACTTCGGGTTGGACCCGGCGCCGTCCGAGGCGGAGAGAGCGGCCGAGTTCGTGCCGTTCACGGCGCAGACCCGGATGAGCGGACTCGACATCGACGGCGCCCGGATCCGCAAGGGCGCGAGCGACGCGGTGCTGACCTGGGTGCAGGCGCTGGGCGGGCAGGCGGCGCCTGCGGTCACCGACAGTGTGAACCAGATCGCGCAGGCCGGGGGAACGCCGTTGGTGGTCGCCGCCGTCCGCGGAGACACAGCGACCGTGCTCGGCGTGATCGCGCTGTCGGACGTGGTGAAACCGGGCATCGCCGAGAGGTTCGCGGAACTGCGGGCCATGGGGATTCGCACGGTGATGATCACCGGCGACAACCCGTTGACGGCAAAGGCCATCGCGGCCGAGGCCGGAGTCGACGACTTCATGGCCGAGGCGACACCCGAGGACAAGCTCGCGCTGATCCGGAGGGAGCAGGAGGGCGGCCGGCTCGTCGCGATGACCGGGGACGGCACCAACGACGCCCCGGCGCTGGCCCAGGCGGATGTCGGGGTGGCGATGAACACCGGCACGTCGGCGGCGAAGGAAGCCGGGAACATGGTGGATCTCGATTCGGATCCCACCAAGCTCATCGAGGTGGTGGAGATCGGCAAGCAACTGCTCATCACGCGCGGGGCGCTCACCACGTTCTCGCTCGCCAACGACCTGGCCAAGTACTTCGCGATTCTCCCTGCCCTGTTCAGCGGCATCTATCCGCAGCTGAACACGCTGAACATCATGCGGCTGGCCACCCCGGAATCGGCCATCCTGTCGGCGGTGATCTTCAATGCCGTCGTGATCGTCGCGCTGATCCCGTTGTCGCTGAAAGGCGTTCGTTACCGTCCGTCCTCGGCGTCGAAGCTGCTTGGCCGCAACCTGCTGATCTACGGCCTCGGCGGCGTGATCACGCCGTTCGCCGGTATCTGGCTCATCGACCTCGTCGTCCGTCTCGTTCCCGGAATTGGGTGATCCCGCATGCGATTTCTCATCGGTCTGCTCCGGCAGACCTGGGCCGGACTACTCGTCCTGCTCGCACTCACGGCAGTCCTCGGTGTGCTCTATCCCGCCGCCGTGTGGGGGGTGAGCAGGATCGGCGCCGGAGCGGCCGAGGGCTCCCCGATGCGCGACACCACCGGGTGCGTCGTCGGGAGCCGGTGGGTCGGTGTCGACCCGCAGGTGCCGGCGGGGGAGCCGGATCCGTTCTTCCACAACCGGGTCACCGGGTCGGTGGCCGAACAGGATCCGTTCGCGCCGGGCGACCCCGCTACTGCCCTGCCCACCAACCAGGGGCCGAGCAGCGAGATCCTGGCGACGTTCATCGCCGACCGGCGGGCGACGATCGCCGCGCGTGAAGGGGTGGACCCCTCCGCGGTACCGGCGGACGCGGTCACCGGATCCGGCTCGGGCATCGACCCGCACATCAGCCCCGCGTACGCGGCGTTGCAGGTGCCGAGGGTGGCGGCGGTGAACGGCCTCGGCGAGACCCGGGTACGTCAACTGGTAGACGAGAACACCGAGGGAAGACAACTCGGCTTCCTCGGTGAGGAACGGGTGAACGTCCTCGAACTGAATCTGGCCCTCGGCCTGACCGCTCCTGAGTGCACGGCCCCCACCGCTGGTGGATGATGGCGAGGTGAGTGGTACCGGAACCGACGGCGCGCGCCGGGACGTCGAACGCCGACGCGGTGAACTGCGCATCTATCTCGGTGCCGCACCGGGCGTCGGCAAGACGTTCGCGATGCTCGGTGAGGCGCACCGCCGCCGGGAGCGGGGGTGCGACGTGGTCGCGGCCGTGGTGGAGACCCACGGCCGCGACCGCACGGCGGCGCAGCTCGGTGACCTCGAACTGATTCCGCCCAAGCTGATCGCCTACCGGGGCACGCTCGGCCGGGAACTCGACGTCGAGGCGGTGCTGGCCCGCAGGCCGGCGCTGGTCCTCGTCGACGAGCTCGCGCACACGAACACACCGGGCAGCGTCCACGAGAAACGCTGGCAGGACGTGGAGATCCTCCTCGGCTCGGGGATCGACGTCCTCTCGACGCTCAACGTTCAGCACCTCGAAAGCCTCAACGACGTGGTCCAGCGGATCACCGGCGTGGTGCAGCAGGAAACGGTCCCCGACGAGGTGGTGCGCGCCGCCACCCAGGTCGAATTGGTCGACATCACTCCGGAGGCTTTGCGCCGCAGACTGTCCCACGGCAACATCTATGCCGCGGACAAAGTCGACGCGGCGCTGAGCAACTACTTCCGGAAAGGGAACCTCACCGCACTCCGCGAACTCGCCCTGCTGTGGGTGGCCGACCAGGTGGATGCCGCACTCGCGAAATATCGTGCGGAGAACAAGATCACCGACACGTGGGAGGCCCGGGAACGGGTGGTGGTCGCGGTGACCGGCGGTGCGGAATCGGAGACGCTGGTTCGGCGCGCCGGCCGGATCGCGTCGAGATCCAGCGCCGAGCTCATCGTCGTGCACGTGGTGCGCGGCGACGGCCTCGCCGGTGTCTCGGCTCCGGAGATGGGTAAGGTGCGCACGCTCGCCGCGAGCATCGGGGCGAGCCTGCACAGCGTCGTCGGCGACGACGTCCCGACCACGCTGCTCGACTTCGCCCGGACCGCGAACGCCACACAGTTGGTGCTGGGCACGTCGAGACGCTCACGGTGGGCGCGGATCTTCGACGAGGGAATCGGTGCGAGCGTGCTGCACCAGTCCGGGTCGATCGACGTGCACATGGTGACGCACGGCGAGTCCCATCGCCCGCGGCGGTTGTCGCCGGTGGGATCCCGTTCGCGCACGGTGATCGCCTGGATCGCCGCGGTCCTCGTACCGTCGGTGGCCACCGTGGTGATGAGTGCCGTCGACCGGTGGCTCGGATTGGTCGGCGAGGGAGCCCTGTTCTTCATCGTGGTGCTGCTCGTCTCGCTGCTCGGCGGTGTCGCCCCTGCGGCGTTCTCCGCGCTGATCTCGGGTCTGTTCCTCAACTACTTCTTCACGCCGCCGGTGCGCAGCTTCACCATCGCCGAGCCGGACAACTTCATCACCACGGTCGTGCTGCTCGTGGTCGCGGTCGCCGTCGCGGTCCTGGTCGACGCGGCCGCCAAGCGGTCACGGGAAGCGCGCCGGGCGTCGCAGGAAGCCGAGTTGCTGGCGCTGTTCGCCGGATCGGTACTGCGCGGTGCCGACCTCGACACCCTGCTCGAGAAGGTGCGCGAGACCTACGGCCAGGATTCGGTCAGCGTGCTGCACCGGGACCTCGGTCCGGTGGGGTCCGTCGGGCAGCACCCACCGGTGAGCGTCGACGACGCCGACACCGTCTGCGAGGTGGGGGAGGGGGAATACGCGCTCGCACTGCGCGGCAGCGAACTGCACGCCCGGGACCGTCGCGTGCTGCTCGCCGTCGCCAACCAGGCAGTGGGCATGATCCGCCAGACCGAGCTCGCGCAGGAGGCGGGGCAGGCGCAGGCCCTGGCCGAGGCCGACCGGCTGCGGCGGTCGTTGCTGTCCGCCGTCAGCCACGACCTCCGGACCCCGCTGGCCGCGGTCAAGGCCGCCGCGTCCAGCCTGCGTAGCGACGACGTCGACTTCTCCCCGGAGGACACCGCCGAACTGCTCGCGACCATCGAGGAATCGGCCGACGTCCTCACCTCTCTCGTCGGCAACCTGCTCGACTCCTCCCGGCTCGCGGCGGGAGTGGTGACCCCGACGCTGCGGCCGGTGTATCTCGACGAGGTGGTGCACCGGGCGCTGGTGGGTCTGGGAATCGGCGGCCGGACCGGGACCCGGGCCCGGGAAAGGGTGGAAGTCGACGTCGGGGCGGTCACAGCGATGGCGGATTCGGGCCTGCTCGAGCGGGTGCTCGCGAATCTGATCGACAACGCACTCCGCTACGGTGAGGACTCCGTGATCCGGGTCGGTGCCGCGGCGGTGGGAGACCGCGCTGTCGTCACCGTCGCTGACACCGGGCCGGGAATTCCGCGTGGGCGGGCAGACGAGATGTTCGCCCCGTTCCAGCGACTGGGGGACCGCGACACGACCACGGGAGTCGGGCTCGGGCTGTCCGTCGTCCGCGGATTCGTCGACGCGATGGGCGGGACCATCAGCGCCACCGACACCCCCGGCGGTGGTCTGACGATGGTGGTGGAACTGGCCGGGGCGGGAGGGGAGCATCCATGACGAGAGTTCTCGTCGTCGACGACGAACCGCAGATTCTCCGCGCCCTGCGGATCAATCTGAGTGTGCGCGGATACGACGTGGTGACGGCCGCGTCCGGGGCCGCCGCCCTGCGCGCCGCGGCCGAGCGACCGCCGGACGTGATCGTGCTCGACCTCGGGCTACCCGACATGGACGGGACCGAAGTGCTCGCCGGCCTCCGCGGGTGGTGCCCCGCACCGGTGATCGTGCTGTCCGCGCGGACCGACTCCGCGGACAAGGTGGAGGCCCTCGACGCCGGCGCCGACGACTACGTCACCAAGCCGTTCGGGATGGACGAGTTCCTGGCCCGGGTGCGTGCGGCCGCCCGCCGGGCGACAACGGCCGTCGACACGAGTGAACCTGTGGTGGAGACGGATTCGTTCACGGTCGACCTGGCGGCGAAGACGGTGCGGCGGGCGGGGGCCGAGGTGCACCTGACGCCGACCGAGTGGGGGATGCTCGAGATGCTCGTGCGGAACAAGGGCAAGCTGGTGGGGCAGAAGGAACTGCTGCGGGAGGTGTGGGGCCCGGCGTACGCCACCGAGACCCACTACCTGCGGGTGTATCTGGCGCAGCTGAGACGCAAACTCGAGGACGACCCGTCCCATCCGCGTCACCTCATCACCGAGGCCGGGATGGGGTACCGGTTCCAGGTGTGACCGGGGGAGGTGATCCTGCTCACGACCGATGATTCCGGCCCGCTCCGGGAGTCCTACCTTCGACCGCAGCATCACACTCGACCGGAGGAGCCACGAATGCCGGCACCGAAGACCCCACAACCGCTCGCGCACACCTTTACGGCGCCGATCCAGAAGGACGGGGCGTTCGCGACGTACGTGACCGTGCCGGACTCCGCCGAGCTTCTCGGAACGAGGCGGCCGGTGAAGGTTGGCGGGACGATCGACGGCCACCCGTTCACTGCCACCCTGATGCCCTCGGGTGATGGTCCGCACTGGCTTCCCCTGAAGATCGCACTGTGCAAGCTGATCGGTAAGGACGGTGCCGGAGTGGAGGTGACGGTGCACCTCGAGCAGCGTTTCAGCTGACGTGGGCGGCGTCCGGGGTTTGATCCGGTGAGAGCGGGGTACGGATCACCCGGAAGCGGTCTGCGTTTCCGGACGGGTTTCGAGGTGCGTCGTGCCGATGTGGCCGCGATTGTCGGGGTGGCTCACGACTCTGGGGGTCGTGGTGCTCGTCGCCGCGTGCGGAACGGGCGACGACGGCAATACGAGCGAGAATTTCGCCGGCACCGTCGACGTCGGCGGGGGCCGGAACATCTATCTCGAGTGTGCGGGCACAGGCACACCGACCGTCGTGTTCGTCTCCGGTCTCCGGTTCGGTGCCGATCAGTGGACGACGACGGCCGATCCGGCGAGCACCTCGGCCTTCGACGGAGTCGCCGAGTTCACGCGGGTCTGCTCGTATGATCGGCCGGGAGTCGTGCTGGGCGGGGACGCTTTGAGCCGCAGCGACCCGGTCCCGCAGCCGATCACCACCGCGGACGCGGTCGCCGACCTCCAGTCGCTGCTGGGCGCCGCGGATGAGGTCGGGTCCGGTCCCTATGTTCTGGCCGCCCACTCCTACGGCGGTCAGATCGCGAGACTCTTCGCCGGTACCCATCCCGACGAGGTGGCGGGCCTGGTGCTGATCGACGCGCAGTCGGAGGAGTTGCAGACACTCCTGCCCCCGGAGCAGTTCCAGGAGTTCCTGCGGCTCAACACCCCGCAGCAGGACAGTCTCGACGAATACCCGGACCTCGAGCGCGTCGACTTCGTCCGCAGTTTCGACGAGATCCGCGCCGCCGAACCGATCCGGCCCCAGCCGCTCGTCGTCCTCTCCGCCGACCGCTCGGTGGCGCCGCAGATCGCGGAGGGCATCGCGAACGGAAGTCTCCCCGCCGACATCCATCCCGGCTACGGCCCGGCCCTCGACGCCGTGCAGCCGAAGGCGCAGGAGGATCTGGCCCAACTCGTTCCGGGTGCCACACATGTCACGAACACGAACAGCGGCCACAACATCAACATCGAACAGCCCCAACTCGTCATCGACGGGGTCCGCGACGTCGTCGACGCTGTGCGCGACGGGCGCACCCAGCCTTGACCGTCGCCCGCGGCTCGGCCTGCGGAATGTGGTCGCCTCGACGTGGGAGACTGGACCGGTGAGGTTGTATCGAGACACTGCGGTGGTCCTGCGCCAGCACAAGCTGGGCGAGGCCGACCGTATCGTCACACTCCTCACCCGGCAGCACGGTCTGGTGCGCGCGGTCGCCAAGGGGGTGCGCCGCACGAAGTCCAAGTTCGGTGCCCGGCTCGAGCCGTTCGCGCACATCGACGTGCAGCTCTACCCGGGCCGCAACCTCGACATCGTCACCCAGGTCCAGACCGTCGATGCGTTCGCGACCGACATCGTCGACGACTACTCCCGGTACACGACGGCGTGCGCGATCCTCGAAACCGCCGAGCGGCTCGCCGGTGAGGAACGGGCCCCGGCACCGCAACTGCATCGCCTGACGGTCGGGGCGCTGCGGGCCGTCGCCGAGCACCACCGCCCGTGCGAGCTGATCCTCGACGCCTTCCTGTTGCGGGCCATGGGTTTTGCGGGGTGGGCTCCCGCCCTCGACGACTGCGCGCGGTGCAGCGCACCCGGGCCGCACCGGGCATTCCACGTGGCGGCCGGGGGAGCGGTGTGTGTCCATTGCCGGCCGCCGGGCGCCGCCACGCCGTCACCGGGGGTCCTCGACCTGATGGATGCGCTGTTTCGCGGCGACTGGGCGAGCACGGAGGAAGTGCCCGAGTCGTTGCGGGGGCAGGCCAGCGGTCTCGTCGCGGCGCATCTGCAGTGGCACCTCGAACGGCAACTCCGCACTCTCCCGCTGATCGAACGAGCACGACCGCATGCGGCGGTACGGGTGGAGGATTCGGTCAGGCAGGATGGGGACCGTGATTCGACGACGCGAACCTCGAGCCCCGCATAATTCCGGGGCCGAGCGCCAGATCCGGCCGCCGGACCCGCACCCCTCGGGCGCCCGCCCGCCCGGCCTGCAAACCGAACTCGTTCCCCGGCACATCGCGCTGGTGATGGACGGCAACGGCCGCTGGGCGCAGGAGCGGGGACTTCCCCGGACCGCAGGCCACGAACGCGGCGAGGCCGTGCTGATGGACGCCGTCTGCGGGTGCATCGAGATGGGCGTCGAATGGTTGTCGGCCTATGCGTTCTCCACCGAGAACTGGAAACGCAGCCCCGAGGAGGTCCGCTTCCTGATGGGATTCAACCGCGACGTGATCCGGCGTCGCCGCGACGAGATGCACGAGATGGGGGTGCGCGTGCGGTGGGCGGGTCGCCGTCCCAAGCTGTGGCGCAGCGTCATCAAGGAACTCGAGATCGCCGAGGAGCTGACGAAGCACAACACGGTCATGAACCTGACCATGTGTGTCAACTACGGCGGGCGCGCGGAGATCGCCGACGCGGCGAAGGAGATCGGCAGGCGGGTCGCGGCGGGGCTACTGGACCCGGAGAAGATCACCGAGGCGACCGTGGCCCGGTACCTCGACGAGCCGGACATGCCGGACGTCGACCTGTTCCTCCGGCCGTCCGGCGAGCAGCGTACGTCCAACTTCCTGATCTGGCAGTCGGCCTACGCCGAGATGGTGTACCAGGAGAAGCTGTTTCCTGATTTCGACCGCCGGGACCTGTGGGCGGCGTGTGTCGAGTACGCGTCGCGTGACCGTCGGTTCGGTGGGGTGAAATGACCGTCGACGGGGCGCCCGCGCTGCTCGGACGGGCGGCGGACGCGCTCGAGCACTTCGCCACCGTCGCCCGGGCGGAGGACGGATCGCTGAGTTTCGAGTACGCCGGGGCGCTGTGCTCGATCAGTGCGATGACCCTCACCGAGGGCCTCGATGTGCTGTCGATGACGTGCGTGCTGGCCTGGGATCGCCCGGTCAGCGCGTCGCTGCACAAGAAGGTCGCGGAGCGGAACAGCGCACTGCAGTTCGGTTCGATCGCGGTGTTCGGTCACGGCCGGCTCGCGGACGTCATCCTGCGGTACACGTTCCCGGCGGCCGGGCTCCAGGACGAGGCGCTGACCACGATGCTGCTTCTCGCGTTGAGCGGCGCGGACACCGCCCGGCAGGGACTGATCCCCTGACGCTCACTGCGTCGCGGTGCAGTCCTTGCAGAGACCGAAGATCTCGATGGTGTGGCTGACGTCGGAGAAGCTGTGGGCGTCGGCGATCGACTGCGACCACTGCTCGACGGTCGGTCCCTCGACCTCGACGGTGTAACCGCAGGCACGGCAGACGAGGTGATGGTGATGTCCGGACGAGCAGCGCCGGTACACGGATTCGCCGGTGTCGGTGCGCAGGACGTCGACCGTTCCGGCGTCGGCGAGCGTCTGCAGGGTGCGGTAGACGGTGGTCAGCCCGATGCCCTCGCCGCGCTTGCGGAGTTCGTCGTGCAGTTCCTGCGCCGACCGGAACTCCTCGATGTCGTCGAGGAGCGCGGAGATGGCGCTGCGCTGCTTGGTCGCGCGTACTCCCACGACGACGGGTTTGCGCTGGCCGGTGTTCTGGGTCAAGGCTTCTATCCTTCCTCGGCGTGCGCGACGGCGTCCACGACGATGTGGGCGAGGTGGTCGTCCACCAGGCGGTAGAGGACCTCACGTCCGGTGCGTTCGCCGCGCACGACTCCCGCGGCCTTGAGTACGCGAAGATGCTGGCTGATCAGTGGCTGGGTGACTCCGAGTGCGCCGACGAGTTCGTGCACGCACCGTTCCGATTCGCGGAGCTGGAGGACGATCGCGATCCGGACGGGGGCCGCGAGGGCGCGCAGGATGTCGCCGGCCGCTGCCAGCGTCTCCTTCGACGGCACGGGAGCGGGCGCCGCCGCCTCGAACGGATGCAGATCCCCGGGATCGATGACGCTCACCAGTGATCTCCTTCGGTGTGCCGGACAATGGACGGGACCGTGGCCGCGAGGCCCGTCGGCCCCGGGAGGATCACCCTCACCTTATTGCAAATCGATTCCATTTTGATATGCACGAATACGCATGTCAACCGGGTGGGTGAACCGACTGCGATCGGGCAGATAGGCTGGGCTCCGAAAAGCGCACGTGAACCATGCATCTATTACCCAGATGGAGAGCACCCGAGTGGCACCGAAGTCCAAAGTCGAAACCGTCGTCAATCTCGCCAAGCGTCGTGGCCTGGTCTACCCGTGCGGTGAGATCTACGGAGGCACGAAGTCGGCCTGGGACTACGGCCCCTTGGGTGTCGAGCTCAAGGAGAACATCAAGAAGCAGTGGTGGCGCAACATGGTCACCAGCCGCGAGGACGTCGTCGGCCTCGACTCCTCGGTCATCCTGCCCCGCGAGGTGTGGGTGGCGTCCGGTCACGTCGGCGTGTTCAACGACCCGCTCGTCGAGTGCCTCAACTGTCACAAGCGTCACCGTCAGGACCACCTGCAGGAGGCGTACGCGGAGAAGAAGGGCCTCGACAACCCGGACGACGTCCCGATGGACGTCGTGGGCTGCCCCGACTGCGGCACGGTCGGTCAGTGGACCGAGCCCCGTGACTTCAACATGATGCTCAAGACGTACCTCGGCCCGGTCGAGAGCGAAGAGGGCATGCACTACCTTCGCCCGGAGACGGCGCAGGGCATCTTCGTGAACTTCGCCAACGTGCTCACCACGTCGCGCAAGAAGCCGCCGTTCGGCATCGGCCAGATCGGCAAGAGCTTCCGCAACGAGATCACGCCCGGAAACTTCATCTTCCGCACCCGCGAGTTCGAGCAGATGGAGATGGAATTCTTCGTCAAGCCCGGCGAGGACGAAGAGTGGCACCAGTACTGGATCGACTACCGCATGGACTGGTACACCGGTCTCGGCATCAACAAGGACAACCTGCGCCTGTACGAGCACGCACAGGACAAGCTGTCGCATTACTCCAAGCGCACCGTCGACATCGAGTACCGCTTCCACTTCCAGGGCAGTGAGTGGGGCGAGCTCGAGGGTGTGGCCAACCGCACCGACTTCGACCTGTCGACCCACTCGAAGCACTCGGGCACCGACCTCAACTACTACGACCAGGCCACCGGGGAGCGGTACACGCCGTACGTCATCGAACCGGCAGCCGGTCTCACGCGTTCGCTGATGGCGTTCCTCGTCGACGCGTACACCGAGGACGAGGCGCCGAACGCGAAGGGTGGCGTCGACAAGCGCACCGTTCTGCGTCTGGACCGTCGTCTTGCTCCGGTGAAGGCAGCGGTGTTGCCGCTGTCGCGTAACGCGGACCTGACGCCCAAGGCCAAGGATCTCGCCGCGACGCTCCGTCAGCACTGGAACGTCGAGTTCGACGACGCCGGCGCGATCGGCCGCCGCTACCGCCGTCAGGACGAGATCGGCACCCCGTTCTGCATCACCGTGGACTTCGACACGCTCGAAGACCACGCCGTGACCGTGCGTGAGCGCGACTCCATGGCTCAGGAGCGGGTCGCGCTCGACCAGGTCGAGGGTTACCTGGCGCAGCGCCTCATCGGTTCCTGATCCGCCGTCACCTGCGCGCGTCGCAGGTGGCGGTCAGATAGTTCGTCAGGATTCGCCGGTTCTCCTCGGAGACCGGAATGCGCGAGTATTCCGGTTCCGAGGAGCCGACGGCGATCCACAGCGGAAAGACGAAGGGCTTCTTCGCTTCCGCGAGGGCATGAGGGTCGCAGCGCGCCGCGTCGATCGTGATGTCCACGCTCAGCCGGTCCTCGTCCGCCCGCATGGTGGCGGGCAGTGCGCCGTGCAGCGCGTACAGGACGCTGCCGCCGATCTCGTCCAGCCGGATGTCACCCGACGCCGTTCCCCGGCTCACGACGAGCTGGGCGGGCAGGGGTGCGGTCGGCTCGGGCGGTCCCGCCGCCGGGATCAGTGTCACCGGTACGGCCCGCGCCAGATCCTCTGCGGCGCAGTCGCCGTCGTGGATACGGCCGAGGACGTCGTATGGGGTGGTGAGCGGCACCCGCACCGGTGACGCGCCGGCCACACCGATCAGGGCGTACGCCGGCTCCGGGGGAGTGTCGCAGCGAACCGGGCCGTACTCGGCCTCGACATCGATCCGGTTGCCGGGGCCGAGTTCGACCTCGCGCCGGGTCTCGGGCGCCGCCTCGAAACCGGGACTGTCCAATGCCACGGAGGTCACGGCGACGGGCGCATCGCCGGTGTTCGCTATCCGCACGTGAATCCGCCCGCCCGCCGCGTCGTCCTCCCGGCTGCGATAGGCCTCCGCCGACAGCGGGATCGCGTCGTCCGCGGGCGGGTCCCCGCCCGCGCAGCCCGACAGGGCGCCGCAGGCGGTGGCCGCGACGCAGGCGAGTGCGACGAAGACTGGGGAGGACGTCAGAATCGGCCGCCCCCACTGATCCGGCCGGAGCTGCTCGGCCCGCCGAAGGACCGCGGGCCGCTGCTGCGACCGCCGCCGGAGCCCCGGCTTCCCCAGTTGCCGCCGCCGCTGAAACCGCCGCGCAGGATGCTGTCGATCAGAATGCCGCCGAGGATCGCTCCGGTGGCATTCCCGCCACCGCTTCCGGGCCCGGGGCGCCGGCGGGACTCCCAGCGGCTCACGTCGTTCTGCGCCAGGTGCAGTGCGTCGGCCGCCAGGCCGGCCGCCGCCTGAGCGTGCTGAAGCGCGCGGGAGGCGTCGGTGGCGCGCAGTTGCTGCGCGCCCGCCAGGTGCCGCTGCGCCTCGGTCAGGCGGGTCCGGGCGTCCGCTCCCACCGCGCCGCGTCGGGTGCCGATGAAGTCCGACGCCGCCGTGACCTGCGACTGCGCGGCCATGAGGTCCTGTTCGAGGCGCTGCTGCGCACGCTCGGCCTGCTGCCGGGATTCCTGCGCCTCGGCGCGGACGGTGTCGAGTTCCGCGTCGGCCTTGACGATCTGGGTGAAGCTGCCGAGCGGGTCGGTGTCCGCGGCGGTCCGGGCCGCCGCCAGTGCTGCCTCGGCCGCGGCGCGGGCCGACGCGAGCCGGTCCCCACCCTGCTCGGTGAACTGTCCCGAGGCCGCGATCCCGGCCTCCACGTCGGTGATCGCGGCCGGCAGCGTGGCGATGGCGTGCCGGATGTCCTCCGCGGCGTGGTCGACGGCGTCGAGTAGCGTCCGGGCCTGTTCGAGGGCGCCCTCGGCTCCGCGGATCGCCGACACCGCCGGCCCCTGCTTCCCGGGCGGCAACGCGATCGCGTCCCTGCCGTCGGCCACGGCCCGTTCCGCGAACGCGAGCCGCTCCTCCGCCATCGTCACGTTGTGGGCGACGGAAGCGAGTGCGGCGGCCGGGAATTCGGTCTGCAGGGTGGCGAGGGTCTGCGTGGAATCGGGGATGCGCACGGTCAGCGCGACCATGTCCCGGGTGAGCGCGTCGAGTCGGTCGGGGGCGTTGATCAGCAGGTCCCGGAGCCCGTCGAACTCCTGAACCCTCTCGTTGAGTTCGCGGTCGGCGCGCCCGCACGAGGTGATGATGTCGATGAGCATCTCCCGCTGCTGCCCTGGGGTCTCGGGGATCGCGTCGTCGAGTCGCTGACGGACGGTGAACGCGGCCGCGAGTGTCGCCTTCGCCGTGTCGAACGCCGCCGTGAACGACGCCGTGGCCTGCTCGCCGAACTCGCCGCGGGCCAGTTCGAGTTCCTCCTGGCTCGTGCGCAGCGCGTCGTCGGTCTCGACGAGCACCTCCTTGGCGCGCTCGTCCAGGGTCGGCAGCGGGAGCGCCGTCAGCGCGGCGGTGTCCTCGGGGCTGATGCTGCGCGCCGCCTCGACCCCGGCCCGGGAGCGGTCGTGCTTCTTCTTCCGCGAATACAGCACGACGCCACCCGCACCCACGACGACCACACCTCCGCCGATCAGCAGTGTGCGCACGGACATTCCTTCGCCCGGACTCATCGCGTCGCCAAGGCCGCCTGCCGCGGCGATCGCGCCGCCGGCCCAATCCTCCTCGCGCAGGGCGGGTTCCACCGCATCGACGCGGATCGACTCGGCCTCGTCGCTGGTGATCTCCGACAGTCCGTCCGGTGCGATGAGGGCGTACTCGCGGTCGACGGTCGCGACCGCGAGCAGGGCGTCGCGGTCGCCGAGCGAGGAGGCCTGCGCCGTCTGATCCGCCCACGGACCGGCGCCGAGCCCGTTGAAGTCGGGAACGTACACCACCCACAACCGCACCTTGTGCTCGTCGTAGAGCTGGTCGATCGCGGCCTGGACGTCGCTCTGCTGGTCGGCGTCGAGCACGCCGACGGTGTCCGTGATCTGGCCGGGAAGGCGGAACGGTGCGTCCGCCGACGCGATCGCGGGAGAGAACAGGATTGCCACGAGAGTCAGGAGTGCGGAGACGGCGCCGAGGGCGGCGAACCGCCGAGCACGGGGAAGTCGGGGGCGGGACGACGGCGTCTGCTCGAGGCGCGCTGCGAGTGGCATGGCAGCAAATCTATCGGGTGTGGCGAGTCGTCATCGGGACAGTTCGGCGACAGCTGGCAGAATCAGGGAGTGAATTCTGCACCGAGCCGTGAACGCCACGACCTCCCGCGCCGTTCTGCGCGCCTGGGGTTCGCCGGCACGCTGGCCCGGTGGACCCGCCGGATCATCGCCGGCGTCGTCCTCCTCGCCGCAGCGCTGGTGCTCGGCACCGCGGTCCGGGTGTGGCAGGTCGCGCGGATCGACGACACGTCCGCCGCCGACGCGATCGTCGTGCTCGGCGCCGCCCAGTATTCGGGAACCCCGTCGTCGGTGTTCGAGGCCCGGCTCGAGCAGGCATACAAGCTGTACGAGCGGGGGGTGGCCCCCGAGGTCATCACGGTCGGCGGCAAGCAGGAGGGCGACGAGTACACCGAGGCGGCGTCCGGCAAGAACTATCTGATCTCGCGCGGCGTCCCCGCCGACAGCATCACCGCGGTCGAGGAAGGGTCCGACACCCTGCTCAGCATCGAGGCGGTGAGTGAGGCGATGGGGGAGCAGGGCATCGATTCGGCGGTCCTCGTCAGCGACCCCTGGCATTCGCTGCGGACCCGGACGATGGCACGTGACGCCGGACTCGACGCCTGGACGGCGCCCACCCGGCAGGGGCCCGCCGTGTTCACCCGCGAATCCCAGCTGCACGGAATCGCCCGGGAGACAGGGGCGCTGATCTGGTACCAGCTCACCCACTTCTCGGCCGACTTCCCTTACACGGCGGGACAGTAGACATCGATGACAGCACACACGACACCCCTCGGCGACGTGTACTCCGCGCACGACGTCGCCCGCCGGGTCCGCGAGGCACCGAAACGGGCGGGAATCCCGGGCAGCCAGATCGAGGCCGCGCAACACCGATCCGTCTTCTCCCGCGACCGCGCCCGCGTCCAGCACTCGGCCGCGCTCCGCAGACTCGCCGACAAGACCCAGGTGGTCGGCCCCCGGGACGGCGACACCCCGCGCACGCGGTTGACGCACTCGATCGAGGTGGCGCAGATCGGCCGCGGGATCGCCGACGGTCTCGGCTGCGATCCCGATCTGGTGGACCTCGCCGGCCTCGCGCACGACATCGGTCACCCGCCGTACGGCCACAACGGGGAGAAGGCCCTCGACGAGGTCGCCGAAAGCTGCGGTGGGTTCGAGGGCAACGCCCAGAATCTGCGCATCCTCACGAGCCTCGAACCGAAGGTGCTGTACCCCGACGGAAGCAGTGCCGGGCTCAACCTGACCCGCGCGTCGCTGGACGCGGCGATCAAGTATCCGTGGACCCGGCCGCGACCCGGCGCGAAGTTCGGGGCCTACGACGACGACGCCGACGTGCTCGCGTGGATCCGCGAGGGGGCCCCCGACGGCCACCAGTGTCTCGAAGCGCAGGTCATGGATTGGGCCGACGACGTCGCCTACTCCGTGCACGACGTCGAGGACGGCGTGATCGACGGGCGCATCGATCTGCGTTCGCTGGCCGATCCGGTGGATCAGCGGGCGCTCGCCGAGTTCGGAGCGTCGGAGTTCCCGGGACTCGACGTCGAGGAACTGGTCGAGGCCGCGACGCGGTTGAGCCTTCTGCCCGTCGTCGTCGAGGTGGGCAGCTACGACGGCACGCTCACCAGTTCGGTCGCCCTGAAGAATCTCACCAGTGAACTGGTCGGCCGGTTCGCGACCGCCGCGATCATCGGGACCCGCGACGTCCACGGCGACAAGCCGGTCGCCCGGTACGACGCCGACCTGGTGGTCCCGCCGGTGGTCGCGGCGGAGGTGGCGCTGCTCAAGACGTTCGCACTGAACTACGTGATGTCGGATGCCGGCCACCGGGCACGGCAGGCACGCCAGCGTGACCGCGTCCACCGCGTCGCCGAATGGCTACTCGTGACCGCACCCGCCGGTCTCGACCCCATCCTGGTTCCCGCCTGGAACGCCGCGGCCGACGACCCCGCACGGGTCCGGGTCGTCGTCGACCAGATCGCCTCCTACACCGAGAGCCGGCTCGAACGCGTCGACAAGTCCAGTCTCGGAGCCCAGGCGAGCTGGGGCTGACAAAGCCGGAAGTCGGACCCATCCGGCCGCCGCGGTGCTACGAATAGGTCTACAGACAGCTCGCACCCAATGGTCAGGGAGACCGGATGAAGTCTGCAGTGCGCAAGGTCATCGGTTCGACGTCCGCAGCGCTGGCGGTGGCGGTCGGTGCCGCCCTGCTGGCCCCACCCGCGGCGCAGGCCGCGCCCGCGTATCCGTTCGCGGACTCCGACCCGTTCTACGGTGCGCCCGCCGACGTCGGGGCACGCGCCGACGGTGACGTGCTGGCGAGCCGACCGGTCGCCGCCACCGGTTTCCCCACCGCCGACGCCTGGCAGGTGAAGTACAAGTCGACCAACTCCGCCGGAGCGCCCATCGCCGCGGTCACCACGGTGCTGGTACCCCGCGGCACTCCCGCGAACCGGCCGCTGGTGTCCTATCAGCCGTTCGTCAACGCGCTCGGGCTCGAGTGCGCGCCATCGCATCAGCTGTTCAACGGCGGAATTCAGGAGGGGCCCGCCCTCAACGCCCTGCTCGCGCGGGGGTGGGCCGTCGCCGTGCCCGACCACCTCGGACCGACCAGCGCATACGGGGCCGCGAAACTCGGCGGCCGGCTCGTGCTCGACGGCGTCCGCGCCGCGCAGCGGCTCCCGGAAGCGGGTCTCGGTGGCAGCCCGGTCGGGCTGGCCGGCTACTCGGGCGGTGCCATGGCGACCAACTGGGCCGCGGCACTCGCACCCACCTACGCCCCGGAACTGAACATCGTGGGCGCCGCCGAGGGCGGCACACCGGTCAACATCGGTGAACTGGCCGACCGTTTGGGTAGCACGCGCTCGCAGGCGTTCGGCCTGGGTTTCGCGGCCGCCATCGGTCTCGAGCGTGAATACCCGACGCGTTCACCGCTGGGGGACGGCCTCAACGGCGACGGACTCGCCCTGCGGACACAGATGAGCAACATGTGCACCGATTCGATCCTCGGCGCCGGTGCGGGGAAGTCGCTGCCCGACCTGACCAACGGTCCCGGGATCCTCGCCGACCCGTCCGGCCGCGCGGTGATGGACGAGAACAGCGTCGAACTGTATCCGGGAGTCCCGAGGACGCCGATGTTCGTCTGGCACGGCAGCGCGGACCCTCTCGTCGCCATCGGGCCGGTGCAGAACACCGTCGCCCGGTACTGCTCACAGGGTGCGCGCGTGCAGTTCGACGTGATCCCGGGCGCCGACCACGGCACCGCCACCATGCTCGGTGCCGGTCCCGCATTCGGCTATCTCGGCGACCGATTCGCCGGGATTCCCGCCCCGTCGAACTGCTGACCCAGAGGCGGAAGTTCGGGCTGCGGCGGAGCGCCTAGACTGTCGTTCGTGGCTGGCAGAATCCCTGATCGTGACGTTGCGGCCATTCGCGAGCGCACACGGATCGAGGACATCGTGGGGGAATACGTCTCCCTCAAGCGCGCGGGCGGCGACTCCATGAAGGGGCTGTGCCCGTTCCACGACGAGAAGTCGCCGTCGTTCCACGTCCGCCCCAACCACGGGCACTACCACTGCTTCGGGTGCGGCGAGGGCGGCGACGTCTACTCGTTCCTCCAGAAGATCGACCACGTCAGTTTCGTCGAGGCCGTCGAGCAGCTCGCCGACCGGTTGAACTACACCATTTCGTACGAGGGCGGCGGCACCTCGGTACAACGCGACCGTGGCACCCGCTCCCGGTTGGTCGCGGCCAACGCGGCCGCGCAGGAGTTCTACTCGGCGCGCTTGCAGGAACCCGACGCGCAGGCGGCCCGCGACTACCTGACGGAACGGAACTTCGACGCGCAGGTCGCGCAGCAGTTCGGGTGCGGGTATGCACCCGACGGCTGGGACATCCTCACGAAGCACTTGCTGGGCAAGGGCTTCGACGTCAAGGAACTCGAGGCCGCGGGCCTGTCGAAAGCCGGGCGGCGTGGTCACATCGACCGCTTCCACCGGCGCCTGCTCTGGCCCATCCGGAACCTGTCCGGCGACGTCATCGGGTTCGGCGCCCGCAAGTTGTTCGACGACGACACCATGCCCGGCAAATACGTCAACACGCCGGAAACCATGCTGTACAAGAAGTCTCAGGTGCTGTTCGGGCTCGACCTCGCCAAGCGCGACATCGCCAAGGGACATCAGGCCGTGGTGGTCGAGGGATACACCGACGTCATGGCGATGCACGTGGCCGGGGTCAAGACCGCCGTCGCCGCCTGCGGCACCGCGTTCGGTGAGGACCACCTCGCGATGCTGCGGCGACTGCTGATGGACGACAGCTACTTTCGCGGCGAGATCATCTACACGTTCGACGGGGACGCCGCCGGCCAGGCCGCGGCGATGAAGGCGTTCGAGGGCGACCAGAAGATGGCCGGGCAGACGTTCGTCGCCGTGGCACCCGAGGGCATGGACCCGTGCGAGCTGCGGCAGAAGTCCGGTGACGCCGCCGTGCGCGACCTGGTGGCGCGTCGCACACCGATGTTCGAGTTCGTGGTCAAGTCGATCCTCACCGAGCACGACCTCGAGACCGCCGAGGGCCGGGTCGAGGCGCTGCGGCGCACCGTGCCGGTGGTCGCGCAGATCAAGGAAGCGACGCTGCGTGACAGCTACGCCGTCCAGTTGTCGGGCTGGGTGGGCTGGGACGACATCGCCGCCGTCCGGCAGCGGGTGCGGGACGAGGCGCGCAAACGGGCGTCCACCCGCGGGTCGCTGCCTGCGCCGCTGAAGAAGAAGGCCTCCCGGGGCGAGGACCAGGACACCCCACAGTTGCCGGTCGGGCTCACCCGGCCCCGGCCGAACGATCCGACGCTGTGGGCGCAGCGGGAGGCGCTGAAGGGCGCGTTGCAGTACCCGTCGATCGCGGGCACCGTGTTCGACTCGCTGCCGGTGGAGACGTTCACGCATCCGACGTACGTCGTGATCCGCGAGTCGATGATCGCGTCCGGCGGCACCAGCGCGGGCCTCGGCGGCGGCGAATGGGTCGACGCGGTCAGCCGCGGTGTCGACGACGTCACCGCGGCGTCCCTCGTGTCGGAACTCGCCGTCGAGCCGTTGCCCGCCGAAGAGGACACCGTGCCGAGATACATTTCCGGAGTGATCGCACGCCTGCAGGAGGTGTGGGTGGGAGAGCAGGTGGCGGAACTGAAATCCAAGCTGCAGCGCATCTCGCCGGCGACGGCGTCGGACGAGTTCCACTCGCTGCTCGGCGACCTCGTCGCCCTGGAGCAGTACCGCCGCAGCCTGCTCGATCAGGCGATCGGTGACACCAACCGGGACGGGATGGCCGGCTGAACCGGCCACTGCCGGCTACTTCTTCTTGAGCTGATCCTGGGGAACCAGGATGGTCGTTTCCTCGTCGAGTGGCTTCATGGGCTCGAGCTTCGGCTGAGTGTTCAGGGAGTCGGACAGCTTCTGCCGCGACATCTGCAACACCTTCTTCGTGGCCGGGCTGGTGGCCACGGCCTTGGTGGCCCGGCTGATCTGTTCGTAGCGCGCACGTCCTGCTCGCGTACCCAGCACGTACCCCGCAGCGATACCGATCAACAACCGCATCATTCCCGCTTCCTCCCGACGCACAACGACCTGCACCCATCCTGCCTGATGCGTCGACAGGCAGGCGATTTGGTACTGGGGTGGGGCAATGCGCTACAGTTTCTCTCGCATCGCCGGGAACGGCGAAGCACAGCAGAATAATCCCCTGTAGCTCAATTGGCAGAGCTTCCGACTGTTAATCGGACGGTTGCTGGTTCGAGTCCAGCCGGGGGAGCATCGAAACCCCGTCCGGTTCATCCGGGCGGGGTTTTCTGCTGCGCCCGGCCAATTCGGATCGGTGCACACTCGCGGGCGAGTACATTCCGGCTGTATCGGCAGCAATCGACCGCGGGGTGTGCGATGAGCGAGGACGGCGGCGAAACCGAGCGGGCACGGTCGATCGGGCGCTTCGGCACGAGCGACGCCCCGCGGTGGCTGGCGCCCTCGATCCTCTACGTTCTGCTGGCCGTCGCCGCCTACCAGTTGTCGGGTTGGCTGTTCGTCAACCTGCGGAGCTTTCTGGGGTTGCTGTTCCTCGCGTGGTTGTTCAGTATCACCATCGAACCGGTCGTCGACTGGCTCGAGCGCCGGGGGCTGCGGCGCGGCGCCGCCACCGGACTCGTGCTGTTGGCGTTGTTCGTCTTCGCCATCGGATTCCTGGCACTCTTCGGGACACTGCTCGCCCAGCAACTCGCCCAGCTCCTCAAGGCCCTGCCGGGCGCGTTGTCCTCGGTCACCGACTGGTCCAATCGTGTGTTCGACACCGACTTCGCGACCGGCGAGGCTCTGATCCACCTCACGCCCGAGACCATCCGAGACCTCGCCGAGCGGTTCACGCCGGGAGTTCTGGGTGTGTTGTCCTCGCTGCTCGGCGTCGTGTTCCAGATGCTGACGCTGCTGCTGTTCGTGTTCTACATGTCCGCGCAGGGGCCGGCGCTTCGCCGCACGATCTCGAGCTGGTGTCCGGCGCGGCAACAGCGGGTCATCTCGGTGGTCTGGGAGATCTCGGTCGAGAAGGCCGGCGGATACGTGGTGTCGCGGCTGATCCTCGCTGCCGTGAGTTCGGTCGCCACCGGCATCTTCCTCGTGGTGATCGGTGTGCCCTACTGGCTGCCGCTGGCACTGTGGACCGGCATCGTCTCGCAGTTCGTCCCCACCCTGGGCACCTACCTCGCGATCGCCCTCCCAGCGATCATCGCGGCGGCGTCCCAGCCGATGGACGGTGTGTGGGTGATCGTGTTCGGGACCGTCTACCAGCAGATCGAGAACTACGTGCTGCACCCGCGCATCACGTCCGCGACGGTCTCGATCCACCCCGCGGTCGCGTTCGGGTCGGTGATCGTGGGCGCCTCGCTGTTCGGCCCGGTCGGCGCCCTGGTGTCGGTGCCGGTGGTCGCCGCGATCCAGGCCCTCGTCGAAACGTACGGGCGACGATACGAACTCGTCGCAGACGCATCGGCGCCGGTCACCTCAGTCGAACAACGCAAACACGCGGGCGACGAAGAAGGCCGCGACCGCGAGGACGAGTAGCCCCACCACGATGAACGCGAGGATCGGCACCGTCCGGCCCGGCATCGGCTGCGGATGCGACAAACCCGAGGTCTGGCCGGCATCCGGTGGCGTGTCACCCGGCTGAACGCCCCCTCCGTCGTCGAGCGCCGGTGCATCGTCCGGTTCCGGTCCTGGTCGTTCGACGCTCATCCTGTGCTCCCGTCTCGTGATCCTCCGCAGTGCGGATCACACGCGTACCCCGGAAGACGCGTTCGCACACACGGCGACGGGGCAGTGTCCACGTCGGGACACGATTCGGTCCGCCGACCACGAAAAGTCCTGTCAGGGCGGGCTTCGTCCCGGCTACGCGCCCACGGCGGGCGCACGGTAACATCGGCACGCCGCGATCGCGAATAGTGCGGCGATGGGGCGGTAGCTCAGTCGGTTAGAGCCGTGGACTCATAATCCATTGGTCGCGGGTTCGAGCCCCGCCCGCCCCACCGTTTTCCGCGGATCCCAGGTGGTCGAACGCCCGCTCCGTCGTTGTTCTCCGCGCCGCAGCGGGGCAGACTGAAAGGTCATCCGAGGAGGCCATCGTGGAGCTGCAGATCGTGGCGATCGACAAGCCCGACGACATGAACGTGATCGTCGGTCAGTCCCACTTCATCAAGACCGTCGAGGACGTGCACGAGGCGCTGGTGGGAGTGAGCCCCCACCTCCGGTTCGGTATCGCGTTCTGCGAAGCCTCGGGGCCTCGCCTCGTGCGCTGTTCCGGCAACGACGACCGTCTCGTCGAGTTGGCCACCCGCAACGCCGTCGCGGTCGGAGCGGGACACTCGTTCTTCGTGTTCGTGGAGGACGGCTACCCGGTGAACGTCCTGAACACGCTGAAGCAGGTGCCGGAGGTGTGCGGCATCTTCTGCGCCACCGCCAACCCCCTCGAAATCATCGTGGCCGAGACGGAACTCGGCCGGGGCATCGCCGGCGTGATCGACGGCCGCCCGCCTGCCGGCGTCGAGGCCGATGCCGACGTCGCCGACCGTAAGGCGTTGCTCCGGACGATCGGTTACAAGCTATGAGTGGGCGGAGCCCGGACTAGGCCAGCGGATCGATGCGTTCCCAGGCAACCGGGAGTCGCACGTCGACACCCTCGGCCCGGCCCTTCTCGGTGAGGAACCGCAGGGACCGCCGGAAGTTGTCGGCGAAGCGGGGGAGCGGCGTCAGCGGCCGGTCGAGCGGCTTCCAGAAATTGTCCCAGTGGATCGGGATCACGCGACGTGCTCCGGTCCGGGTCACGAGTGCGTCCCAGTAGTCGCGGCGGAACCGGTCGGACTGCTTGCCGAGCGTGCCGATGCCGAGATAGACGGTATCGGCGTCGTATCCGTCGAGCGCTCCGGGAACGAAGTTCGCGCTGGCGTGGACGAGGACGCGGCCGTCGGGGTGCGCGAAATGGAACGAGAAGCAGTCGCCCTGCGCGTATTCGCCGATCGACGCCGGCGGGTGCACCGCATGTTCGATCGTGCCCGGGAACTTCGCTCGGGGGCTGTGCTCGGCGGGCAGCGCCGTCACCTCGAATGCGCCGTACCTCAGGGGAGTCCGCACCTGGATCGTCCGGAACCGGTCCATCGCGAACCCGTAACCCTCGGCGATGTGACGCGTCGACGGCGAACCGGCGAGTTCCGCGCCGGTGCGCTCCGCCACCGTCGGCGAGTCCATCGCGTGGTCGTAGTGCGAGTGCGCGACGAGGACGGCGGCCAGGCGGTCGGTTCGGGTTCGCGTGAGGGCCCGGTCGACGGCGGCACCGTCGGGGCGCAGCGGCCGGAGTACCGATCGCAGCAGCGAAGGTCTGGAGAAGAACCCGTCCGTCATCAGCGACGTCTCGCCGTCGGACAACAGGATCGTGGAAACACCGAGGAAGGTGGCGTGCATGCTCGCGACCGTACCGGTGGGCGGCACTCTGACGGCGGGATCGTGTGGCCGTTCTACGATGACCGACATGGCGATCACTCCCGACACGAAGAACTGGACCTGGGTCCTCGACCGGGCATGCCCCGACTGCGGGTTCGACTCGGCGGCAACCCGGTACGAGGACATTCCGGCCCTGGTCCGGGCGAACGTGGAGGCCTGGTCGCCGGTCCTCACTCGCCCCGACGTGACGGTCCGGCCGGACGAACAGACGTGGTCGGCGCTCGAGTACGCCGCACACGTTCGCGACGTGTTCCGGATCTTCGACGTCCGGCTCCGGATCGTGCTCGACGAGACGGATCCACTGTTCCCGAACTGGGATCAGGACGAGACCGCGGTCGCCGAGCGCTACAACGAGCAGGATCCGGCCGTCGTCGACGCCGAACTGCGTGCGGCAGGCGCGGCGGTGGCGGACGACTTCGAGGCCGTCGCGCCGGAATTGCGGGTGCGGACCGGACGGCGGAGCGACGGCGCGTCGTTCACGGTGGAGTCGCTGGCCAAATACTTCGTCCACGATCCGATCCACCACCTCCACGACGTGTCGGGGTAACAGTTTCGGATTCCCGGACCCGATTCGGTAGAACGTGTTCCAATTCGGCCCGTTTGTGTCTATCGTCACATCAGCAGATGCGCAGACATGAATGAAGGGTTGGGAGTCACATGAAGACCAAGGGTGCGATCCTGTGGGGCCTGAACGAGCCATGGTCGGTCGAGGAGATCGAGATCGGCGATCCGGTTGCGGGCGAGGTGCAGATTCGCATGGAAGCCGCCGGAATGTGCCACTCCGACCATCACATCGTCACCGGTTCGATGCCGATGGCGTCCTTCCCGGTGATGGGCGGCCACGAAGGGTCCGGCGTCATCACCAAGTTGGGCCCGGAGGTGAAGGACCTCGAAGTCGGCGACCACGTGGTGCTCTCGTTCGTGCCTGCCTGTGGACGCTGTCCAGCGTGCTCGGCGGGACATCAGAATCTCTGTGACCTCGGAATGGGGCTCCTGAGCGGGTTGGCGATCAGTGACGGCACCTTCCGCATCCACGCGCGCGGCGAGAACGTCATCCCGATGTGTCTCCTCGGGACGTTCTCGCCCTACATGGTCGTGCACGAGACGTCGGTCGTGAAGATCGACAAGGACATTCCCTTCGACGTCGCCGCCCTCGTCGGCTGCGGCGTTCCCACCGGGTGGGGTTCGGCGACGCGGATGGCTGAGGTGAAGCCGGGCGAATCCGTCGTCATCATGGGTGTCGGCGGCGTCGGCATGAGCGCACTGCAGGGCGCGGTGGCGTCCGGAGCGCGTCAGATCTTCGCCATCGACCCGGTGCCGTGGAAGCGGGAACAGGCGCTGAAGTTCGGGGCCACCCACGCGTTCGAGAGTGCCGCGGCCGCAATCGAGCCGATCATCGCGCTCACCAACGGATTGATGGCGCAGAAGACGATCATCACGGTCGGGGAGATGCACGGCGAATACGTCGAGGAAGCCCTGTTGCTCACCAGCAAGTTCGGCACGTGCGTCGTCACGGCCATGGGCGCGATGACCGACATGGACGTCAAGCTGAACCTGTTCCTCTTCTCGATGCTGCAGAAGGACCTGAAGGGCACCATCTTCGGCGGCGGAAACGCCCGGGTCGAGATCCCGAACCTGCTGGCCATGTACAAGTCGGGGCAGCTGAACCTCGACGACATGATCACCCGCACCTACACCCTCGAAGGTGTCAACGACGGGTATCAGGACATGCTCGACGGCAAGAACATTCGCGGCGTCATCCGGTACACCGAAGCCGACTGGTGACGGCTCGCCGCGGCTGACCGCGGGCCGCTCTCGTAGGCTGACCGGGTGCAGAGTCTCGATCAGATTGCCCGATGGCCCGTGGACAACGCTGCGGCGGTGGTCCTGTCGCGCGACGAAGGGGTGATCGGCGAGTGCGGCGACCAGCAGCGCGTCTTCCCCCTGGCCTCGGTGACCAAACTGCTCTGCGCGTACGCAGTCCTGGTGGCCACCGAGGAGGGGGCCGTCGAACTCGACCAGCCCGCAGGCCCGGAGGGCTCGACCGTGCGTCATCTGCTGGCGCACGCGTCGGGTCTCGCGTTCGACGCGAACCGTGTGCAGACGGCACCGGAGCGCAAGCGGATCTACTCGAGCGCCGGCTACGAGGTGCTCGCCGACTTCCTCACCGCCGAGACCTCGATCGATTTCGCCGACTACGTCGCGGAATCCGTCTTCGCCCCGCTGTCGATGGGCACGTCCGCGCTCGTCGGGCCTGCCGGGCACGGAGCGCAGGCGTCGGCGGGCGATCTCGGCCGGTTCGCAGCAGAACTGTTCCGCCCGGCCCTCATTTCGCCTCAGACGTTCGCGGACGCCACATCCGTGCAGTTTCCCGGGCTGGACGGAATTCTGCCCGGATACGGCTCACAGCGGCCCAACGACTGGGGTCTGGGATTCGAGATCCGTTCGGGCAAGAGCCCGCACTGGACGGGCGCGAGCAACTCGCCGCAGACGTTCGGCCACTTCGGTCAGTCCGGCACTTTCCTGTGGGTTGATCCGGCCGCCGGACTGGCGTGCGTCGCGTTGACGGACCGGGATTTCGGCGACTGGGCCAAGCCTCTGTGGACTGAGCTGAGCGACGGTATCCTCTCGGAACGCAGAAGGTGATGACACACCGATTGCTCGAATCACTGGCGCAACACAGGCATCACAAGGCACACTGGTCAACCGAGCGTGCTGCACACACCGACTGAGGCCGTTGGGGAAGACGTCCCTCGTCGAAGCAGGAGGCTCGAGTGCGCGCATTGAATCAGTTCGCGGACGCGACGGATGGTGTTGTCTACATACACTCGTCGCCCGCCGCGTTGTGCCCCCATATCGAGTGGGCGTTGACCGCGACCCTCGACTGCCGAGCCAACCTGAAATGGACCTCGCAGCCGGCCTCCAACGGCGTTCTGCGCGCGACCACCAGCTGGGTGGGGCCCGTCGGCACCGCCTCACGGCTGGTCAACGCGCTCCGCGCCTGGCCGATGCTGCGGTTCGAGGTCACCGAGGACGCCAGTGAGGGCGTGGACGGCGAACGGTACAGCCACGTGCCCGGCATGGGCCTGTGGCACGGGTCCACCAGCGCGAACGGCGATGTCGTCGTGGGGGAGATGCGCCTGCGGGCACTGATGCAAGCGGGGGGCGACATCGCCGCCGAACTGGACTACGCGCTCGGAACCGCCTGGGACGAGGCTCTCGAGCCGTTCCGCAGCGGCGGAGAAGGCGCCGAGGTCACGTGGCTGCGCCGCGACGTCGGCTGACACCCCGCTCACGGACGCGAAAAGGCCCCCGCCACAACAACGGCGGGGGCCTTCTCTCGAACAGAGCTCAGATCACAGCGGGATGTTCTTGTGGTCACCGCGGCCGGCTGGAGCGGCGGCCAGGGCGGCGGTGATGACACTGCGCGTCTTGGCAGGGTCGATCTCCTCGTCCACCACACCGATCGCGACGGCGCGGTCGACGCCACCGGCGATGCTCTCGTGCTCGACAGCCAGACGCTCGTGCAGGGCCTCGCGCTCTTCTTCCGGCGCTGCCGCCAGGGCGCGCTTGTGCAGGATGCCGACGGCGGCCTTGGCGCCCATGACGGCGACCTCGGCATCGGGCCACGCGTAGACGGCGGTGGCGCCGAGCGCGCGGGAGTTCATGGCGATGTAGGCGCCGCCGTAGATCTTGCGGGTCACGACAGTCACGCGGGGAACGGTGGCTTCGGCGAATGCGTGCAGCAGCTTGGCGCCGCGGCGCACGACGCCTTCCCATTCCATGCTCACCCCGGGGAGGTATCCGGGAACGTCCACGACCACGACGAGCGGGATGCCGAATGCGTTGCACAGCCGGACGAAACGAGCCGACTTCTCGGCGCTCTCCGAATTCAGGCAGCCACCCAGGCGGAGCGGATTGTTGGCGATGACACCGACGGTGCGGCCACCGAGGCGTCCGAGACCGGTCACGATGCTGCGGGCGTAATTGCCCTGCAGTTCCTCGAAACTCGACTCACCCTCGACGTTGTCGAGAAGTTCGTGAACGATCGGGCGGACGTCGTAGGCGCGCTTCGCCGACTCGGGCATGAGCGCGCGGAGATCGGTGTCGCCGTGCGCGGCCGCGGCCTGATCGAACTCGCCCTGCTCGCAGAACATCGACACCAGGCGGCGTGCCCGGTGCAGGGCGTCGCCCTCGTCGTGGGCGGCGATGTGCGCGACACCCGACTTCTTCGTGTGCGTGTCGGGACCACCGAGGGACACCATGTCGACCTGCTCACCGGTGACACTGCGGACCACGTCCGGTCCGGTGACGAAGACGCGGGCCTCCGGCGCCATGATGACGATGTCGGTCAGCGCGGGACCGTACGCCGCACCGCCGGCTGCGAAGCCGAGGACGACGGAAATCTGTGGGACGCGGCCGGACGCGCGGACCATGGCCTCGAAGACCAGTCCGACGGCGTGCAGGGCCTCGACACCCTCGGCGAGACGCGCGCCACCCGAGTGCCAGAGACCCACGATCGGGGCGTCTTCCTCGAGGGCGGTGTCGATCGCCGTCACGATGTGCTTGCAGCCTTCGACACCCATGGCACCGCCCATGACGGTGGCATCGGAGCAGTAGGCGATGGTGCGGACACCGTCGATGTTGCCGGACGCGGCCAGAACACCGGACTTGTCACGCGGATGGAGTGGGACGACCGTCCCGGCGTCGAACAGCTTCTCCAGGCGCGCAAGGGGATCGCGCGGATCGATCGACGCATCGGACTTCGTCGCGGGTGCCAAGATTGTCATCGCGTCCTCCTTGTGGCGGGCCCGGGTGGGCTGTCGATGGGTGGAGACCCCTTCAGAGAAGGGGTCTCCACCCGCGATCTAGCAGGACCGGCTGTCAGGCCCGGCCGAAGGCGAGCGCGACGTTGTGCCCACCGAAACCAAACGAGTTGTTGATCGCGAAATCGATCTCGCCGTAACGGGCTTCGCCCTTGACGACATCCAGGTCGATCTCTGGATCCTGATTCTCGAGATTCAGCGTGGGCGGAATGACTCCGTCACGCAGACTCAGGACCGTGAGCACCGCCTCGAGCGCACCGACGGCGCCGATCGAGTGCCCCAACGCGGACTTCGGTGCGTACACCGCAGCATGGTTGCCGACGGCAGCCTTGATGGCGTTCGCCTCTGCCGTGTCACCGATCGGCGTGGCCGTGGCGTGCGCGTTGATGTGCTGGATGTCCGACTTCGTCAATCCAGCAGTCTCGATCGCCCTCGTCATGGCCCGCGCAGCGCCCGAACCCGAAGGATCGGGAGCGACGATGTGGAACCCGTCGGAGGTGATTCCCGCGCCCAGCAGACGGGCGTGGATGGTGGCACCACGAGCCTTGGCGTGCTCCTCGGTTTCGAGGACCATCATCGCTCCGGCCTCACCGAACACGAAGCCGTCACGATCCTTGTCGAACGGCCGCGAAGCCGCCTTCGGATCGTCGTTGCGGGTGCTCAGCGCGCGCATCATCGCGAAGCTCGCGATCGGCACGGCGTCGAGGTAACCCTCCACACCACCGGCGACGATGATGTCCGCGTCGCCCATCACCAGCATGCGGTACGCATGGGCGATGGCCTCCGAACCCGAAGAGCACGCCGACACGGGAGTGATCACTCCGGCGCGGGCCCCGAGCTCGAGTCCGACGGTGGCCGACGGGCCGTTGGGCATCACCATCTGGACGGCGAACGGCGACACCTTGCGGTACCCACCGGCCTTCATCTTCTCGACGGCGTCGATCAGAGCTTCGCCGCCGCCCAGTCCGGTGCCGATCACGACGCCGAGGCGATCCTTGTCGACCTCCGGGCTGCCGGCGTTCTCCCAGACCTGACGGCCCAGGACGAGCGCCAGCCGCTCGACGAAGCTCATCCGGCGGATCTCGACCCGGGACAGCGACTCGTCGGGCGACACCTTGAGCTTGCCGCCGATCGTCACCGGAAGGTCGTTCTCCGTGACGAAGGCTTCCCGGATGGTGTCGATGCCGCTCTCGCCGGCCAACAGGCCCTTCCACGTGGCATCCACGTCACCAGCGATCGACGTCGTGGCCGCGAGGCTCGTGACGACGATGTTGGGGAACTGCTTCCCGTTGGTCGAGGCGGAAGTCACGGCTGAGCTCACTCCTCGTCGTTCTTGGCAGCTTCGAGCTTCGCCTTCACAGCGTCCGCGTCGGCGCCACCTTCTGCTTCGAGCTTCTGGATGTAGGACACGGCGTCACCGACGGTGCGCAGTCCGGCGAGATCCTCGTCGGGGATCTTCACGCCATACTTGTCCTCGGTCTGGACGGCGATCTCAACCATGGAGAGGGAGTCGATGTCGAGGTCGTCGACGAAAGACTTTTCGATGGTCACCTCGGACGGCTCAATACCGGTGACCTCCTCGATGATCTCCGCGAGTCCGGCGATGATGTCTTCCTGGGTGGCGGCCACTGAGTGGCTCCCTTCTGATTCGGTGTAGATGTATCTGGAGTTGTGCAGGCACGTCCCCATCGGCCGCGCCTGCGGGCCCTGCACGCACCGAGGTGCGCGCAGCAAACTAGCCGAGTTCTGTCAGTTCGGCTAGCGCGGAGATATCCCCCGGGGTCTTGAGAGCCAGAGTCGGCGTGCCGCGCATTTCACGCTTGGCGATACCGACGAGGGTTCCGGCTGGTGGAAGTTCCGCGATCGCGGAGACCTGAGCGGTCCGCAGGCTTGCGGTACACAGGTCCCAACGCACAGGTCGGGTTACCTGCGCGGCTAGTTTAGTCAGTGCGTCGGCTCCGGATGCGACCGGTGCGCCGTCGGCGTTGGAGAGCAGAGTGCGGGTGGGTTCACCCGGTGTGATCTTGGACGCAGCCTCGGTGACGGCCTCCTGCGCGGGAGCCATGAACCGAGTGTGGAACGCGCCTGCGACGGGAAGAGCGCGAACCCGCGCCTTCTCCGGCGGGTTGGCCGCGAGTTCCTCGAGCGCCGACAGCAGACCTGCCGCGACGATCTGGCCCGCCGCGTTGCGGTTGGCCGGTTCGAGGCCCAGTTCGTCGAGGCGGGCGAGCACCTCGGCCTCGTCGCCCCCGAGGATCGCGGACATGCCGGTCGGCTCGAGTGCGCAGGCCTTGGCCATCTCCGCGCCGCGGACGGCGGCGAGGGCGACGGCGTCGTCGGCGGAGAGGACTCCGGCGACAGCGGCTGCGGCGAGTTCACCGACCGAGTGCCCGGCCGCGACGGTGTCTGCGGGAACCAGGCCACGCGCGTCGAGTTCCTCGAAGGCGAGGAGTGCGGCGGCCACGACGAGAGGCTGCGTCACCGACGTATCGGTGATCTCCTCCGCTGTCGCGGTGGTACCGAGGCGGACGAGGTCGAGGCCGGCAGCCTTCGACCACAGTGCGACACGGTCATGAGAACCCGGCAGCTCCAACCAAGGGATGAGCATGCCGGGAGTCTGAGAGCCCTGACCCGGGGCGAGCAACGAAATCACTCTTCAAGAGAACACCGTCAACCGGGTGCTGCGAGATGTCGTTGCGGATGAACCTTTGTCGGCGGATTTGTTGGGTTCCCACAAAATTGCACGTGGGGTCCTCGCATCGAATCTGGACAGACGTTCGTTACAGCCCTGCTTCTCCGAATGGGAAGGGTGTGACTGGTGTTAAACGTGATATGGGTTCGTTATGGGAATGTGTCAATCGACCCACCGTGGCGGCCACTCTGAGTACATACGCATCCCGCGGATTCGTCGGATCGCGACCGGTGACTTCGGCGATTCTCTTGAGTCGATACCGCACAGTATTTGGATGAACAAACAGCTGCCGGGCACAAGTCTCAACCGCACCTCCACAGTCGAGATATGCGTCCAAAGTGTCGGTGAGAACACCTCCGGCGGCCGCCAGCGGCGCGACCAGATGGTCGTTCAGAGCGGTGACTGCGGCGTTGTCCCCGAGCAGTGCGCGCTCGGGTAGCAACTCGGCGGCGTGGACGGGCCGAGGGGCGCCCCGCCAGCCGGCGACCGCCTGCATCGCGGCGAGCGCCTCGACGGCACTGAAGTGAGCCGCGCCCAGCGTCGGCGTGGTCGGTCCGATGATCACCGGCTCGTCCGAGAACTTGCCGAGCAGGTCGGTCATGAAACTCGAGTGCCCCGACCCCTCCTGGAGCTCGCCGCTGACGACCATCACGAGCCGGGAACCCTGTACCACGGCGAGGGCGGCGCGCCCGTGCTTCTGCGCGATGGTGTGGACCGTGCCGACGACGGAGACCCGTTCGTCCTCGGGGGGAGTGCCGACGATGACGGTGGCGGGAGCGGTGGCGTCCCAATTGAGGGTCGCCGCCCGCGACAACATGTCGGAACCCGTGTCACCACGGACCACGGCGTCGACAACCAGTGCCTCGAGCCGGGTGTCCCACGCACCGCGGGACTCCGCGGCACTCGCGTACACCGAGGCGGCCGCGAAACCCAGTTCTCGACCGTAACGGAGGACGGCCTCGGTGAGGGCGATCAGCTGCTGGTCGTTGCGGGCGAGCGCCGGGAGCCACTGCTCGAAGAACTCCATCGCCACGCGGACCATGTCCACCGTCTGGCTGAGGGTTAGCCTGCGCGCGAGATCCTGCGGAATCACCTGGAACGCGTCCAGGCTGAACCGGATGTCACTGTCCGGGTTCTTGAGCCACTCGAGGAAGTTGACGACCGCCGTCTGAACCAGCAACTGCACGTTGGAGCGTTGAGCGGCGTCGAGGTCGTCGAAGAACGGCAGCTGATCCTGCATCGTCGTGACGGCCTCGGTCGAGAGGCGACCGGAAAACTGTTTGACGCGACGCAACAGTGCGTCGGGCAACGGATCCCGGGTTTGTCGTCTGCGGGAGACCAACGGACTCTGCTCGACCATAGTCAAGAACCTACGCCCACCGCCGCCCGTGTTGTCCGACGGACACACGGGCGGCGGTGGGTGAGGATCTCCGCGTTACGCGCTACCGGTATCCGTGTACGAGACGGCCGCGGCGCGGACGTCGTCGATGCGGTACCGGTTGGCGGCCTCGACGGCCTTGGAGCGGTCGAGGGTGCCTTCGCCGGCGAGGGCGGACAGGACGGCGACGACGATGGATTCGGCGTCGACGTTGAAGTACCGGCGGGCGGCGGGGCGGGTGTCGGAGAAGCCGAACCCGTCGGTGCCCAGGGTGGTGTACGAGCCGGGGACCCACTGACGGATCTGATCGGCCACCGCGCGCATCCAGTCCGAGGCCGCCACGAACGGGCCGGCGGCGTCGGACAACGCCTGCGTGACATAGGGCAGCGGGGCGTCGGTGCCGGGGTCGCGCAGGGCCTGCCGCTCCGATTCGATGCCGTCGCGGCGCAGCTCACCCCAGGAGGTGACCGACCACAGGTCGGCGGCCACCCCCCACTCGTCGGCGAGCAGCTGCTGCGCCCGCAGCCCCTCGGGCATGGTGACACCGGAGACCAGGATCTGCGCCTTCGGGCCCGATGCCTGCGACTTCTTGAACAGGTACATGCCCTTGAGCAGGCCCTCGACGTTGAGGTCGGCGGGTTCGGCGGGTTGGGAGTAGGGCTCGTTGTAGAGGGTGATGTAGTAGAAGATGTCCTCGCCGCCGAACCCGTCCACGCCGTCGGTGCCGCCGTACATCCGGCGCAG
>NZ_JBHXWI010000042.1:41806-102004 GCF_042671975.1 Rhodococcus sp. NPDC127593 | reverse complement strand
GGCAGACTTCATGTCAGCCTCCTCGCTGCTAGACCCAGTGGGGAGGCACCCTCGTGCGGTGCCGGGACGCGGCAGCCGGTTCGCTCACTGTTCGGCGCTCGGTGGCGCTCAGCCCTGTCGACGGTCGGCGCGGCCCGGGCGACCGCCGGGTCCTGCAGAACTCATGCCGGACATCGATCGCGTCAAGCGAGCAGGGCAGTGACCCGGCGGCACCTCGGGTGCATCGGCAGTCCATCTGAAACCACCGACACAAGGATGGTGCACCAGTGAGCGAGGTCGCCACCGAACATCACGCCGTCGTCGGCAAACTCTCCACCCTGGACCGGTTCCTGCCGGTGTGGATCGGCGTCGCCATGGTCGCCGGACTGCTGCTCGGCCGCATGATTCCCGGGCTCGGGGACGCCCTGAGCGCCGTCGAGATCGACGGCATCTCGTTGCCGATCGCCCTCGGCCTGCTGATCATGATGTACCCGGTGCTCGCGAAGGTCCGCTACGACCGACTCGACACCGTCACCGGCGACCGCAGACTCCTCGTCGGCTCACTGGTACTGAACTGGGTGCTCGGACCCGCCCTGATGTTCGCCCTCGCCTGGTTGCTCCTCCCGGATCTGCCGGAATACCGCACCGGCCTGATCATCGTCGGTCTGGCCCGCTGCATCGCCATGGTCATCATCTGGAACGACCTCGCGTGCGGCGACCGGGAGGCCGCCGCCGTGCTGGTCGCGATCAACTCGGTGTTCCAGGTGATCATGTTCGCCGTGCTCGGCTGGTTCTACCTCTCGGTCCTGCCCGGCTGGCTCGGCCTCGAGCAGACCACCATCGACACCTCGCCATGGCAGATCGCGAAGTCGGTGCTCATCTTCCTGGGCATCCCCCTCCTTGCCGGCTATCTGACTCGTCGTTTCGGCGAAAAGGCCAAGGGTCGCACCTGGTACGAAACCACGTTCATCCCGAAGATCGGGCCCTGGGCGCTCTACGGACTGCTGTTCACGATCGTGATCCTCTTCGCGCTGCAGGGTGACAGGATCACGTCCCAGCCGTGGGACGTCGTCCGGATCGCGGTCCCACTGCTGGCGTACTTCGCGATCATGTGGGGCGGCGGCTACGCGCTCGGCGCCGTCATGGGTCTGGGCTACGAACGCACCACCACCCTGGCGTTCACCGCCGCGGGCAACAACTTCGAACTCGCCATCGCCGTCGCCATCGCCACCTACGGCGCCGCGTCCGGGCAGGCCCTGGCCGGAGTCGTCGGACCGCTGATCGAGGTTCCCGTCCTCGTCGGCCTGGTCTACGTGTCGCTCGCGCTGCGCTCCCGGTTCCGCGCGAAGCCCCCGTCCGCCACGAAAGGCTCACTCTCATGACCACGCCCAGCGTGTTGTTCGTCTGTGTTCACAACGCCGGCCGCTCCCAGATGGCCGCCGGATTCCTCGCCCACCTCGCCGGTGATCGGATCGAGGTCCGCTCCGCCGGGTCCGCCCCGGCCGAGACCATCAACGCCGCCGCAGTCGAGGCCATGGCCGAGATCGGGATCGACATCTCCGACCAAGCCCCGAAGGTCCTCACCCCCGGGGCCGTCGAAACCTCCGACGTGGTCATCACCATGGGCTGCGGCGACGCCTGCCCCGTCTTCCCCGGGGTCAGCTACCGGGACTGGGCGCTCGACGATCCGGCAGGCAAGGGCGTCGACGCGGTTCGTCCGATCCGCGACGACATCAAGGCGCGAGTCGAAGCCCTGATCGCCGAGCTGGTCCCCGCCACCGCCTGAGCCGCGAACCGGCGCGAGGTGAAGGTCAGATCGCGGTCTCCTGCGCCGACAGTGCCATCCAGGTTCCGTTCTGCTGGATGAACACATCGGTGAAGCGTTCTCGGGCCAGCACAGTGCCCGACTCGGTGAGGGTGTTCACGCCGTGGATCACTGCGGTGTCGCCGACGATGTCTACGGTCTGAACTAGGCGGAATTGCATCCGATGACGCACTCGACGCTGTCGAAGTGAGACGCAGTCACAGCGTTTTCCGTAGGCCCGATGCGAGGAACGCAGTCGCGTTGCGGCTGTTCGACCTCACATTTTGGGTGTTGCCTTACATGCCGCAATGATGCATTCTATGCATCGCGGCCGACACGGCGGATGGACGAGTGGGCGATGCAGAAGGGTGCCCGCTTCCTCCAGCCCGCGACGATCGAGCAGCGGCGCGCATTGCTGCCACGGCTTGCCGAATTCACCAACGACTATCCGTGGAACTGGCAGTGCGCAGATCTCGAGGAGTTCATCGCCACTGTCGTTGCCAAACCGATCGTGGTGTCGACGGCGCGGATTTACGAGATCACGCTGCGAATGTTCCTCGACTACGTCACCGATCCCCACTACGGGTGGCCACAGGAATGTCGGGAGCGGTTCGGCGTCGCGCCGAGACAGCTGCTGCACGAGGAAAACTCGATCGTGCCTGTCACCGAGCAGGAGGGTGACCCGCGTCGGCGGCCGTTGACCTACGACGAGATCCAGGCAATGTTCGACGCGGCCGATGCGCACGTCGAACAGATCCGCGCGCACCACTGCAAGGGTGCGACCGCGGCGATGCGGGACGCCACTCTGCTCAAATCGGTGTACGCGTACGGAATCCGCCGCCGCGAAGCTCGGCGACCGCCGCCGGGTGCCGGTTCGGCTCGGGAAGCCGTCACCAGCTCACCCGTACCGGCGCGCCGGATGCGTTGCGGGAGTGTGCCGCACCGTCGTAGCAGCAATCACCCCCCGGGTGTCCGTTCCCTACCACGGCGGGCGGAAGTGGTGCGAAGATGAGGCATGCGCCGCCACCGTTGGCCGGCCATCACGCCGCCCTCCGACCGTGGTCTTCGTGTGCTCGCACCGACCTCGATCGTGGCCGAGAAGGACCTGGCCCTCGAATTGTCCGCGGTCACCGCGTTCGCCTCCGGGCTGTTGCTGCAACTGGCGATGCGGGTGACCGGGATCCGGGCCGACTTCGCCCGCTACGAAACCCGCCCGCTGACCGACCCGCAGGACTGGTCGGCGCAGTGGTCGTACCTGGCCGTGCGGGTGAGTGCCGATGACCTCGACGGCCCCGCGGACCCACTCCACCGAAGCGAACCCCCGTCCGACGGATCCGGGCCGTACCGGACCACCCCGATGTATTGGATCGGCACCTATCCCCGCTCCGGGTCACTGACCGTCACCACCACCTGGGCCGAGATCGGCCTGCGCCCGGCCTCCCTCACACTGGACCTCGGCCCCAGCCCCTTTCCGACCGCCTCCGAGTCGGACGCGGGACGGTGACCGGTCACCGCCTCTCTTGGTGACACCAGTGTCACCTCGGGGGGAACCCAGACGCGCGGTGGCGATTACACGCCGACTCCGCGCGACCGGCTCACGGAAACAGCGCGTCCCCTGTCGGTTTCAGCCTGTCGCGGGGGTCGTGGGGCCGGACCCCGAGTGCGAGAGCGGACCTCGGGTGCGCCGGCTCGTTGCTGTCGGACATCACCCGCCGCCACCACGAGTCGAGCGGGCTGGGGTCAGGCCACGGGATCGGATATCGTCGGCGAGGCCGCGAGGCGGGCGTGGGGAGAGTCGTGCATCGGATTCGGTGGGGTGCACCGCGACACCTGTGTCGGGTCGCGGCTGGGGGCAGGAATACGTGCAGGTCAGGTGGGCGACGGCTTCTGGTCGGGGTCAGCTGAGCCGGGGTCGCCGCGGTCGGCGTACATCGCCCGGATCCGTTGCAGGATCTCCGGCGTGCTCAACACCCGGCCGGTGGGAATCGCGTGATGCGGTGCGCTCGTGGACGAAGCGTGAAGGTGGGTCATCTGGTTGCTCTCGGTAGCACGGTTGGGACCGAGCGGAGCGGCCGGGCACGGGCACGCCTCCCGGTCACCCGTCAGTGTTCTAGTCGAGGATCGGGGCGGGTAGGGGAGAAAGTCCTCTCCCGCCGATCTCACCGAGAACCGAAGCGTCGGATGCGATGACGCCGGGTGCAGCGACGCCGGGTGCGGCCCTGGGGTGGTTCTCGAGGTCCCGTCGGGCCGCCTTCTCGACGAGCAGCGGAACGAAATCGCGAATCCGCCCGTTGTCGAAGCGCTTGTGGATGGTCCGCACGGTGTGTTCGATGTCCCCCGCTGAGACGGACGGGTACCGGGCGATCAACCGCCCGATGACCTGTTCGACGTGGAGACTTTCGTCGTCGCCAGTCATGTTGAATATCGTCTGCCCCGCTGATCGGCGGCGTCAAGATGGCACCGGCCGGAAAGTATCTCGTTGACCAGGAACATTGCTCGTCGCCGGTGGCGTCCGGCGGGAATTCGGGTTTTCCGGCGAAGACTGTCCGGTGCGGCGGACAATCGTGGTACTGAACCAATCGGATCTGCGCGGGAAGGGGACAGCCGTGTCGGAGTATCCCTCGGCAAAACAAGGCTTCGCGGGCGGCACCTCGATGGCGGCGGCCGTCATCATGGTCACCGTCGGCATCATTCAGTTCTTCCAGGGCATCGCCGCCGTCGCCGAGAACGAAGTGTTCGTGGCCGGGGTGGAGTACGTCTACAAGTTCGACCTGACCACCTGGGGCTGGATCCACATCGTCCTGGGTGCCGTCGTCGCGATCGTCGGCCTCGCCCTGTTCACCGGCGCCGGATGGGCCCGGGTGTCGGCGATCATCGTTGCCGCGGTCTCGATTCTGGCGAACTTCTTGTGGCTGCCGTACTACCCGGTGTGGTCGCTGGTGATCATCGCCCTCGACGTCGTGGTCATCTGGGCAGTCTCGACCTGGAACCCGGCCTTGAACGACGACTCCGGGCGTCGCACCTATGGGGGCACTGATCCGGGCCAGGCACCGACCGGCGACACGCGAGGTCGGTGACGACTACCCGCGTCAGCCGCCGCCGATCCCGCCCACCGAGCATTCGACCTGGCCGATCAGCGGTCCGGCCGAGCGTGCAGCGGCAGGAAACCCGAGCTCACAACCAGGCGCGGTGGGTGGTCAGCGGACCAGACGTGCGGCGTCCGCCCGGGCCCCGTTGGGCGGCCTGTAGTTCGAGTGCGTACAGCAGCCCGAACGCGAACCCGTTCTCGCCCGGGGTGTTGGCCAAAGTGCAGCTGTAGCGACCCTGATGAGTCGTCGCTCCCTCAGCTCGAACAGTGATCACAGGGAGGTTGATCAGTCGCGGGGTTTTCGGGGGCGGGGGATGCGGAATCGGATCCGAACTTCCATGCACTGCGGCCGGGCCGGTCGAGAATCAGATCGGCCACCAGCGCGGTCCAGCCGGTTTGATGGGACGCGCCGAGGCCGGCACCGTTGTCGCCGTGAAAGTATTCGTAGAACAGATGGTTATTTTTCCATGCGGGGTCGGTCTGGAGTAGTTTCTCGCCGCCGTTCACCGGCCGGTTTCCTTCGGTGTCCGGCAGCCAGATGCCGACGAGGCGGTCGGCGAGGTCGTCGGCGATCTGCCGGAGGGTGAGGCGTTGCCCCGAACCGGTGGGGTAGTCGATGGTGAAGTCGTCACCGAAGAACTGTGCGTATTGCAGCAACGCCCGAATCACGAGGTAGTTGACGGGGAACCAGACGGGACCCCGCCAGTTCGAGTTGCCGCCGTACATCGTGGTGCGGGACTCGGCCGGCTGGTAGTCGATCACCGCATCCGGTGTGCCCGGCAGGGTGTACGGCGACTCGAACTGCTTGGACAGCGAGCGCAGCCCGTGCGGTGAGAGGAAGGTGCCTTCGTCGAAGAGGGTCGCGAGCACGGTCCGGAGCTGCTGCTCTGTCAGCACCGACAGCAGCAGTCGGCGCTCACCGTCGGCGGCCCGCACCCGCCACGACTGATCCGAGCTGCCTCCGTTTGCGCGCACCATGCGAGCGAAGCGCTTGCTCAGCCGTTGCGCTCGTTCCGAATTGCGCTCGGGAATGGACACCGCCACCAGGACCGGTATCACGCCGACCAGCGTCTGCACCCGGATCGGGGTGGCGTTCCCTTCGGTGTCGACGAGCCGGTCGTAGAAGAATCCGTCGTTCGTGTCGTACAGCCCCGACTCGTCGAGCGCCTCCTTGATCAGCGCGAACTGCTCCAGGAACTTGACGACCATGTCCTCGTAGACGTCGTTGCTGTCGGCGAGGGTGAGGGCGAGGACGAGCATGGCGGCGGAGTAGTAGGCCAGCCACCCCGTCCCGTCGGCCTGTTCCAGTCGTACCCCCGCCGGGAGGTGGGAGCGGTCCAGGGGACTGATGTTGTCGAGCCCGAGGAAGCCGCCGCCGATGAGGTTGTTCCCGTCGGGGTCCTGGCGGTTGAGCCACCACGTGAAGTTGAGCAGGAGTTTCTGGAAGACGCGTTCGAGGAACGCGACGTCCTCGGCGCCGTCGATGAGGAATACCCGCAGTGCGGCCAGGGCGTGAACGGGCGGGTTCACGTCGTCGAAGCTCCATTCGTAGGCGGGGAGTGCGCCGTTGGGGTGGAGGAACCACTCTTTGAGCAGCACGATGAGCTGGTACTTGGCGAAGGCAGGATCGAGGTGTGCCCAGGGGACCGTGTGGAAGGCGAGGTCCCACGCGGCGAACCAGGGGTATTCCCACGGGTCGGGCATCGCGAGGAGGTCGAACGAGTCGAGGTGCCGCCACCCGGTGTTGCGACCGTTCCGGTGTCCCGATGGTGGAGCCGGTTCGGCGGGATCGCCGTCGAGCCAGGTCGCCATCCGATACGGATACATCTGCTTGCTCCAGATCAGACCGGCACACGACTGCCGGAGAATCCGCATGCGTTCGGGGTCGATGTCGCTCGGGGCGAGGGCGCGGTAGAACTCGTCGGCGTCCGCGTGCCGGCGGGCGAGGACGTTGTCGAAGGCGGTCGTCGACCACGTCACCGATTGTGGTGCGGGGCTGGTCGACTCGGGCCGCCACAGACGCAGTCGCAGCTCCACGGGTTCCCCGGCGGCAACCGTCAGGTGGTAGCGCCACGCCGCCTTCGTTCCTCGCAGGCCGGGGTTGACGGTGTCGGTGCCGGAGACGATGTGGTCGTTGATGCCGTCTTTCGGGAACGGGGTGATCGGTGCCGCACCGAACAGCCGGGCGGTGTTGGTCTCGTTGTCGCAGAACAACGGTTCGGGCCGCGTGCCGTCGCTCGCGGGGGCGGCCTCGAGCCGATACCCGCGCAGGCGCGGGTGGTCGACGACGACGGCGTCCCCGTCGAGGGACAGCCCGGGGATCTCGGCGCTTCCGGACGAACGCCACGTGTTGCGGAACCATGCCGTGGGGAGGACGTCGATGTCGGCCTCTTCGGATCCGTGGTTGTGGACGGTGATGCGGGCCAGCACTTCGGTGGGACCGGCCTTCGCGTAGGTGACGTCGACGATCCAGAACCGCCCGTCGTCGAACACCCCGGTGTCGAGCAGTTCGAACTCGAAGTCGCCGCGGCCGCGGCGTGCGTTCTCGTCGATCAGCTGCTGATAGGGGAACTCGGCCTGGGGGTAGTGGTACCGCCACTGGAGTAGTGCGTGACTCGGAAGGCCCTCGAGGTACCACCAGTACTCCTTGGCGTCCTCGCCGTGGTTGCCCTGCGGGCCCGTGAGACCGAACATCCGTTCCTTGAGGATCGGATCGGCGCCGTTCCACAGCGTGAGCGCCAGGCAGAGGTCGTGGTGGATGTCGGACAGCCCGGCCATGCCGTCCTCGTTCCACCGGTAGGCGCGTGAACGGGCGTGGTCGTGGGGGAAGTACCCCCAGGCGTCGCCGCTGTCGCTGTAATCCTCGCGTACGGTGCCCCACGCCCGCTCCGACAGGTAGGGACCCCACTCGTACCACGGGTTCGCCGCGAACAGGTCGTCTTCGGCGCGCCCGGTGGCCTCGGCGAGGCGGGCGTGTTCCGCCGTGGTCCGTCCGTGGGATGCATGCTTGCTCATGGGTGCTCCTCTGCGGAGTCGATGCGGAACAGGTGCCACTGCCACGGACCGAGTTCGACGTACAGCCCGTCACAGAGGTCGGTACCGGCACGGTCGAAGACGGCGTCGTGGGTGGGGTCGACGAGCCGGCACGGCACTCCTCGCAGGTCGTGCCACGGCACGCGCACGTAGCCGACCGCGGTGTCGGGGCCCAGGTTCACCACGACCAGCCATCGGCGGTTGCCGTCCCAGCACCACGCCACCAGATTCTCGACGCTCTCGTTACCGCCCGAGCGGTCGCACAGCTTCCACGAACCGGTGCGGAACGTGGTGTCGCCGAGTGCCGTCAGCAGCGAGCGGTAGAACGCGGACCGGTCGGCGTCGGCCGGCTCTGTGGGGAAGCGCCCGAGAAAGACCGGTAGCCGTGCGCGCCGGCCCTCCATCTGGCCCTCGTGCACCAGACGCGCCCCGGTCTGGGTGAGCGTCGCCACCGCTGCGGCGTTCTCCTGTTCCGGGTCGAATACCATCGCGGCCCGTGGCTCGTCATGATTCTCGATGAAGCGCACCAGCTTCTCCTGGTAGTCGAGGTCGGCGAGGAGATGGCCGGCCACCTGCTTGGCGTCCCCCTGGACCAGGCGGTCGTAGAGGCGCTTGTCGTAGCAGAAGTCGAAGCCCTGCTGTTGCAGCGCCCACTCCAGGTCCCAGTACGCTTCGGCGATGAAATGGAACGTCGGGTGGCTCGCGCGCACCGCGGGAATCACGGTCGGCCAGTAGTCGTCGGCGGGAGCGTCGCCGGCGCGGGCGCCCCACGTTCGGGCGAAGGTGTCGTTCATCATGAGCATCGCCATGTCGCATCGGACGCCGTCACACTGGTCGGCGATGCGACGGAGCGTCTCCACCACCGCCGACCGCAGATCCGGCGAAAAGGCGTTGAGCTGTACGACATCGGGCCACGCCGGGAAGTAGGGATCCCGCCCGTTGGCCAGCACTCGGCCGGCGACATCGACGAACGACGTGGCGTCGTGCCGCAGATCCGCCGCGGTGCCCTGAACGAAAAGCTCCGGATGAGTTGCCGTCCAGGGGTGGTCGGGTGCCACGTGGTTCGGGACGAAGTCCAGGATCAAGCCGAGTCCCCGCCTCGCGAGGGCTGCCCGCGCGGACGCCAGACCCGCCCGACCGCCCAGATTCGAGTCGACCTCGTAGTCACGGACGCAGTACGGCGATCCGACGACGTCGGAGGGTGTGTAGTCGCCGAGCGTCGCCGCGAAGGTGGAGACGAGGTCGTCGTTGGCCAACGCGATGGTCACGCCCGCCGGGCTGCGCTCCCATACGCCCATCAGCCACACCGCGTCGAAACCGAGGTCGGCGATGGCATCCCACTGCTCGTCGGGCACACTCCCGAGATGGACGCGGCGACCGTGGTCGGTGCTCAGCCGGTGCAGCCAAGGCCACGTGTTGATCTCGTACAGGAAAGGATGGGTCGCCGACCGCCAGCGCGAAGCCGCGGGCCGGCCTTCCTCATCTGCGACATCCACGATGAAACCGCCCTTTCCGTCGACGAGGCCAGCGAGGAAGCGACATCGTCAATCCGAGCTTCGCGATCGAGGCCCACTGATCCCACTCCCCCACTCAGTGTGGGCGCGTTATCCCCACACTCGGTCCGCTTCACGAAATGTCTACCGGTACTTCATGCCTGCGTCATCTGGTGCGTCGAAACACCGGGTGAATCGGAACCGTCGTCATCTCATTCCTGCGATCCTCACTCGGTCCGGTCGACCGAATCAGGTACCTCGTCTCGACATTCTCCCTTCGTGCACCGAGGGTCACGTGTCGGAAACGACCTGGACGACGCGCGTTCTGATCGACACGTGGGGGACTTCGGCCGCCGATTCTCGCGCGTCCCCATCGGCTTCGGCGCCGGCGATGGCGTAGGCCGCGCCGATAAGGGTCAGATGGCTGAACGCCTGGGGGAAGTTGCCGACCTGCCGGCGGCGGCCGACGTCGTACTCCTCGGCGAGGAGGCCCAGGTCGTTGGACAAAGCGGTGAGCCGCTCGAACAGGGCCCGCGCCCGGTCGGTGCGCCCGTTCAGGGCCAGCGCGCTGACCAGCCAGAACGAGCAGGCGAGGAACTGCCCTTCGTCGCCGGGCAGTCCGTCGTCGGTCTGTGCCGTGGAGTAGCGCGAGACGAACCCGTCGCGGCCGAGTTCCCGGGTGATCGCGTCGATCGTGCCGCTCACCCGGCGGTCGGTGCCGGGCAGGAACCCGACGAGCGGGATCGTGAGCACGCTCGCATCGAGCTCGGTGGACCCGTAGTACTGGGTGAAGGTGTTCCGGCGGGTGTCGAAACCGTGTTCGCAGACCTCCCGGTGGATCTCGTCGCGCACGCGGGCCCACCGCTCGATCGGGGCGGGGAGTTCGAACCGTTCGGCCAGGCGGACGGCGCGGTCGAAGACCACCCAGGCCATGACCTTGGAGTGGGTGAAGTGTCGGCGTGGTCAGCGGGCCTCCCAGATGCCGTCGTCGGGCTGGCGCCAGATGGTTTCGATGTGTTCGATCACCGTCCGCCAGCGCGGCCACCGCCGGGGGTCGATCCGGCCGAGGATCTGCGCACCGGCGAACAGCATGGCGACGACCTCGCCGTAGACGTCGAGTTGGAACTGCTCGGATGCCGCGTTGCCGACCCGGACCGGTGCGGAGTTCTCGTAGCCGGGGAAGCCGTCGAGTTCGAATTCGGTCAGGCGCCGCTCCCCGCTGATTCCGTACATGATCTGGATTTTCGTCGGGTCGCCGGTGCCGACCCGGGTGAGGAAGTCCCGGAAGGCGAGCGCCTCGTCGGTGTATCCGGCGGCGAGCAGCGCCTCGAGGGCGAGCGCGGAGTCGCGCAGCCAGCAGTAGCGGTAGTCCCAGTTCCGCACCCCGCCGATGTCCTCGGGCAGGGAGGTTGTTGGTGCGGCGACCATTCCGCCGGTGTTTTCCGAAGTCATCGCCTTGAGCGCGATCAGGGAGGTCAGCACCTGGTCGCGGTAGGGGCCCGAGTAGGTGCAGCGTCCACTCCACTCCCGCCACCACGCCTCGGTGCGGGCCAGTGCCGAGTCGGCGTCCTCGATCGTCGGTGCGGGTGTGAAGGAGGAGTGCCAGCACAGGGTGAACCGCGCCCGACCACCCTCGGTGACGACGAACTCGGCCCCGACGGTGCCGTTGCCAATGTGCAGCGGCACGGGTGTGCTGAGGCGGAAGGTGTCCGGTCCCGCGGTGGCGCGGATTCCGTCCGGTGCCGGCTCGACCCAGGGGGCACTGGCCCCGTAGTCGGGGCGGATCATCAGCTCCATCCGCATCGGAACCCGGCCGCGCACACCTTGGACGATCCGCATCACCCGGGGTGGACCGTCACCGCGCCGCGGCATGAAGTCGATGATGCGCACCATGCCGTCGGCGGTCTCGAAGTCCGATTCGAGCACCAGCGTCCCCGGACGGTAGCGGCGGGCGCTGACCCTGACCTCACCGGCCGGGGACAGGATCCAGCGGCCGTGCCGTTCGTCGCCGATCAGGGCGGCGAAGCACGACGCGGAGTCGAAGCGGGGCAGGCACAGCCAGTCGATGGCGCCGTTGCCGCCGACCAGAGCGGCGGTCTGTAGGTCGCCGATGAGCCCGTAGTCCTCGATACGCATAACCGATCTCCCGATCCTCGGATGTTCCCCTCGTGGACGAAAAGAGTTGCAGTACTGTTCACTTTGTGTTCATCGACGCGATGGGTGCGGCCGTGCGGTTCAGGCGTCCGCTGGATTCCAGCTCGACACAGCCCAGATCACAACGGCGTTGAGGGCGATGATCGTGATCGCCCACATGGGGTAGTAGGGCAACCAGAGGAAGTTGACGAGGATCGACACCGCGCAGATCACCATGGCGCCCAACCGTGCCCACGTCGCACCGGTGAACAGGGCGATACCGATGGCGGTGACGATCGCGCCGAGAACCAGGTGAGTCCATCCCCACGCGGTGAGGTCGAACTGGTAGGTGTAGTCGACGCCGGTGACGATCACCTCGTCCTTGGCGATCGCGGACAGGCCCTGGAGTAGTTCGAGGACGCCGACGGTAACGAGGAGGACCGCCCCGCCCATCGCGGTCCCTTGTGCCACACCTTGTTTGACCAACGATTCCTCGGACATGACGTTCCCTTTCCGGGACGAGTGAGAAAATGGTCTCCGACTGCAAGTGTCCTCCGAGCGGGCAGGCGATGGAGGTGATTTCACCTCCCGGCAACATTCTTGCGGGCGCGACGGCAGGCACGTGCGTTCGCTGGGGCCCCGGCGCCGTTTCACCGCCCGACGAACTCATCCGGCGGGTAGGATCACTCAACGTCAGATTCCCTGGCACGCCGTTTTTTGCGCGCGGGCGCACTGCGTGGAGGCTGCTTTGGAGTCGCTGTCACGGCCGCCGACCCGGAACAGGTGGGAGATGGCTCCACAAGATCAGACAGGTCAACGCTCGGCCGCCCTCCGCCGGGTTCTCATTCCGCTCGCGTTGGCGCAGTTCATCTGCAGCTTCGCCGGCTCCAACATGAACGTGATGATCAACGACATCAGCGAAGACCTGAACACCAGCGTGCAAGGGGTGCAAGTCGCGATCACCATCTTCCTGCTGGTGATGGCGGCCCTGATGATTCCCGGCGGCAAGCTGACCGACAAATACGGGCGCAAGCGCTGTTTCACCGCCGGCCTGATCGTCTACGGCATCGGCGCCGTGATCAGCGCGGCAGCCCCCGGCCTGGGTGTGCTCATCCTCGGCAACTCGATCCTCGAAGGAGTCGGCACCGCGCTGCTGATCCCGCCGGTCTACATCCTCACCACCCTGCTGTTCACCGAGCTCACCTCGCGCGCACGCGCCTTCGGTGCGATCAGCGCGATGGGCGGCATCGGCGCCGCCGCCGGACCGCTGATCGGCGGCCTGATCACCTCGGCGATCAGTTGGCGGGCCGCGTTCGTGTTCCAGGCCCTGGTCATCGCGACCATCGTGTGGCTGTCCCGAGATATCACCGACCCCCTGCCGGCGGACCGCACCCGCCCGTTCGACACCGGTGGGGCGGTCCTCTCGGCGGTCGGCCTCGTTCTCGTCGTCACCGGAATCCTCGCCGCCGACAACAACGTCTGGGTGATGCTCGCCCTGCTTATTGCGGGTGCGCTGGTACTGGTGTGGTTCTTCTCCTCGGTGCGGGCCAAGGAACGCGCCGGCACCGAACCGTTGCTCTCGACCGCCCTGTTCCGCAGCCGCACCTCCAACCTGGGCTTGGTCACCCAGAACGCCCAATGGTTGCTGCTGACCGGGGTGTCCTTCGTGGTCGCGGCCTACCTGCAGGTCGTCCGCGGCTACGACGCGATCGAAACCGGCGTCATCTTCACCGCGGAAACAGCCGGTCTGCTCGCCGCCTCTCTCGCCGCCGAACGATTCGCGAAGCGCCGCGCGCAACGCACCCTGATCCTGGCCGGTTTCCTCGTCGTCATCGGCGGCATCGCCATCCTGGTGGCGCTGGTCAGCGGGACCCCCAACGTCTGGGCGTTCGCGCCGGGACTGCTGCTGATCGGACTCGGTCTCGGTGTCATGCTCACCCCGTCGGTCAACGTCGTGCAGTCCGCCTTCACCGAGAACCTGCAAGGCGAGATCTCCGGCCTCTCCCGCAGCGTGTCGAACCTCGGCTCGTCCCTCGGCGCCGCGATCGCCGGAACCATCCTCGTCGCTGGCATCACCACTACCCCCGAGCGCTCCTACGCGCTCGCCATGATCGTCCTGGCCGCCGTCGGTGTGATCGGACTCGGCGCAGCGGCGTTCCTGCCCCGTGCCGGACCGCCGTCCGGTGCGGCCTCACCCGGCTCCCAGGACGGCACCCAGGGCCGCTCGGCAGCGTGACCCTACCCACCCGACGAAACAGCCACGGGAAACGGATCACGACGACATCGAGTGCGATGATCACCAGCGACTGGCGCAGGATTCGCCGATCCTGCTACCGGGCACGTCAAATCCCGACGAATATTCTCGGAGAACTGCGTCCTGCTCGTCGGTCGCGTTGCTCGATGTAGTCGCCGACATCGACGCCGTCTCAGTCGTGTCGCCGCATCCGGCCCGTTCACCGAATACCAGCACCGCGACGCCGACGCCGATCGCTTTTCGTGTCACGCCGACGTTCATACCGTCTCCAGGTGGCCGCGGGTTTCGGTCTCACACAACAGTGACGCACGCCGACCCGCCCGCGGCCGAAAACTACGGAGCGGTCGCCTCAGAACTCGATCTTCAACACTCGACTGGTCGGCTTCGCCTGGCAGCCGAGGATGTAGCCGTCGGCGACGTCGTCGGGGTCGAGGGCGTCGGTGACGCCGGGGTTCACGGTGCCTTCCACGAGGGCGCAGGCGCAGGCGCCGCATTCGCCTTCGCGGCACGAGTAGGGAGCATCGATGCCGGCATTGACCATGACGTCGATCAGTGTGGCGTCGGCGGGCCACGGCAGCACGTGGGTGTCACCGTCGAGAGCCACTTCGACGGTGGCGGAGTCTGCGTCGTCGGCGGGCGTGAGAGTCCGGATCGGGGCGAACGGGTCGCCGTCGAGGGACTTGAATTCCTCGATGTGCACCCGGTGCCGGTCGTATCCGATGCCGGTGAGGGTGTCCTTGACCATCGCCATGAACGGTGCGGGGCCGCAGACGAATACGTCGCTTTCCTGACCGCCGCCCGCGAAAGTTGCGAGACTCTCGGGAGTCGGTAGCCCCGACTCGCTTTCGAGCCGGTGCTCGACGGTCAGCCGATCCGGGTACCGCTCGGTGAGGCCGAGGAGTTCGCTACCGAAGATGATCGATCCGTGATCCCGGTTGGCGTAATATAACGCAACTGTGCCGGTGGAGGATTCGAGCACCGCCTTCAGGATGGACATCACCGGTGTGATCCCGCTGCCGGCGGCGAACAGGCGGAAGTGGCCGTCGAGGCGGTGGGGTGTGAACGTTCCCGACGGCGAGAGGACATGGACGTCGTCACCCGCGGTGACGTTGTCGCACAACCAGTTCGAACCGTATCCGTCGGCGGTGCGTTTGACGGTGACCTTGATGCGATCGTCGGTGAGCGGGCAACTCGCGATGGAGTAGCAGCGTGCCACCGAACCGGTGCGATCGCTGGGGATGCGGATGGTGAGGAATTGTCCGGGTCGGTAGGCGAAGCGGTCGGCGAGGTTGTCGGGTACGTCGATGACGAGGGACGAGGCGTCCGGGGTTTCTTCGATCACCTCGGCCACACGGACGGTGTATCCGAGGGATTCGGGTGCGAGGGTAGTCATGGCGGTTCCTTCGTGTCAGCACCTCAGGGCATGGGAACTGACGGATGCCTGCATGCACGCAGGGTCCGGGATGAGGGTGTTCGGTCAGCGATGGTCCGGCGCGGTGACCGGGGGTGGGAGTGCACGGAACCAGACCTCGCCGAGGGCGCGGCCGAGTTCGTCGATGCGTTCACGTTTCGGGGTGGATGCGGGCAGGCCGACGTGGACGTACGCCATCTGCTCGGTCATGCATCCGAGCGATTCGGCGAGGAGGTCGAGGTCGGTCTCGCCGATCTCCCCGCGGTCTTGCAGCTTCTGCAGCCAGCGCCGGGTGCGTGAGATGAAGTCCTCACGCAGTTTCAGCCACAGTTGCTGAAATCCCTCGTTGGCGCTGGCCGCGGCGGCTTCACGAAGCAACCGCAGGATGTGCCGGTGCCGGGAGTACGCGTGCAGGTAGGTGATGTTGACCTCGATCAACGCCTCGAGTTCCCCGCTGGTGGTGGCTTTACGGCTGGTGGCCTCGGACAGTTCCTGCAACCCCGTGTGCATGGCGGCGAGGAACACGTCGTCGAGGTCGGTGAAGTGCCGGTAGAAGTTCCCCTGCGCGGTCTTGGCCCGGTGGGTGATGTCGGAGACCCGGGTGCGGGTGTAGCCGTATTCGCTGAAGCATTCGATCGCGGCCTGCACGATGCGTTCGCGGGTGAGTTCCCCACGCCGGTTCGGCCGCTTGGGTGCGGGTGCGGCGGGATCGATCAGGCCGGCGTCGGTGTAGACGTCGTCGAGCGATCGCGGCGTGGCCGGGTTCTGTGTGGCCATCTCTAGTTCCTCGCCTTCCCCCGCGTTTGCGAACAAGATATCACTAACCATGGTTGTCGCATCGTGCTGACCTCGCGTTATGCCCGCTCGAGGCGTTCGGCGCGCAACGGCGCCAACGGGTGATCCACCGGAACCTCGTCGGGCATCAGCAGTTCTCACGAAAGGACTTCTCAGTGAGAGATTCAATGCCTGAACTTGGCTTCTATGCACTCGGCGGGCATGTCGAGTCACCCAGAGAGATGTACGACGAACTGGCGCTGGCCGAGCGTCTCGGCTTGGGCACCGCATTCTTCTCCGAACGATTCAACGTCAAGGAACTTGCGAAATTGACGGGCGCGGCCGGCGCGGTGACCGAGCGACTGAACATTGCCACTGCTGCGACCAACCACAACACCAGACACCCGATGGTTACCGCCGCGTGGGCGACGACGATGCACCGATTGACGAACGGCCGGTTCGTGCTCGGACTCGGTCGTGGGCTGGCGCCGCAGCTGAAGGCCTTCGGGCTTCCTCCGGTCACCACTGCTCAGATGGAGGACTTCATCGGCCTGATGCGACGATTGTGGCGCGGCGAGACCGTCGATGGGCATTCCGGCCCGGCCGGGAGCTATCCCACGCTGCGCCTCGACCCGGCGTTCGACGAGAACATCCCGATCGGGTTGACCGCTTTCGGACCGGCCACGTTGGCTCTGGCGGGACGAGCCGCTGATGTCGTCGTCCTGCACACGTACTTCTCGGACGAGACCGTGGCGCGGTGTGTCAACGCTGTTCGCAACGCAGCGGAGAAGGCCGGCCGGGACCCGGCGATGGTGAAGGTGTGGTCGTGCTTCGCGACGGTTCCAGATCACCTACCCGTCGAGCTGCAATTGAAGAAGTCCGTGGCCAGACTCGCCACGTACCTACAGGTCTACGGAGACCTGATGGTGAAAACGAACAACTGGGATCCCGGAGCGCTTCAGACGTTCCGCGACGATCCGGTGGTTACCGGCCTCGAGGGCTGGTGCGATGCAGTTGCAACCCCCTCCGAGATCGAACACATCAGTGGAATACTGCCCGCCGAGTGGCTCGACGCGGCGGCCACAGGATCAGCGGATGCCTGCGCCAAGAGGGTCTCGTCCCAGTTCGAACTGGGCGTCGACGGCGTCATCATGCACTGCTCGACGCCAGCCGAACTCGAGCCGGTCGTCGAAGCCTATACGAGGCTCACGTGACGAGGCCGGTGGAACTGGTCGAACAGTACGTCTTCGAGCTCTATAACAAGCGACAGATCGAACTCGTCCACGAACTCTGCGCAGACCCCGTCCTGCGACACGAAGCGGGCAACGTGGTGGCGCTCAGTCGAAATCAGCAGGTTGAGCGTATTCGTGCCGACCTTGCGTCGAACCAACCGCACTTCGAGGTTGTCAACCTTTCCGGCGACAAGGATTTCGCGACGCTGACCTGGAACGCGATCCGTTCCTCGACGAATCGGCATCGAATACACACGCGCAGACCACGGTTCTCCTGCGGCGGTGGTTGTGAAACTCCGGCCCAGTGCAGCTGACGTGCACGCGCACGCATTGCGGAGCGGCGCATACCACCGTGAAATCGGCGCCTACCGGGAGGTCAGCGGCAGACAGGCCTGTCGGATTCCGCAGTGCTACTGGGTGGCCGGCGACGAAACGAACATCAACCTCGTCATGGAGGACTTGACACAAACGACGACCCCCGGCGACCAAGTCGCCGGCTGTGGTGTCGCCGAGACGGAATCCGTTGTCACCGAACTCGCTCGCCTGCACTCGAGCTTCTACCCCTTGACCGACGACACGGCCCCCTCGTGGTTGATTCGCATGTCCGAGGTCTCCGGCTACTGGTCCGATGCGGCGGAAAGAGGGACACCCGCTGTGCTCACTCGCTTCGCCGAGGACCTGCCGCCGGATTTCCTCGCCACCATCGCGGACGGCGCCGCACTCGTGCGGACCTGGTATGCCCTGCCTCAGCAGCACCTGACACTCACTCACGGCGATCCGCGGGTCGACAACGTTCTCTTCGAGAACTCGGATGCAGGGGTGTCCGCCGTGCTCCTGGACTGGCAGGTCACCGGCTTGCGCAATCCGATGTACGACTTCGGCTACTTCATGTCGGGCAGTGTCGATGTTACCGAACGCCGTCTGCACGAAACGCGATTGCTCAAAAGGTACATCGAGGTGTTCGCGGAGAAATCGTCCGGATACGACGAGCATCAGGCGACCGCCGACTACCGGATCCAGCTACTCAGCGGCCTGTACGTCACGCTCGCCGCCGTGGCGGTTCTCCCGGACAACGATGTGGTGAACCGCCTCATTCTCGCGCTGTTGCAGCGTAACTGCGCAGCTGCCGCAGATTGGAATTCGATTGAGGCGCTTCGCGACTTGACGGCATCACGTCACTGACAGACAGGTCGTCCAGGACCCACCGCTAGTCAACGCAGCGGCCAGGACCCACCGTGGCGGTGACCGTGGGATTCCCCAACGGGGCGTCGTCGACGGCAGAGTCGCTTCACGGTTGCCCGCACGCCGCCACGGTCAGGATCATCGCGGCCACGGCAATCCCGGGCGTTCGCGTGCCGCGTGGCCCCGCCCTGATCAAAGCTCGCCCTGCGATTCCACGACCCATGCCGCGATCTGCGCACGGGAATTGAATCCCAGCTTCGTCAGGAGATGTTCCACGTGCCCCTGGGCGGTGCGGGGCGAGATCACCAGACGAGCGGCGATCTCCTTGTTGGTCAGCCCCTCGGCGATGAGTGCGGCAACCTCACGCTCCCGCTTCGTCGGCTTGGGCGACGGACCGGAGGACGTCGAAGAGGGCGAAACCTGCTCGCCCAGAGCGTAGGAGACGGCTGCGTCGAAACCGAGCGCCGCACCCTTTCTGTGGGCGGCGGCGAAGGCCTGCCCACTCATCGCCTCTCGGGTCCGGCGTTCGCACTCGTCCTGGTACACGCTCAGGCCGGGCACCAGCACCGTCGAACTGCCCACCGACAGGGTGAGCGCCTCTGCCGCTCCCATCAGCACGACCGCCCGATCCATGTTCTGCTCGTCGGCGGCAATCCATGCGAGGGCCTGCACGCACACACTGGCATTGAGCCGGTCGTTCACCCGACGGTCGAGCTGGAGCGCCTGCCCGAGGATCCGCACCGCTCGTGCTCTCTCCCCGAGCCGCCACACCGCGACAGCCAGCGCCCACAGCGAATACGACCGATACACCGATTCGCCCTGTGCCTCGGTGATCGCGAGAATGCGCTCATGGCATTCGATGGCCCGTTCCGTGTCGTTCAAGAGGTCGTGCGTCATGCCGAGGCCCACGACTGCGGCGACCTCGAAGACGTCGTTGCGTGCTGTGAACACCTGGGCGGCCTTCTCGAGATGTGCGCGTGCGTCGGGAAGACGGCCCCCGAACAGTGCCGCGTATCCGATCGCGTGGTCGATGTGCGCGCGCACCACCGGGTCGGTCGTCCGAGCGGCGAGCGCCTGCGCTTCCTCCGCCAGTGTGTCCGACGCCGGAATGTCACCCTGCACTCCGGCCAGTACAGCGCCGGCGTAGAGCGCCTTGGCGCGATCGCTCGTGGGCTCGGATGGCTGTCGAGCAAGGAGGCGATCGAGCCACCGCCGCCCCTCGCTGAACAGACCCCGGGAGAGCCAGTACGGGTACAGAGCGGCAGCGATCCGAACTCCGGAGTCCGGATTGTCGGACACGCAGAACTCCAGCGCCTCGCGGATATTCGGCTGTTCCCGCCCTAGTTTGGCGATCAACGCGAGCTGCCGGGAGCTGATCCAGTCGGATTCCGCCTCGACCGCCAGCCGCTCGCACCAGTCACGGTGCCGGCGGCGAAGCTCGGTGTAGTCGCCAGTCTCCTGCGCTTTTTCCCGCCCGTAGGCGCGCAGGGTCTCGAGCATCCGGAACCGCACCGCGCTACCCGACTCTTCTCTCGTCAGGATCGACTTGTCGACGAGGAACGTCACCGTATCGAGGAGGTCGACGGCGTCGTCACCATCGCAGACCTGTTCCGCAGCTTCGAGTTCGAAACTGCCCGCGAAAACGGAGAGCTGCGCCCACATTCGTCGTTCCACAGGTGTGCACAGGTCGTAACTCCAGTCGATGCACATTCTCAACGTCTGCTGCCGCGACGGCGCGTCCCTGCTGCCGCGAGTGAGCAGCAGGTAGCGGTCGGTGAGGCGCTGCAGGATCTGGTCGGGCGTCATCGCCCGTAGCCGGGCCGCCGCCAGCTCGATCGGTAGCGGCAGCCCGTCCAGCCGCTGACAGATTCGGGCGATGGTGACCTTGTTGTCCTCGGTGAGCTCGAATCCCGGGACTGCGGCGGCGCCGCGTTCCGCGAACAGGGTGACCGCATCGTTGCGGGGCAGTCCTTTCGGCAGGTGATCGGGATCCGGGACGGGCAGCGGGGGGATCAGGAGCGCCGTTTCCCCGCCGATCCCGAGCGGTTCGCGACTCGTCGCGAGAATTCGCAGCCGAGGGCACGCGCGAAGCAGGGTCTCAGCGAGCTTCGCGGCCGCGGCCACCACCTGCTCGCAGTTGTCCAGCACGAGTAACAGGTCACGCGGGGCTAGAAAATCGACGAGCGCCTCGTGCGAGGGCCGCGCCGACTGGTCGCGCAACCCCAGTGCGGCCGCCACCACCCCTGCCAACAGCGAATCGTCGAGCAGTTCGGCCAGTTCCACCAAGGTCACACCGTCGGAGAAGTTCCGTTGCGCTTTGGTGGCAACTCGCACCGCAAGCCGGGTCTTTCCCACCCCGCCGATTCCGGTCAACGTCACCAGCCGCGACGTAGCCAGTAGGTTCGTCGCCTCGGCCAGTTCCGTGCGGCGGTCGACGAAGCTGGTCAGCTCCAGCGGAAGTCCACCCGTGCGGCCCGAGTCCGCCGGTGACCACGAAGGCCGGCGGCCCGCGCCTTCCTCCGCAGCACCCGGTTCGGCATGCATGGCCATCTCGTCGACCGGGAAGCCGTGATGAAGTTGGGACTCACGGAGTTGCCGACCCAGTTCCAGGGCGGAGGGGCGGCCGCCGGGTTCGCTGGACATGGCACGTTCGATGACGGCGCTGATGTCCTCGGAAATGCCGTGCTCGCGCGGGTTCGGAACCGGCTCGGACGTGATCCTCACGAACTGTGCCATCAGCTGCTCACCGCTCCGGCGTTCGAACGCCGCATGACCGGTGATCGCCGCGAACAAGGTGGCGCCGAGCCCGTACACGTCGGCGGCGGGACTCGGCGGCTCGCCGGCCACCACCTCGGGGGCGGTGAACGCCGGCGAACCCGTCACGACACTGGCCGTGGTTTCGAACCCGCCGGCGATGTGGGCGATGCCGAAATCCGTCAGCGCAGGCTCGCCGTAATCGGTGAGCAGGATGTTCCCGGGCTTGACGTCGCGATGAAGGATCCCGAGGCGGTGTGCGGTCTCCAGGGCGCCGGCCATCTTCACCCCGAGTCGCAGCGCTTCGTCCACTGGGAGCGGTCCGTGGCGGCGGATCCGCTCGTCGAGGGAACCCTGAGCGTGGTACGGCATCACGATGAAGGGCCGGCCGTTCTCGGTGACACCGGCGTGGAGGACGTTGACGATGTTGGGGTGACCGGTCAGCCGGCCGGCCGCGCGCTGTTCTCGCAGGAACCGTGCCCGGTTCTCCTCGTCGAGGTCGGCGGTGAGGACCTTGACCGCCACGGTGCGGTCGAGCGCAGCCTGGGTGCACCGGTACACGATGCCGAATCCGCCGCGGCCGATCTCCCCGGCATCCTCGAATCCGGCCGCTGCCAACTCCGCCGTGGCCGAACCGGACACGTCGCGTTGCGTCGCGAACGGATCGACATCAGTCATCGACTACACCGATTCATCCCGCTCGAGGCACTGCCGACAAATGCCACACTGTTCACCTCTCGACGATGTACCCCAGGATATCGCCGCCGGTCACCGTTCCGCTTCCGGAATCTCAGTACGGCGCCGGCAATGGCCGTACGCTCGCTTGGACCGCCCACGACGATGAGGAAGCCATGCTGATCTACTCGATGAGCGTCTCCGTGGACGGCTTCATCGCCGACCGCGAGGGCGCGTTCGGGTGGACGACCCCCAGCGACGAGCAGTTTCGTTTCCACACCGCGCTTACACGCGAGCTCAGCGGCTACCTGTGCGGCCGCAAGCTCTACGAGACGATGCTGCCGTGGGAGACGGATCCGTCTCTGCGCGAGAACGAGCTCAGGCCGCGTTCGCCGACGTCTGGTGCGCGATCCCGAAGGCGGTCTTCAGCCGCACACTCGACGGCGTCCAGGGCAACGCCCGGCTCGCCGAGGCAACACTGGCCGAGGAGGCCGCTGCGGCGCTCGACCCGACCGGCGAGGATGTCTCGATCGGCGGCGCCGGCCTGGCCGTGGCGGCTATCGAGCTCGGCCTCGTCGACGAACTGCGTATCTTCCGCAATCCGGTCGTCATCGGTGGCGGTACGCCGTTCCTGCCGCCGGTCACCCAAGACGTCCCGCTCGACCTGATCGAGACCAGGACCTTCGGCTCGCGTGTGATCTACGAGCGCTACCGGCGCGCCCGCGGTGAGTTGGACTGACACCTCCGACGGCGCCCTCACCCCGCGTGACGGCCCATCGACTCGACCGCGATGGAGTGAGGTCAGTGGAGGGTAGGGCGGTAGATGAGCTCTTGGATGTGGCCGTCGAGCGTCCGGTTCTCGAGCAGCTCCAGGTCGAAGTCGGCCGCACCCTGGAAGATCGGGTCATCACCGGTCTGACCGGTGATCACAGGGAAGAGCGTCACCTGCAGGCGGTCGACCAGGCCGGCGGCCATCAGCGCCCGGTTCATCGACAGGCTGCCGTGCGAGCGCAACGGCACCTCGGACTCCCGCTTGAGCCGGGCGACGACGTCGACGGCGTCACCGCTCACGACGGTCGCGTCCGGCCAGTCGAGAGGTCCATGCAGGGTGGTCGACACCACCGTCGCCGGCAGACTCCTCATCCGGGTGACCCATGGGTCGCGCACTTCGGACTCCTCGGCGCTCGAGGCCAGCATCTGCGTGAATGCCCGATAGGTGTTGGCCCCGAAGACCATCCGCTGCTCCGTCTCGTACAAGGCAAGGCGGTGGTCGAGCAACTCGGGGCCTTGCTTGCCCCAGTAGCCGCCCCAGTCGCCGCCGCTGATGCCGCCGTAGCCGTCGAGGCTGGAAAAGACGTCGAAGGTGTAGGTCGCGGTCATGTCGTTCTCCTCGAGTCCGGTTGTGATCGGTACAGGTACAGACTGGGAACCACTGCGAAACTCATCGCCGTCGGACCGGCCACAGCATCACCGGCGGCTTCAACCCTTGATGAGGTCGTCGATCTGGCCGATCGCCTGCGAGGCACCCTCCACCACGCCCATGTCGAGCACCTGCTGGAGACCCTCGGCTGTTGCGTAGGTGCTGACGTAGGTGGCGATGGTGCTGCCGTCCCTGTCCTCGAAGGAGAACTCGTTGGTGGACACCGGCATCGATTCGATCGGGGTGAAATCCGCGTCGGCGAATCCGTCGGTGAAGGTGAAGCCGGTCGGCTCATCGACGGAGATGATGTTCCAGTACCCCGCATGCTTGTCGCCCTCGGGTCCGGTCATGTAGTAGGTGACCCGACCGCCGGGGGTGAACTCATGGTCGACCACCGTCGCCGGGTACGTCGGTGGACCCCAGATCTTCTCGAGTTGGCGGGGATCGGCATAGATCTGCCAGATCCGCGCCGGGGGCGCGGCGAACTCGGCGGTGATGGTCAGGGTCAGCGCATCCGTGTCGTGGCTGACATTGGTGACAGGCATCGTTCATTCCTTCCGTTGGGGTTGCGTTGCGATCAGTTCGTCGATGCGTGCGATACGCCCACGCCAGACCTGTTCCAGCTCGGCGAGCATGGACGACACCGCGCGAACTGCTTCCACATCGCCCGTGGCGAGTTGTTCACGGCCGCTGCGTCGTTTGACGAGTAAGCCGGACTTCTGGAGGACGGCGACGTGCTTCTGTACCGCAGCGAAGCTCATGTCGTACTTCGCTGCCAGTGCCGAGACGGAATGCTCGCCGGCCAGCACGCGACGCATGATGTCGCGCCTCGTTCGGTCGGAAAGCGCGTGGAACAGGGCATCGGCCTGGTCCTCATCTGTTTCTGACACAATCAGAACATACAACCAATCGGTTGTATGTGCAAGGTCGCTTCGACTCTCAGGATGCGAGCGAGGAGGTCGCATGTGCGCGCACCGCGGCCTTGGAGGCGATTGACGACGAGGACGTCACCGGCAGGCAGCGGCAGCAGGGCGGGCGTCGTGGTCGAGGTGGGCGATCGCGGCATGCCGGGGCCCGCGCGTGCGGATTGCGCGGGTGATGTGCGGCCACGCGCTAAGCCGGTGGAAGGTGGTCCCATACTCGGAAACGGTAGCCGGACGAGCGGGCGGGTCGGCGGATCTCACCTCGGTGTGCACACTCATCCGGGGGCTGGCGTGGTTCGCTACATTGTCGACATCCGGTTGCGCCGAACCTCTCTTGTCCTGGCGGAAGGGTCATGTCCCCAAGCTGCAGAGCCAGCTTGACGGTTCACATGAACGCCAGCATAGGAAACAGCGCGATCGCGGAGACGGTGATCCCCGCAGCGCCGGCGACGACGCCCAGCAAAGCTCGCAAGGATGCGGCCTCGTCGTCGGCCACCGAGGACCGCAACGTGGCGATGGCCCCGCAGAGGACCGCTGTCACGCCCAGGACGAAGCCGAGTCCGACCACCCAGAACGAACCAATGGAGATCGCCCCCAGGATGATCGACACGGCAGGTAACCGTGAACCATGCCGCGTCGATACCTCCTCGCTGCCGGAGAAGCACACGCCGTTGTCGGCACGTGAGCCGCGGGGGACGGTGGCGGTCATGATCCTCCTTCGCGCGGTTGACGAGTCGGCGGGCATATGTCCGCGTCACACGACCGAAGCGTTCTCGGGGACTGTCAGTTGACGAACCCAGGCGACGGTGTCGAGGCCGATTAGTGGGCGGCAGTCACGACTCGGTCGAGAGTGGTATCCAGCTTGTGACTGGACCCTTCAAAGAAGTTAGCACTCATGCGAGGCGAGTGCTAACTCTTTTTGATAAGTGACTTCAGCTTTCTGCGTGTAGTGGACCTGTTTCGTACGGGGGCCAGGCCCGCTGGTGCAAGCGTCCGACTCCGATTCGCCGGCCGCACCTCAGCAATCGAGCGCGAGGACCACGCGTCCAATTGGCACCGGACCGCGTCGCCACTCTCGCGAGTAGCGACCGGTCCGGTCGACTATCGGAACAAACCCGGGAGGCGATTGGCCTCAGACGACGAAACCGCCCGGCCCCATTACCCCGGTTTGAATCCATTTCTCGAGATCTTCCCGTGCGGATTCATCAACGAACTCGAAGCGAACCCCGCCGGTAGTCTTCGGGTTCGTGTACCACGCAAATGTGGTCCCATCGGGGTTCAAAACCTCGCCATCCGATTCCACTCCGGAATCGAGATACCGCTTCTTGTTTTCATCGATTTTCGGGTCCCACATGCCGATGTGATGCACGCCCTCCCCGTGACCAGTGGAATAAACTCCGTCACCCTTGGCTTCGAGCAGTTCCATATAGGGGGGTCCTTGTTGAGAATATGTAACTCGCAGATCGAACTCGTGTTCGTCGGGATCGACCAGCCTATTGAGATGGACTTCAGTCGGCTCGTGGAAGGTAAGCCCAAAAAGCTGACCGTACAGCTTGATTGCGTTGTCGATGTCTCTGACGAGAATTCCGTAGTGATAGACGTTCGGTGATTCCATTTGCATTCCTTTCGGGACTGCGAGCAAATTGGACGCCGGGAAGGCCGTGCGAAACCTGCCTTCCCCTAATGCTTCTTCCTGATCTCATCCACTCCAATCGGTTCATCCGAAGGCAGAATTCGTGCATTTTCATTCATGTTCTGCGGTCGCATTGTCCGGAGCCAGGAGTTGGTACGGTCGACAAGACCGACTATGCCATCTGGAAAAAACAGCACAATCAGGATAAACAGAAATCCTAGGACGAAGAGCGGTTCGGACACTGTGCGACTTGCCCATCCAGGTAGGCCGTCGAGGACGCCGGATGTAGAAAGCTCGGGCAGCCTCAAAGTCAGGATTCCGTATACGAGGCCACCGATCGCTGCACCCCAGATCCGGCCGCGTCCGCCCAGTACCACCACGACGATCAATGCAAGACTGAAATGCACTGACGCGCTGGACGGATTGGCGCCACGCGCAACCAAGAGATAAACCGCCCCGCCTGCCGCCGCGATCACGCCGCCGAAAGCATATGCAACCAGCTTGTAGCTGTACGACAACAACCCAAGACTTTCGACCCGATCCTCGTTCTCGCGGATCGCTTGCCAAACCTGGCCACAACGAGACCGCGTCGCCATCCATGCCAGAAGGTAGGCGACGACGGCGAATGCAAGCGATAGCCAGTAAAGCCAGCGGACATCGCGGGCGCTCGCGAGCAGATCGGGGATCTGCTTGAAGGCAACAGGCAGGCCCTCCTCGCCGCCGAAAATCCCCACAGGATCTACCAGGAGCAAGATATAGAAGGCCTCGCCGAACGCCAGTGTGACCATTGTGAAGGCGACTGCCTTCACGCGAAGGGCGATCGCTCCCAGCGCGGTATTGACCAGCCCAGACAGCACGATGGCGAGCGCTGCGGCGGAAAAATACCCCAGGCCTGCGTGCATCAGCAGGTTGGTTGCGTAGATTCCCAGAGCGAAAACCAGGGCATGACCAGCGCTCAGCAGGCCGGTGTATCCAAATACGACGTCGAAAGATATCGCGACACCAGCGAACACGAGGCCAATCGACAAGATGAGCAGAGAACCAGAACTCGACAACTGTCCGGGGAGAAGGATCGGAATCGGAACATCCAACATCGGTAGGGCAGCCAAAACGAGAACGACCGTGAGGCCCACTCGCGCCCCGACGGAAATCCGACTCGGACGCATTTTCCCCGGACCACGATCGACGGGCAACTCTGTTTGGGTACCGGATAACGGAATCATGCTGATGCAACCCTTCCGAGCAAGCCCTGTGGGCGCAGTAATAGCACAGCCGCAAGCAGACCGACGACCGCGATGTCGCCCAGTCCGGTGCTGACGTAGAAGTTCACGATTTGCTGAGTAAAGGCGACGAGAGCGGCAGCGATGGCGGTGCCGCCGATAGATCCGAGTCCGCCGATAATCACCACGATGAAAGCGAAGATCAACAAATTCGGACCGAGTGCAGGAGTAATTCCCGTGAAGTAGACCGCGCCCAGCGCGCCACCCAGGCAGGCCAAGGCTGCGCCCAGTACGAACACGAAGGTGAAGCTCCGCGCGACATCAATTCCCAGCGCCTGAACCATCCGCCTGTTCTCGACACCTGCGCGGATGATCAACCCATACTTGCTCTTCTTCATGAAGAACAGCAAGCTCACCAGCACCAAGGCTGATATGCCGAAGATAAGGATTCTGCTGTTGGGAATGCGTCCACCGAGGATCACCGTGACGTCGGTGAACCAGGCCGGCTGTGCGATCGATTGCGGCGAATACGAAAATATACCGCCGATGAGACCCTCCACGACGAATGCGAGCCCCAACGTGATAAGGATCTGCGTGAGGTGATCACCATAGTTGCGCGCTATCAGCGTCCGCTCTACGAAATATCCTAGAACGCATCCGAATATGACCGCGACAACTATGGCGACAGCGAAACGTGCAGCGAGGGAATCTATCAAGTCGAACCGGTCCATGACGACCCAGGCCACATATCCGCCCACCCCAAAGATGGCGGCATGCGCCACATTCAAGACGTCCATCAAGCCGAATATCAGGGAAAGCCCTGAAGACAGGAGGAAATACAGGCCCGCGAGTCCGAGGCTGGTAGCAGTGAGGACGATAAGAGTTGTCATTGTGCAGACCCCTTTTCGGTCCCGATCGTGTTGCTGTCGCGGGAAGACGGTGCGACACCGAGGTAGCGCTGCGTGAGATCCGCATCTGCGGCCAAATCCTCCATCGAACCGGTAAATACAACTGCGCCATGGTCCAGTACGATCGCATCAGTGGCCAGGCGCTGCGCGACTCGGATGTTCTGGTCGACCAGCAAGATTGTGGTGGCGCTGGCAGCCTTCGCCAGAGCCTCGACTACCTGGCCGACCACGATGGGCGCCAATCCCTTGCTCGGCTCGTCGATGAGGAGCAAGCGGTTCGGGTTCAGGATGGCACGCGCGATTGCCACCATCTGCTGCTGGCCTCCGGACAGCGCTCCCGCCCGCTGAGCGCTCCGGCGCAGCAAGTCTGGAAACAATTCGTGTACGAGATCCAGTCGTTGGGTCGCCTCCGGTGTCCGAGCAGCCAATCGAAGATTCTCGGCGACAGTCAACGTGCTGAATACCTCGCGGTCCTCGGGCACGTATCCGATACCTCGGCGGACCAGGTGGTGGGTCGGCACGCCCAAGGTCTCTTCGCCGTAGAGCCTGATGCTGCCGCTGCCCTCGAGCAAACCGAGAATTGTCATCAAAGTTGTCGTCTTCCCCGCACCGTTGCGACCGAGCAGTGCGGTGACACGACGTGGACGTACCTCGAATGACACGCCCTCCAGCACATGTGCTTCGCCGCGGTGCACCTGAAGGTCTCGCACGGACAGGGCCGCGTCGCCGGCGGACATCAGAACTCCGGCCCGAGGTAGGCGGCTTGGACCCGCGGATCGGACATCACTGCGTTCGGCTCATCGCACAGGAGAAGACCGCCGTCTTGCATGACGGCAATACGATCTGACGCGTCGAGAACCAGATCCATTCGATGCTCGACCATTACCACCGTACGGCCCGAGTCGTGCACCGCCCGTACGACGTCGATCAGCGCGTGGACATCCTCGGCGGAGACGCCGGCCGTCGGTTCGTCCAAGAGCAATACGCGCGGGCGCGCGCACAACGCGAGGGCTATCTCGAGCTTCCGCTTGTCTCCGTACGGTAGGTCGGAAACGATGTTTGCGCCCATGTCGTGCAGGCCGACCTCTTCGAGGTGCTCTCGCGCACGCTCAGTGGCTCGATCGTGGGCCGATGGCCTGCCCCAAAGGTTCATGCTCCCACCCAGCGCAGCCTGGGCCGCCAACCGTGCGTTCTCGAGGACCGTCAATCCAGCAAACAGGCTCGATGTCTGGAACGTCCGTCCCAAGCCGCGCCGGACACGATGTGCGGCTCCCATCTTGGTGATGTCCTGACCATCGAAGTGGACTGAACCCGATGAGGGGCGATATACCCCTGACAGGAGATTCATCAACGTGCTCTTGCCGGCCCCGTTCGGCCCGATAACGGTGAGAAACTCGCCACGCCGAACACTGAGTCCGACATCACTGACGATGGCGAATCCACCTACACTCCACGAGAGATCAACTGTCTCGAGCACATACTCCATCGCCGGACCCAGTGCCTGTGATGCCGGCCCCCTTCGGGCCGGCGCTGCGGTATTCTTCATGGTTTCGCTGCCTCGCTACCGACGTTTCCGACGGTGTGGGCGGCCAATTCGCCATCGCTGTCACTGAGCGAGACAATGTACATATCCTGAAGTAGGGCGTGGTCACCTGAGCGGATTGTCATAGGTCCTTTCGGTGCCTCGAATGACCACCCCTCGAGTGCCTCGATCATGCCTTCGACGTCGTCGGGGCCCGCAGTGGAGATTGCGTGCACGATCTGCTGAGCAGCCACGAAGCCGTCGTGGGTGGACAGGTCCGCATCAGGTACGCGCTCGGTCAGGCATTCGTTCATTTCGCCACCTGGTGCGCCGGGGTAATAGTGCGTCACGAAGTTGATCTTCTCGGCGGCATCACCGTAGATGGACCAGTGTGGCTTCTCGACCAGCACGCTCGCCACCGTGGTCGTGTCCAAGATCCCTTGTTGCGACATCGCTTGCCACATGGACGGAGCCCCATCGCCGTAATACACAACAATCAGTAGATCGGGCTTCAACTCGCTGATTCGCCGCGCGTAGGGAGTGAACTCATTCGTGTCCAAAGGCACAAGCACTTCTTCTACTTCAGATCCGCTCGATTCGAGGATGCCGGTGATCGTAGAGGCGTACTTCTGTCCGAATGCGTAGTCCTGGGCAAGCACTACCGTCTTGTTATTGTTCTTCTCGAGCACGCTGCTCAGGGCAGCCGCTTCCTGATACGCCTGTCGCGAGGCACGGAAAGTGTTGGCGTTCAGACCGGTGACGTCATCGATTCCCGCGGCACCGGAGATGTACAGGAGATTCTGTTGCTCGGCGAAGTGCCCGAGTTGGAGCGCGGCGGCGGACGATGTGGTGCCTGTGAGGATGTTTATCCCGTCACCAACCATCCTGGTGGCCGCAGCGAGTGTCTGCTCTGGATCGCCGCCGTCATCGGCGTAGACGAATTCGATCGGCTTGCCGTCAACTTCGTTGGTTCCGTCGGTACTGCAGTACAGGCCGGCCTCCAACCCGTCCTTGATCATGTTTCCGTAGGTACCAAACGATCCGGTAAGCGACGTTGTCACGCCAACTCTGATCGCATCTCCTGATGCGCCGGAACCCGTTGAACTGCAGGCGACCAAACCGACTGACGCCAGCAACGCTGCGGACAGTACACACGCGCCTCGACGCGCACCTCGTAAAATCACCACAATTTGCCCCTTCAGGAAGATTCTCGTCGCAAGAAATGCCGGCAACTGAGGAATGCGACTGGTCGAAACCGCTCAATGCTGCGTCGGAACTGGTCAATCTCATGGTCTTCGACCAAATTTGGATTGGTTCGCCACGGCCATGGGAGATTCAAAGTTCATAGACTCGAAACGCATTTCGATTATCAGAATGTCGCGCCGGATGGCTGAAGTCAAGAGTTTCGAGAAGTTTCGGCCGTCCGAGCCCCTACCGTCCCTGCCTGATGCAGCGCAGGACGTGCGCAGCACAGCTCTTGACCTGGCCGCGAAAGCCGTGGCCGCGCAGTCGGAATGGCGCAGCTCCGAGCACCGAAACCGTTGCAGGGGAGTCGTATTGCGACATTTGCCCACCAGGACGCCCGACCCTGCACTCGAAGGTGAAGGCAGGGTGGGGCGCACCGGAGCGCATCTCAGACGAGGAGGTTCCAGCCCTTCCTGCCCGACATGCACACTTCATAGGCCACGGGGTCGATAGTCTGGTATATCCCGAGAGCGGTCTGGCCGTCATCACGTGTGACACGGCAGAGATGCTCGTTGAGGCCGCGGATGCCGATCCGGGTCTCCGGTCGGCTCAGATCATACGTTTCACCCTCGGTCAGGTCGGGGCCGTCATAACCGCCTTGGTGGATATCGCGATCCGGCGTGCCGCCGTACATTCCGCATCGAAGATAGGCCGTCTGCTGACCTACCCGCTCGTAGTGGAGTTGGACTTGCTTGCCGTCATCGAACTCGTAGTCGACGATGGCTTCGACGAAGATGTCCGTGTCCGGCTCGAACCGGAGCCGGCGGGTGGGCTTGAAAACTCGTGTCGAACCCGATGTCGAGTCGCCGAACGGGTAGAACAGTCGGTCCCCCCATAGCGCCCAGTCCGGAAATGCCACGAAGGCGTTGCCGTTGGTCCCTACGTGCAGGCGGCCTCCCAGGGACAACTCCGGTCCCCCGACGCCGCGGCCGGTGCCCCAGTGGCGATCCCTCGTGCCCGCAGCATTCGGACCCAAAGTGGTTCGTTCGCCGTCGATCTCGACCCATCCGGTCACCGATCCGAAGCATTCGAATCCGCTGGTGACATCGTTGCGGCGGCCAGTCGGAAAGCCGTGCGCAGAGTCCGACAACGGCTCGCGAAAGACCTGCCGAGTGGTGTCGTGGAACGTCAAATCGTAGCTGACCCCCCACTCGTTCGGCTCGAGGACGTATCGCCACTCCCGCAGACCGCGAACAATCGTGGGCACGATCGGTCCCACACGCAGGTCGGTGCGATCCGCGCCGATCGAGCGGAAACTCCGGACAGTGGTATGTCGACCTTTCGAGTTGACGATCGCGTAGGCCTCGGCCCGGTCGAGGTTCGGATAGAGGCTGCCGCCCGTGGCGATCAGTAACTCGCCGGTGTCGTCGTGGATCACCACCCAGTGGCGCTCATACGCCCGGGGATCCCCTGTCCACATGACCCGCACGGGATCCGGGGTTTGGTGGACGAAATAGTCATCTATCGGTGACAGCGGAAACTGTTCGGCCAAGTGCTTGTCGCCGGAGATCGATTCTGGTGATAGTGCGTTCACGTTTGTTCTCCTTGCTGGCTGTCAGGTGGGATCGGTAGCAACCCGCCACTGCAGGTAACGTCCGATCTCGGCCCGACGCTGTCGACACTCGGGGTTTCTGGGAATGGTGGAGATGAGCTGAGCCAACGATCCTCGTAGCTCCTCGTTTCGCGCGGCGACGGCTGTGAGGTCGGTCGGGACAGGTGCCTGCGCCTCGACCCCGGCGTCCAGGAGTTCGGTGAGCCGAGCGTTGTCGTCCAGGAGGAAGGGCAATGCTGTGTCCCACGATGTGGCAATCCGCTTGATCAGTCGGCGGGCGTTGCTCAGCAGTTCGGACGTCTCGGCCGGAAGCGAATGGGATTCGTCAGCGAGATCGAGAAGCCGATCAACTCCGGACAATTGCTCGTGAATGGTCGGTCTCATCGGAAATCCTCCTTGACTACGAAATCGAGCAATGTCGAAAGCACCCGGCGGGTGGGGCGAAATGGCTCGTCACTACGGCCATCGAGAAACGATCGCAGACCGCTGACCTGCATCACCGCGGTCTTGAAGGTCGAGAAGGTCTGCCACCACTGAAGGCTGCTGTGGTCGACCACGAATCCTGTGGCTCGCTCGTAATGCGCGATCAGGTCGTCGGCATCCCACGCTCCGTCGATCAGGTGCTCCACCCTGCGCAGCGGCTGCGTCACCCAGCCGAGGTCCTCGAGCGGGTCGCCGAGATGAGCCAACTCCCAATCGAGCAGTGCGGTAATCCGATCACCGTCCAACAGAATGTTGCCGGGTTTGAAATCGGCGTGGACCAGGACGATGCGAGCCGGTTCGGGTGCTGACGCTCGTAGTCCGGCAATCGCAAAATCCAACTCGGGCAAAGGCTCCAGCTGGTTTTGACGCAGAACCTTCTCCCAGGCGTCGAGTTCGGCGGGCGCACCGAGCTGGCCGGAACCATCGAGTACAGCCGACAATCCGAGTGCCTGCCAGTCGGTGCTGTGGACTTGCGCCATTAGTTCGCAGAAGCTTTCGGCAAGCGCCCGCCGCTGAGTGATCGAGCGTTGCGAGTCCGACAGCACCCGGTAATCGCAGTCCCCTGGGCACCGCTGCATGATGAGCGAGGGCCGGCCGAGCCATCGCCCGTCGGCGTCGAGCCAGCGGGCAGCCGGGGTTGGCAGATCGCTGTTCTCCAGTATGCCGAGCAACGCGAACTCCACGTTGCGGTCTGTGTCGACCAAGCCTCCGTCCGGGTCGCTGCGCAGGATCAACGGCTCGCAATGCTCGGTGCCATTGCGGTCGGTCACCAGGTCGAACACCCAATTGTCCCGGGACCTACCGACACCGATGCGGTTCAGGCCTACTACTCGAGCACCGACCCCATCCAGTTGGTCGGACAGGAATCTGGTGAGACGGTCGTCAATCTCGGATGGTGCTGTCATCGTTGGTGTCCGTTCTGTTCGTGAAGGCTCGATCGGTGCTGAGGCGCCGCTATCGCGATCATCGCCTCGGCGCGTTCGCGCAGAGTCCGTCCTCTGAGATCGACGACGCCGAACTCGGTGGCCACAAAGTCGATGCTCGTTCGCGGCGTCGTGACGGTCGGGGGCTGCAACTGTCGAACGATCCGGGAGGTTCGACCGCCGTTTGCCGTCGCAGCGAGCGCGACGATCGAGGCCCCGCCGGGCGAGCGCTGAGCGGCCCGCAGGAATTCTGCTTGCCCGCCGGTGGCTCCCAAATATCTGCTGTCGATCTCTTCGGCATTGACTTGACCGGTGAGGTCCACCTGCAGTGCCGAGTTCACTGCGAACAGTCGCGGGATCGACGCTGCGGCTGCCGGACCGATTACCTCGGCGACCGGCCGTACCCACGCTGTCGACGCGGCGATGTGCTCGTACAGTTCCTCGGAGCCCGCGGCCTCGCTGATGATGACCGAACCGGGCTCTTCGCAGAGTGATCCAGCGCGATGCAGATCCAGCAGCCAATCGCCGGCGAGGGTCGATCGAACACGCAATCCGCGGCGTGCGGTCAGCGCCTTCCCGATGGCTGAGGGGACCGCGCCGATGCCGAGTTGGATGGTCCCGCCGTCAGGGATCAGCGGCAGGATATGCCTGGCGATTCCGTGGTGATCTTCATTTACTGCTGGTGTGGGCACAATGGGAAGAGGCCGGGACGTGTGGATAACGGCATCGAACGTGGAGGCCGGAAGTGTAGGCGCGGAAGTGGTCGGCATCGCGGCATTGACCTCGGCCACCACGGTCCGTGCTTCCGCGATCAGTTCGTAGGTGTAATCCATCGCCATTCCCAAGCCGTAGCATCCATGCGAATCAGCAGGGGACACCTGCATCAGGAGAACGAGGTTGCTGTGGGCACGCAAAGGCAAGAGGCGTGGCAGGTCGTCGAAATTGCAGGGGATTACCTCGGCATGGCCGGTGGCCGCGAGCTTGCCGAGCGGCCCCATTGCGCCGAAGGACACCAGCGGACGCTGCGGCGCAGATCCTATGAGTGCATCACTGTGGCTGAGTCCGACGAAGATCTCGACGTCGCGTGGGCAGGCCGCGAGAAGCTGATTGAGCAGTGGCGTCGGCTCCCCGACGCCTTGCGCCACCACAACCAGGTCTCCGGGCCGCACAAGATCGGCAGGCCAGTTGCTGTTCACAGGACCGCCACGGGCGTCACCGGAGTTCCGGTCGAGCCGACGAGGGGGATCGGAGCGAACAATAGGAAGAACGTCGAACGGTCGAGGACGGACAGCGCCTCCCCGAGTTCCGCGAGATCCAGGTTCTCGATCAGCGGCACGCCGAACTGGTGGAGGAGCACCAGATGTGCCGGAAAGCCGGGTTCAGCCGATTGCTGTTCGACCGCGTAATTGTCCGCACCGACCAACGCCACGTCACGGCTTGCGAGCCAGCGGGCGGCCTCTTCGGTGATGCCGGGTTCGTCCGCGAAGTAGGAGACGCTCGATCCCTTCGATTCCCACCACCCGGTCCGGATCAATACAGCGTCTCCCGGCTCAACCGACACGCCGGCTTCCGAAATGCCACGCTCGAGGTCTTCCGGGCCGACCGCGGTCTGCGCGGCGAGCGGCTCACCGGATGCGCGTACCAAGTCGACGAGAATGCCACGGGTGGCGACAGGTGCGAGCTTCTCGGCGCCGCAGCGCTGTGCGCCCTGCGTACTTCTGATGAGGGCAGACGAATGCCCATTGTAGAGTTCGTCCCCCGACCACGCATGGGACAGTGCGTCGACGTGAGTACCACTGTGCGTCGCGAATTGCACTGTGTCCTCCGCGAATTTGAATCCTCCCGGCGTGCGTGCGCCGAGCGCGTAATCGCCGGCGTCGCGGTTCATGAACCGCGACGGCTGCTGCCGGTGGCCGGGCGCAGGTGTCTTCGGGCCGAGAGGTTGGGCCAGTGAAAGCGTCTGTCCGGTGGCGACCAAGCCCGCGGCTCTGCGCGTCACGCCGGTTGTGACAAGGTTGAGTGCACCGGCTTCGTCGTCGGCGCCCCATCGTCCCCAGTTGTTGCTCATGCGCAACTCCGATCCTGTATCAGTTGTGCTTCCACCAGTGCCGCCGCCTGTTCGCGTAGACCTCGACGCACCAGTTTTCCGGTCACGACGTCGACCACCAGCGCCTCCGCTTGGGGCGATTCGGTAGCGCATGCTGCGAGTAGCGCAGGCAGGCTCGCCGCTGCGGGTGGGTCAGCCATGGTTCTTCGAGTCGTGATGGCACATTGCGATCTATCTCCTCATGGGGTTCTGCTCAGCGAGCTCGCGACGGTGAGCCGGCAACCCTCAAGCTCTCGGTTTTTCGAAATGATTTTCCTGTATTCGAATGCTAGCGATCCGCGCGTGGCGACGTCAAGGGTGCGGGGAGGTGGGTGTCTTCGGACTGCCCAGGGCCGTCTGGCGCCACGTGTTCGTGAATTGCCCCGCCGGGGCGACGGCGGCGCGACGGCGCGACATGCGAAGCGGGAGAGGTTAATCGCATGCGAGCACAGCCAGCGGTTCACCTCACGACGGCAGCGCCGCGCGAGGCGGACAGTGCCGGTGTCAAGTCTGCCGACTTGCCTCATCATGACCGCCCCCGACTGATACGGGATTTCTCTTGACAAGGCCGCGGTCCGGTGACACATTTCACAACTAGGAAAATGGTTCCGAATTTAGGAAGTACGCACAGCGTCGTATTCCGCTCACAGAGGGCGACGCTCGTCCGGCGCCCTATGCCGCCGGAACTGGAACGGACGATCCTGTTCGGGTCTCGCCGCTGCGCTTCACCAATCCTGGATTCCTCGAGGCTGAGAAGGAGAAAAAAGTGACGATCAAGCTTCGCAACGCACGGCTGATCGATGGGACGGGGGCAGAGCCGTATCTCGCCGAAATCGTGATCGAAGGGCAGCGGATCGTCAGTGTCGCTGCCGAGGGGACCGGGAACGGGCAGGGCCCCGACGCCACAGTCATCGACGTCGGCGGCGCGACGGTCATGCCGGGACTGATCGATGCTCACTCGCATCCGAGCTTCCTTCCCGAGATCGACCTTGCCAAAATGGGCGATCTGCCGGTCGAGGAGCACACGTTGCTCACTGCTCGCAACGCACGGCTGATGCTGGATCAGGGGTTCACCAGCATTCTGTGCGCCGCATCGGCGAAGCCGCGACTGGACCTGGTGGTCCGGAACGAAATCAACGCGGGCAACCTGATCGGACCGCGCATGCTGGTCGCATCCCCCGAGCTGACCGTCACCGGAGGAGTCGGCGATGTCCGGCTGCCGCACATGCATCGGCAATCCGTCGAGCATGTCTGCGATGGCGTGGATCAATTCCGCCAGACGACGCGGTGGTACATGCGTGAAGGCGTCGACCATATGAAGCTCGACATCTCTGGTGACGAGTTCATTCCATACGCCAAAGGCCGCATGACCACCATGACCGACGAGGAGGTCGCCGCCACGTGCCAGGTGGCCCATGCTCGCGGAAAACGCGTGGCGGCACACGCCCGAAGCGCGGAATCGGTGAAGATGTGCGTCCGCCACGGCATCGAGATCATCTTCCATGCCGATTTCACCGACGAGGAAGGTCTCGACCTGGTGGCCGAGAACAAGGACAAACACTTCGTGGCCCCGGCCTTCGGCTTCCTCCACACGTCGAGGTACGAGGCCGGCGACTGGGGGCTGACCCCGGAAGTCACTGCTTCGATGGGTCTCGACGAACAGCTGGAGAGCCTGATCGCGAACATGATCGAGCTCAAGAAGCGTGGAGTTCGAGTGTTGCCCGGCGGCGACTACTTCGTGCCCTGGAACCCGATGGGCAACAATGCCCGGGACCTGGAGCATTTCGTCAACTTCCTGGAGTTCAGCCCGATGGAGGCCATCGAGTCCGCGACCCGCCTCGGTGGCGAGCTCATGCTCCAACCAGACGATTTGGGTTGCATCAAGGCCGGTTACCTCGCTGACCTGCTGGTTCTCGACGGTGACCCATTGGAGGACATCGCGATCCTGCAGAATCAGTCGACCTTCACCGGCATCATGAAGGATGGCGTCTGGCACAAGGAACCACCGCTCTCTCGAAGCGGTGACGTCGAGAAATGGTCGATCAGCGGGTCCGCGGCCGGCGCCCCCGAACCGGTTCTTCGGTAGCGGGTACGGGAATGATCGAGGTGAATGGTCGCCAGCAGTATGTGGTGCTGGCCAACATGACCACTGTGACGACGGCCAGCTTTCGAGAACGCGTCGAGGTGGCGGCGGCCGCCGGTTTCGATGCGCTGGGCATCAGCCTGGACACGTACCGTCGGGTCGTCGCAGAGGAGATGAGCCCGAAGGAGATCCAGGCCGTCGTGGTCGACAACGGCCTGGAGATCGTCGAACTCGAAGCAGTATTCGGGTTTGCCGTTCCCACCGCCGAGACCGGCGTGCCCTTTGGCGGTGGGCTCGTGTACACCACCCCGGACGACCTGAACGAGTTTTGGGCCATGGCCGAACTTTTCGGCGCACGGCACTTGCAAGCTGTCGGGGCATTCGACCGAACGGATCTCGAGCCCGACGTCGTGGAGCGATTCGCATCGCTCTGCGACCGTGCAGCCGACGTCGGGCTGCAGATCGCTCTCGAGTTCGTGCCCACGACCAATATTCCGGACGCGGGCACGGCTCTCGCGATCATCGAGCAGTCCGGCCGGGACAATGCCGGCCTCTGCGTCGATTCGTGGCACCACACGCGCGGAGCCAACGACCTGGAGATGCTGCGGTCGATTCCGTCTCGACGAGTCACGATGATCCAGATCAACGACGGTCCAAAGGATCCCGCCGATCCTGACTTCTTGGTGGAGACCCTTCACCATCGGGCGGTGCCGGGCACCGGTGACTTCGACCTCGACGGTTTCGTCGACGCCGTGACCGAGGGCGGTGTGACCGCGCCGGTGTCTGTCGAGGTGATTTCGGACGAACTTGCCCGAATCGAACCAGCCGAGGCAGCACGCCGCTGCTACGACGGCGCGATCGAAGCGCTGGCAGGGAAATAGGTTCGTGCGTGCGGGGCCAGGCTGAACCCAGGGCATGCTTCGCTGGGCCCACGGGGGGGGCATACCTGCGTAGGAAATGCAGGTAGTGAAGCACGTAGATCACCGCCGTCACACTCGCCGCGCAATCGCGAGCCTTATCGGCATGTACACACGTTCATGCCTTTACCTCACCGGGTTCGGTCTCCTTGCTGTTCGTGGAGGCACCGGGATGCATATGGCCCCTTGCTGTTCGGGCCGAATCATGCAGGCGCGCTGGGTCGATAGCTAGTCGGTAAGCCGGAGGTCCACGGGCCTCCGGCTCGCTGGCATGTGGTGCCACATGGGGCCGATGTGGGGGTGCTGCGAAAGAAATGAGGGTTGACATGGCGTACCTGAGCGACGACACTTTTCGATGTTAGGAATTCGATTTCGAATTTGCGAAGATCATCGCCGCGGTCTGCTTTCGGAGGGGAGCAGTGCCGCCGGCAAGACGCGGCCGACCAGGACGCGGATGGGGCGAGTGCTGACCGCCATCGCGGACACCCTTCCCCCGACGGCAGAAAAGGACGTCATGAACGGTACAAACACGTCGAATGCCACGGCGTCAGCGCACGTGCTGACGCCTGTGCGGATACTCGACGAGAACGGAATGCTGGTCGGTGAGCCGCCGCAGATCGAGCCGGAGCGCCTGCGTGCGATGCTGCGCCTGATGATGCTTGGACGCCGCCTGGACCAAAAGGCAATTTCCTTGCAGCGCAGGGGGAAACTCGGTACCTACCCACCCTTGTCCGGGCAGGAGGCCGCCGCGGTCGGCACGGCATACGCGATGGATGCCGAAGTAGACCACTTCGTGCCCCAGTACCGTGAACAACTCACGATGCTGCACTGGGGGTTGCCGCTATCTACCTACCTTCTGCAGCGGATGGGGCACCCCGCAGGCTCGGCCCTGCCGTCCCACGGCCGGTTGTGGCCGCAGCAGGTCGCGCTTGGCGCGCACCTGCCTCATGCGGTCGGGCTCGCATGGGGAATGCGACTGCAGGGCAAGCCGGGCGTGGTACTGACCCAGTTCGGCGACGGCGCCTCCAATGAGGGCGACTTTCACGAAGCGTGCAATATCGCAGGCGTCAAACGCACGCCGCTCGTCATGGTGTGCCAGAACAATGGCTGGGCCATCTCGATCCCGTGGCATGAGCAGTCGGCCGCAGAGTCCGTGGCGTCGCGCGCAGCAGGTTACGGATTCCCAGGGATCGCAGTCGACGGTAATGATGTGCTCGCGGTCTACACGGCCGTCGCGGATGCGCGGGCCCGTGCCGAGGCCGGCGACGGCCCGACACTGATCGAGGCGCGATGCCATCGGCTCGGCGCCCATTCGACAGCCGACGACCCCAAGCGCTACCGACCCGCCGACTTCGACGAGCGGGCAGCTGAGGTTGATCCGATCCACCGGTTCCGGGCCTACCTCGTCGGCCTCGGACAGTGGGACGACACCGCTGACGCCGACACGATCGCCTGGTGCGACGACCAGATTGCCACGGCAGTTGCCGAGTTCGATGCCACGCCGCCGCCCGACCCCGGGCAGATGCTGCAGCACCTCTACGCAGAGCCCGATATGCGACTACGTCGCCAGCAGGAGGAACTGCGTACGAGTATCGAGGAGAACCGATGACTGGCATGAACATGGTGGAAGCGGTGCGCAGCACGCTCGAGGCAGAGATGCGCCGCGACGAACGGGTTGTCCTGCTCGGCGAGGATGTCGGGAAGTCGGGCGGCGTCTTCCGGGCGACGGACCGGTTGCAGACGGAGTTCGGGGCGGACCGCGTCTTCGACATGCCGACCAGTGAGGCGGGGATAATCGGGGCCGCCGTCGGGCTCGCCGGCTCTGGCCTGGTGCCCGTCGTCGAAATGCAGTTTCTCGGCTTCACTCAGCAGGGGTTCCATCAGCTAGGCAATCAGCTCGCCCGGATGCGCTATCGCACAAACGGTGCTCTGACAATGCCGGTGACCATTCGCGCGCCCTTCGGAGGTGGCGTACGCACCCCAGAACTGCATTCCGACGCCTTCGAAGCGCTCTTCGCCCACAACCCCGGGATGCGGCTGGTTGCCCCCGCGACGGCAGCGGACATGAAGGGGTTGCTGGCCACAGCAATTCGGGATCCGGATCCGATCTTTGTCCTCGAGCCGCTCCGTGGCTACCGGCTTGTGCGGGACGACGTTCCCGACGGTGACCACCTCGTCCCGTTCGGTAAGGCGCGCATCGCGCGTGAGGGGACCGATGTCACCGTCATCGCGTGGAGCGCGATGGTCCAGGTCGCAATGGAGGCCGCGACTGCTGCCGCTGAGCAGGGTATCGATGTGCAAGTCATCGACCTGCGCTCACTTGTCCCGCTCGATTGCGACACCATACGTGAGGCTGTGGCGCGCACCGGCCGAGCAATCGTTGTTCAGGAGGCTCCCTACACCGGCGGGTTTGCTGGCGAGGTCGCCGCTACCGTCGCCGAAGAGGCTTTTCTGCACCTCGAAGCCCCGGTCACCCGCGTCGGCGGATATGACATCCCGTTTCCCATGCCCCAGCTCGAGGATCACTACATCCCCGACGCGAGGCGAATCTTGCGCGCGATCCGCGCTGCCGTCGACTTCTGAGGATCGATACATGTCTTATACCTTTCACTTGCCCGATATCGGCGAAGGCATCGCAGAGGCGGAAATAGTCCGATGGCTCGTCGGCCCGGGAGATCAGGTCGTCGAGGACCAGCCCGTCGCCGAGATCGAAACCGATAAGGCGCTGGTAGAAATGCCTTCCCCGGCGACCGGCCAGGTCGCCGAGCTCTGTGCACCAGAGGGCGCCATGGTCCGGGTCGGAGAACGTCTCATCGTGATCGCCGATGGCTCGGCCCCCACGCCGGCCGAGCCGGCGCAGTCCATTGACGGCGAGGCAGGCGCGCCGCCGGCCGGCTCGGCCAATCACACTCCCCAGAGTGCAAACGGATCCGGTGCGCAGAAGCGGCCACTGGCAACACCGTCGACCCGGCGGCTCGCCAGGGAGGTCGGTGTGAGCCTCGAGGGTCTGGTGGGCACAGGGCCCGGAGGACGCATCAATGACGACGACGTTCGCGCTGCCGCTCACGGAGCATCGCAGGAGGAGGCCGGCCCCGCGGGGGCGGCGACTGCGGCAGCCACAGAGCGTTCGATTCCGGAGTCCGGGACCCACCAGCCGGCCGGTCTCACAGAAGACCAGCGAATACCGGTCCGGGGGTTGCGCCGGCGTACCGCGGAGGCGATGGTCCGTGCACTCCGCGACATCCCGCACACTGTCGCGATGCACCACGCGGACGTGGGGGATCTACTCGCCCTGCGCAAGACGCTGCTGCCCAGAGCCGAGGCCAAGGGAATCGGCCTCACCCTGACCCCGTTCCTGGTGAAGGCCACGGCGCTCGCGCTGGCCCAGTTCCCCATGGCCAACGCCAGTTTCGATGACGCAGCCCAGGAAATCATCGTGCGGGCACGGCGAAATGTCGGATTTGCCGTCAATACCCCTGACGGCCTGGTCATTCCGGTGGTCAAGGATGCCGATCGGAAGCCGCTGCTGGCCATCGCGCGCGAGGTGGAGGCCCTCACCGCCGCAGCACGGACCCGAACGGTGGCGATCGAGCAGATGCAGGAGGGCACGTTCACCATCAGCAATCACGGGCCGCTCGGCGGGAACTTCGGTACGCCCATCATCCGCGCACCCGAGGGCGGCATCCTGGGCTTCGGGCGCGCTACCCCGCAGGCCGTCGTCCGTGACGGCGAAATTGTCGCACGTACGTTGCTGCCGATCTCGTACTCCGCCGACCACAGGCTGGTCGACGGCGACGTCGTGATCGGCTTCTGCCAGGCACTGATCACGCTGTTAGAGGCGCCGGTGCAGCTTCTCGTCGAGGAAGGATGACATGGTTGTAGGAGAGATGGCCGAGCCGGTCGAGGTGCTGGTGGTGGGTGGTGGCCCCGGAGGCTACACGGCCGCCGCCCGGGCCGCGGAGCTGGGCAAAGAGGTTCTGCTCGTCGAACGGAGCGATCTCGGTGGGGTGTGTCTGAATGTCGGATGCATCCCCTCGAAGGTCTTCACGACCGCCGCGCACGACCTTGCTCGTAGCGCACGACTTCCCGTCCAGGGACCACAGCTGCAGTCCAGAATCGACCTTTCCGGTCTGCAGGCCTGGCGAAAGCAGGTCGTCGACCGGCTGGTCGGGGGCGTCAGCGCCACTCTGGGCCGGGTGCGGGTGGTGTCCGGCACCGCGTTCTTTCTCGATGAGCACCGGATCTCGGTCGAGAGCGGTGATCACGTCCAGCACTTTCGGTTCGAGCAGGCGATCCTGGCCACCGGCTCCCAACCGGTGGAGCTCGCGGCTCTGCCCGTCGATGGGATCCGGGTGTTCGACTCGACGGGAGTGCTCGCCTTCGACGAGGTGCCGCCCTCGCTCGTAGTTGTGGGAGGCGGCTACGTCGGGATGGAACTGGGCATGGCGTTCGCCCATTTCGGCACTCGTGTCACCGTTGTCGAGGCCACCGACAGGTTGCTCGCGGGATTCGACCCCGACCTGGTGCAGGTGGTCACCGAGCGCGCGGGCGAGCTGGGGATCGACATCCGCCTCGGCACGACCGCCGTCGGAGTCCAGGCCGACAACTTGCTGGTCCGCAGGGACGGCACAGACGACCAGGTGCCCGCGCACGCGATCCTGGTCGCCGTGGGCCGCGGCCCGGTCACCGGCGACCTGCAGCTCGACAGGCTGGGACTCACAGTGACTGAGACCGGACACATCCCCGTGGACGCGCAGTGCAGGACCGCGCTGCCCCACGTATTCGCCATCGGGGACATCACCACAGGACCCGCGCTCGCCCACAAGGCGATGGCCGAGGGAGTCGTGGCCGCCGAGGCGATCTCCGGGCTGCCGAGCGCCTTCGACGCGCAGGTGCCGCTCATCGCGTTCACCGACCCTGAAATCGCGGCCGTGGGGCTGACGGCGGAGCAGGCCGAGGAGCAAGGGTACGAGGTAGTAGTGGGCCGTAGCTCGTTCGCCACCTCCGGGCGGGCTGTGGTGCTCGGCGAGGCCGACGGGATGGTGAAGATCGTCGTCGACGCGGAGACCGACGTGGTGCTCGGGGTACACATGGTCGGCCCCAGCGCGTGTGATCTCATCGCCCAGGCCGCAGTCGCAGTCGAGACTTCCTGCCGCGCCGAAGATTTGGTGGCCACCATCCACCCACATCCGTCTCTGGTGGAGACGGTGCATGCGGCCGCAGTGGCCGCGCGCCGTCGCGCTGCACGCAGGAGGAACCGATGAACGCCCCAGACACTCCGTTGCCCGCGTCGATTTCCGAGATCATTCAGGACACCTCACGGCAACGCCGCTCCCAGCCCGCCGTCATCGACGAGCAGGGAGAGCTCAGCCACAGTCAACTCGCGGAGTCCGTGGCGGCGACTGCGGCTGGGCTGCGCGCGATCGGAGTCGGCCCGGGAACCCGGGTCGGTCTGCTGTGCACGAACCGCAGGGAGTGGCTCGTCGCTACCTATGCCGCGATAACGGTCGGAGCCACCGTGGCGGCCTTCGCGACCTGGTCGCGGCGGTGGGATCTCGATCACCTACTCACACACTCGCGCTGCGAGGTGCTCATCACAGTAGATGGATTCGGCCCGACCGACCTGATGCCCACGATCCGCGAGCTCGTCCCCGAAGCGTGGAGTGCCGCCGGGCCAGGTTGGCGTTCCGCGACCTACCCCGCACTGCGCGGTGTGGTGATCATCGGAAACCGGGTCCCCGAGGGGGCGTATGCGTTCCGAGCCCTGGGCGAACATCGTCGCGGCAGCGCCGTCCCCAACGTCGAGACCGACACCGATGGCACCGATCTGGTTCTCTACACATCGGGTTCGACATCGAGGCCGAAAGCCGTCCGGCTCGGACAACACGATGCCATCGACCACGCCCGCGAGGTCGCCGAGCGGATGGGGATCACACCCGAGGACCGAATCGTGGTGCCCGTCCCGCTCTTCTGGAGTTACGGCGGGGCCAACGCACTGATGGTCGCCCTCGTCACCGGTTGCACGATCGTCCTCCAGGAGACCTTCGATGCGGGCGGGATCCTCGAGCAGATCGAGCGGCACCAGTGCACTGCCATCTACACGTTGCCCTCCATCACCCGTAGCCTGCTGGCGAACCCCGAGTTCTCCCGCGCCCGCACCGCGAGTCTGCAACGGGGGATGACAATCGGCCCGGACGCCGATGTCCGTGCCGCCGCAGAGGAACTCGGCGTGACCGACATCTGCAACGCATACGGGTCGACGGAAATGTACGGCGGCGCCACGGTCACACCGCATGACTGGCCACTCGATATGAAGTGCTCGACCCAGGGCCCGCCGCTGACGGGAAACCTGGTTTCGATCATCGACCCGGAGACCGGCGCCGAACTGCCCGCCGGGAAGGTCGGCGAGATCACAGTGTCCGGCTTCGTCTCATCCGGCTATCTCGACCAGCCGGATGAGTCCGCCGTTGCGTTCACCGAACACGGCGCCTTCCGCACCGGTGACCTCGGGCAACTCGACGACGACGGCAGGCTGCACTTCGCCGGCCGTGCCTCGGAGATGATCCGGACCGGTGGCATCAACGTCTCCCCGCTCGAGGTGGAGGACTTCTTGCTCACTCACGACGAGGTCTTGGAGGCGGCGGTCGTGGGGGTCGACGACAGCGACAAGGATCAGGTCCCCATCGGGTTCGTCCGCGTCGACGGCTCAGCCGTCACAGACGAGGCCGCGCTGGTGGACTACTGCCGCCATCACATCGCCTCCTACAAAGTTCCTGGCCGAATCGTGATGAGGCATAACGAGTTACCTCGAACCTTGACGGGGAAGCTCATTCGAAACGCTTTGCTGGACGAAGCCAAAGAAGTGTGGGCGTCGTCCAATAACACAAAGGAGTACACAGAGTGACGAACACCGACGTCGAGGGGGAGACCTCGCGGCTGGACGAACGAAAGATCCGCGAGGCTGTGGCGGTGGCCAACGTGCCGACCTTGCTGATGGTGCTGTTCCAGATGACAGGGGAGCAGCGTTGGTTGGCCGAACCCTACCTGCCTACCCCTGTACGGGGGCTCAGCGACAACGACACAGCCGGGCTCGAACAGTCGCTCCAGGACGAGATTCGACACGCAGCAGCAGAGGCGATCCTGAATTGGGGCAGAAGCGGTTCCCTCGCGGTTCCGCAACTGTCACCCGACCAGCTGATCGAGATGTTGCGCGTCTCGGTCGGGGAGCACGTGCCCCACAGGTATGCCGACATGGCCAACCACGAATTGCAGGTCGGCGCAGGCGAGACGAACGAGGCTCCCCCGATGGTCCCGCCGCCAGGCTTCGACGCCATCGTCATCGGCGCCGGCGCGTCGGGCCTCTGCGCCGCCTACCGGCTGGGCGAAATGGGCATTTCCTACACCGTGCTCGAGCGGAACGACGAAGTCGGCGGAACATGGCTGGAGAACCGCTACCCGGGATGCGGTGTCGACACACCGAGTCACCTGTACTCGTTCTCGTTCGCGCGGCACGACTGGTCCCGCTGGTTCGCCTCGCGGGACGAGTTGCACGGTTACTTCCAACAGATTGCCGACCGGTTCGGAATTCGCCCGAACATCAGGTTCGGCATCGAGGTCGAGGGCGCCACCTGGGATGACGACACCCGGCGGTGGACACTGGATCTGATCGACCAGGACGGTCACCGATCGACCACCACTGCCGCGATCGTGATCAGCGCAGTCGGCGCCTTCAACAAGCCGAAGATCCCCTCGATCCCGGGCACCGATTCGTTCACCGGGCCCATGGTCCACACCGCGCGGTGGCCCGAGGACCTGGACGTCGCAGGCCGGCGGGTAGGAGTGATCGGCAACGGGGCGAGCGCGATGCAGCTGGTTCCCGCGATCGCCGATGCCGCCGAGTCGGTCACGGTATTCCAGCGGTCGCCACAGTGGGCCGCCCCGTTCGAAAAATTCAAGGTCGATGTTCCAGAGCCGATCCGCTACCTCATGGCTGAGGTCCCGCTGTACCGGTCGTGGTATCGGCTCCGGCTGACCTGGATCTTCAACGACCGCGGCCACGACGGATTGCAGAGAGATGCTCAATGGCCGCACCAGCATCGGTCGATCAATGCGATGAACGACGGCCACCGGCGTTTCCTCACCCGATACCTGGTCAAGGAGCTCGACGGGCAGTTGGAGATGCTCGGCGATGTGTTGCCGACCTATCCGCCCTTCGGAAAGCGAATGCTGCTCGACAACCGCTGGTTCGCCACGCTGGCCCGCGACGACGTCCACTTGCAGACGACACCGATCGCCGAGATCCAGGATCAGTGCGTCCTCACCACGGACGGCCTCACACATCCAGTCGACGTTCTGTTGTTCGCAACGGGATTCGATGTCGTCAGATTCCTCGCTCCCATGCGGATCACGGGCCGCAGCGGCCGCACACTCGAGGCGGCCTGGGACGGTGACGACGCGCGTGCCTATCTCGGCGTCGCGGTTCCGGACTTCCCCAACTTTTTTTGCCTGTACGGTCCCAACACCCAGTTCGGACACGGTGGAAGCCTCATCTCCATGATGGAGCTCCAGATGAATTACATCGTCGATCTGATGAATCAGATGATCACCAAAGACCTGGACTCCGTGGAGTGCAGCCAGGACGTCTATGACGACTACAACCGCAAAGTTGATGACGCGCACTCCCGGATGGTGTGGTCCCACCCCGGGATGGACGTCTACTACCGCAACTCCAAGGGACGCGTCGTGGTCAACAACCCATTCAAGGTGGTCGACTTCTGGGACATGATCCGCCGAGCCGATCTGGGCGACTTCCGAACCACCGAACGTGCCTCAGGAGACATGAGATGAAGATTGCAGGTTGCTCCGCAGTGATCAGCGGGGGAGCGTCGGGGCTGGGCGCGGCTGCCGCTCGCCGGTTGGCCCGAGCCGGCGCGAGCGTAGTGCTACTCGACCTCCCCCGGTCGGAGGAGGCAGGCGCGGCGCTCGCCGCAGAGTTGGGTGGCGCCGCCGTTTTCGTACCCGGGGATGTGACGAATTGGGACGACGTGGGCGCTGCCATGCAGACGGCACGGGAGCTTGCTCCGCTGCGGATCGCGGTGGCCGCCGCTGGAATTGCGACCAGCGGGAGTCTTGTGGGCCCGCGCAGCGACAAGGGGGAGCTGTTCGCCCAGACGGTGGCTGTGAATCTCGGCGGAACCTATGCCCTCATCGCGCAAGCTGCTTCCGCGATGAGTGAGCATGCGCAGACCGACGGAGACCGAGGCGTGGTGGTCTGCACTGCTTCGATCGCCGCATATGAGGGGCAGGTTGGCCAAGTGGCCTACGCGGCCTCCAAGAGCGGAGTCGTAGGAATGACGCTGCCGGCCGCGAGGGAGCTCGCCCGGCACCAGATCCGCGTCGTCACCATTGCCCCCGGTTTGTTCGAAACTCCGATGTTCGCGGGAGTCGCGGATGAGGTGCGCGCCTCGGTGGGGGCGCAGGTTCCACACCCGAGTCGGCTCGGCAAACCCGATGAGTATGCAGGTCTCGTGCAGCACGTGATCGAGAATTCGATGCTCAATGGTGAGGTGATCCGGCTCGACGGCGCGATCAGGATGGGGCCGCGGTGAGCATGCTTCGAGATTGACCCAAGGATCCATGCTTTCGAGATATCGAATTCGAATCCGTTTTTATGTAGTAAAATGAACAGTTGAGTGATGGGAGTTCAAGTATGGGTCCGTTGGCGGGGATCAGTGTGGTCGAGTTTGCAGGCATCGGACCGACGCCCTTCGTCGCTCTCTTACTGAGCGACTTGGGAGCTGATGTGATCACCATCGACCGGGTACCTTCCGCGGATGGCGGCACACCGGACGACTTGGTCCGAATGACCACCGGGGGGCTCGGCCGGGGGCGCCGCTCGGTGGCTGTCGACCTCAAGTCCCCCGATGGGATCGATACGGTGCTCGAACTGCTGAAGAACGCGGACGGACTGATCGAGGGATACCGGCCTGGAGTCATGGAACGCCTGGGCTTGGGGCCGGAGGTGTGTCTGGCTCGAAACCCGCGCCTGGTCTTCGGGAGAATGACCGGATGGGGCCAGGATGGCGACCTGGCCCAGCGCGCCGGTCACGACCTGAACTACATTGCGGTCGCTGGCGTGCTGCACCACATCGGCGGCCGAGATCAGGCGCCCACGGTGCCGTTGAACCTCATCGGCGACTTCGGCGGTGGCGGCCTGCTCCTCGCATTCGGCATGGTCGCAGCGATGCTCGAAGCGAGGAACTCGGGACAGGGCCAGGTGGTGGATGCGTCGATGGCCGAGGGCTCGGCGCTGCTGATGACAATGATGTACGAGCTGTCCGGGCGTGGCATGTGGGACCACGACAGGGAGTCGAACATGAACGACGGCGGCGCCCACTTCTACAGCGTGTACGCCACATCCGACGACAAGTATGTCGCGGTGGCCGCCATGGAACCGAAGTTCTACGCGAACCTACTCTCGGCGCTTGGGCTCGATGGCCGCGATCTGCCCGATCAGTGGGACCGTAGTCAGTGGCCGGCGCTACGCGAAGTGTTCGCAGAGGTCTTCCGGACGCGGACCCGCGACGCGTGGACGGCGCTGCTGGAGGACACCGACTCGTGCGTCACTCCGGTCCTGTCCATGCTGGAAGCGCCCAGTCATCGTCACAACGTGTCGAGGAATGCATTTGTCAAGGTTGACGACATCACTCAGCCTGCCCCGGCTCCCCGATTCAGTCGCACGCCCACACAGGTGCGGCGCGGCGTGGCGGAACCGGGACAGCACTCGGTGGAGGTGCTCCGCGAAGCGGGTATAGATGAAGCAAGGATCGACGCGCTGCTCGCATCTGGCTCGATCGCCTCAACAGATCAGGAGGTCAAGGTATGAACCCGGATCGATTCTTGAGGACATTCGATGTCCTCGACGCACTCGTCGATGCACCTGACGGGCTGCGGCTCACCGAGATCAGCCAGGCGGTCGGTGCGCCGGTCAGCAGCACTCACAACCTGCTGCAGACGATGCTCGCCGCCGAAATTATCGCGGCCACAGACGATCTCCGCTACACGGTCGGACCGAGAGCTGTTCGAGTCGGCATCAAGATAATGAATTCGCTCGAAGTACGTACGCTCGGGCGGCGGCATCTCGAACGTCTCGCCAAGACGCTGGGCAACGACGTGTACCTGGCGGTACGGGTCGGCGATCGGATCGTGTACGTGGATCGTTTTCGCGGGACGCAGCCCGTGTCGGTCAACATCAGGATCGGCGATTCCCTGGCGCTGCATGCGACCGCGGTCGGAAAACTGTATGCCGCATATGAGGATGACTTGCGCGCGCGGGTGCTTGCGCGTCCGCAACGTCGGTTGACATCCACGACGATCACCGAACCGGAATTGCTGGAAGCCGAGTTCGATCGGATCCGGCAGCGTGGACTGTCTGTCAGCCGAGAGGAGGGCTATCCGGGAATCTTTGGAATCGCTGTTCCGGTTCGCGACGCTGCGGGGGCGATGGTGGCTGCGATCCACGTTTCTGCGCTCAGTGCAGGCCTCGACACCGACCGGGAAGACGAGCTGATCGAGCAGAGCCAGCGGACCGCTGCGGAGATCCAAGACGATCTCGGCGTCAACGACCTCGCCAAGCTGGTTTCGCCTGGCACCGCCACCCCCGGTAGCGGGCCCGCCGGCGCGACTGCCACGAAGTCTGCCGCAAAAGCGGCGCGGCGCTGAAACATGAGGGCACCCAGCGACACCGACATTCCGGAGGCACACCGGATAGACCCGCAGATGCGTCGACAGCTGGCGACGCTGCGTGATTCTCTCGGACCACGCGGTTTCCTGAGCGTCGCCGACCTGAAAGAAAGGCGTCGGCTGTACGACCGGCTGGGCATGAGCGTCACGGCCCCTACCGAGCAGCCTGGAGTCGTCCGGAGCGACGTCGTTCTGGAGCCGGGTTCGACGGTTCGGGCGCGGATCTACCAACCTACCGAAGACCGCTGCGAGGGCGGACTGCTCTACATCCATGGCGGAGGAATGGTCATGGGCAGCATCGAGGCCGAGGACGCATATGCGGCACAACTCGCCGCGGGCACTGGGGCCACCACGGTCTCCATCGACTACCGGTTGGCCCCGGAGTACCCCTACCCGGCCGCAATCGACGATTGCACGGCAGCACTGACCTGGTTGATGGAATCGGGCCACACACTGGGGATCGACCCGGACAGAGTTGCCGTCTACGGCGTCAGCGGCGGCGGAGGGCTCGCAGCGGCGCTCGCCCTGCGTTGGCGCCACCGCAGAGACCCGCGCATCGCGCTCCTCGCATTGGCGGCGCCCATGCTCGACGACCGCACCGGCGAGCAAGGCGCTCAGCCGGCGCTCGGCGTCTGGGACAGCGAACACAACATCGAAGCGTGGCGTCACATCCTCGGCGTTACGGCAGGAGGGACCGAGGTCCCCGCCGACGCCGCCGCGGCGCGCGCGACGGATCTGACAGGCATGCCGCCGACCTTCCTCGACGTCGGCTCGCTCGATCTCTTCCTCCCCGAAAACCTGCGGTTCGCAAATGCATTGGCGACAGCAGGAGTATCCCTGGAGCTGCACGTCCACCCCGGCGCGTACCACGGATTCGACCAGTTGGCTCCCGGGGCGGAGCGCACCCGTCAGGCATGGGCGCAACGCATCCAGGCGCTGCGCCGCGCCCTTCGGGGCGATCTGACCTCGCCCTGACCTCGCCCCAGGTCCGCGTCAGACGCTCGCGATCCCGACTTGGCGGCGGGCCTTCGCATCCGCTCGTGCCGCCACAACCACGCCCATGACCAACCCGGCATACGTACAGAACGGTGCCAATCATACTGATCCGCAACGAATTCAGCAGATCGGCGCCCCGGATCTCGGCGATCCGCGCCATGACAAATCTTCTCTCACGCGCAGATGTCCTCGACTGCCCCGTCGATGACTGCGCATCAGCTACATTGGACCGACGTCGACACCTGCATATGCCGAACTACCCACACCCATAACGGTATTCGACCCTGGAAATTTGAGACTCGACTTAGTGTTGCGACCAATCCCCGGCGACAATGGTGGGCGAGCAGCTCCCAGACTTCCTGCCACGAAAGTCCCAGCGGTGCCACCAGATCGAACACGATGTCGCCGATGATCGTCGTGTGATCCTGTGTTGCTGCCGCATCGGGAGCGGGTGCCGATGCGGGAGCAACGACGTCGACCACGCCGACGCCCGTCGGGGTTTCTCAGTCTTCGGTGACCGCGAGGGTGACGTCGATGTTGCCGCGGGTGGCGTTGGAGTAGGGGCACACCTGGTGCGCCTTCTCGGTCAGCTCGAGTGCCTCGGCGCGGGGCAGGTGGGGGAGGGAGACCTCGAGGGTGACGGCGAGACCGAATCCGCCGCCGTCCGTCGAGCCGATGCCGACACGGGCGCCGACGGCCGAGTCGGCGACATTCGCCTTCGCCTCACGGGCGACCAGCTGGAGTGCGGAGTGGAAGCATGCCGCGTATCCGGCGGCGAACAACTGCTCGGGGTTGGTGCCATCGCCGGACCCACCCATCTCGGTAGGCATCGCAAGGTTCAGGTCGAGCCGGCCGTCGGACGTGCGGGCATGGCCGTTGCGGCCTTCTCCGGTCACGAGGGCTTCGGTGGTGTAGACGATCTTCATCGGTATTTCTCTCCTGTAGGGGTGTTGAAGCTGCAGTGCGGCGAGTTCGTCGACGTTCATGCACCAACAGCTCCAGGTACTGCGGTAGGTGACGCCCACCAGTCGAGCATCGACCGGCTTATAGCTTCGATCACTCGGTCGGCACGTCGTCGGGGTCGAGCTTGACCTCGATCAGGAGCGGTCGTGTGCGGTTGACAATAGCTTTCTCCACCGATGTGAGATCGTCCGGAACTCGCATCGTGACTCCCTCGCCCCCGAGGGCAATTGCAAGCGCCGAGAGATCCGGCCACCGGAACAGTGTCCGGGAGGGATCCATGTCCCGGTTACGAAACTGAATGTGCTCGGCACCATACGACGAGTCGTTCAGGACCATGACAATCAAGTCGATCCCGTTTTGTACGGCGCTGACGAATTCAGTGATTCCACCGAGCATGAAGCCGCCGTCTCCACAGACGAGGAATACGGGCCGGCCCTGCGCGGCGAGCGCGGCTCCAATCGCGTTCCCCATGCCCAGGCCGATCGCACCGAAGTTGCAGGTATGCACCAGTGAATGGGGGTCAGAAACATGGAGCAGCTTATAGCCTGCAAACATGAAGCGACCGGCATCGACTACGACCACTCGGTCCTCGGGTATCAATCGGTCGATTGCTCGCACGGTCTCGTGGAATGGGATATTCCCCTCGAGAGAAGCGGGAGACGGTGGGATCTCGTAGTCCTCGAGATCAGCAGACTTCTCGATCCAGTCTTCCCGAAACCGGCGGGCAGGGACCTCTGCCTCATCGAGATACTCGATGATCGCGTGCGCGATCGTCGCAGCGTCGCCCAGCACAGCAGCATCGACATCGATGTGTCGCCTGATCGCCTGTGGATCGGTATCGCAATGCACGACTCGCTTTCCGTTCAGGAGGGCCCTGAATCCGTGGTCCAGGAATTCAGGCTCGCACCGAACGCGATGACGCAATCGCTCTTGCCGATCTGGTCCAGCGCCGCGGAGGTGGAGAGTGTGCCGAATACTCCCAGCGCCCCTGGGTCCGCCAAAAATAGGGACTTTCCTCGTAAGGTGGTTGCGACCGGCGCGCCGAGTCGCTCGGCAAGCCGGCAGATGGCTGCCCGAGCGCTCGGCGTCGCCGCTCCGCGGCCGGCCAGGACAATCGGCCGCTCGGCAGCAGCAACAATTCCGACCGCTTGGTCCATCGCGTCAGGGTCCAGTGTGGTGTTCCGGTCCGCAGGCGGCAGAGGGTCATGTCGGTAGTCAACCTCTTTCCACATGAAGTCCACCGGTACGTTGAGAACGATTGGTCTGCGTTCTGCGGTGGCTCGCCGCAAGGCCTCGCGCAAATTCTGAACAGCGGTCTCGGGGCGCCGTACCTGTTCGAAACCGGCCCCTGTCGGAAGAACCAATTCTCTTTGTGCGATGTCTTGCAGGGTGGTTCGGTCACCGGCTGCGGTGTCGCCGCAGATCAACACAATCGGCATGCGACTCCGCACGCTGTCGATCAAAGGCGGAAGTGCGTTGGCCAATCCTGGACCGTGGGTGACGGTCGCCACGCCGACCTCTCCTGAGACGCTGGCGTAGCCATTGGCCATCAACACGGCGCCGGCCTCGTGCGCCGATGCGATGTATGTGGCTCCAGGGATCGAGGAGTAGTGGTTCGCCAGGTAGAGGTTTCCGTCGCCCATCAGGCCGAACAATGTCTTGACCCCATGGTCGATCAGCCCTTGGGCGAGAGCTTTGTGGACCTGCATCGGTTGACCCTTTCGTTCAGAACGTCTCGAGACCACGTCTTGCCGATCAGTCGGCGGATTCCAACAGCGTCGCCGGCGTGAGACGCGACTCTCGACACGATTGGATTGAACGACGGACGGTCAGCGGTAATTGAACATGCGCGCGCCTTCTGACGCCGGTTTTTGTGAGATGGTGTCGGCAAGTACTTTGTATTCGGGAATTCGGGCACGGTCTACTGTCGACCGGTCACGGCAAACCAATTCGATGAGGTTGTCCGCCGGATCCCGCACATACATCTGGACCCCGCCATCTGGAAGCTCATATATGGTGCTGAGAAATCCGCTTTCTTTGATTCCCAGGTTCGTCGCGTGATCGTACAAGCCCATGAAATCGCTTACCTCCAGCGCAAAGTGGTGAATATAGCTTGCGTCCGTTGTCGGCCCGTACTCGTATACATGAAGGGTCCTGTCACCGACCGAGAACCACGCGGTCGGAACTGCGAAGGTGGGGGACGGGACCTGCTCGAGATGGAGAAAGTCTTTATAGAAGCGCACTGATTCACCCAGTTCACGAGCTGGCACGCTCACGTGATTGACGGCTACTACGGGGTGGCTCATCTCGTTCCTCAGCTTCTCGGTGACACCGCGATTAATTCGTATCGGTTGAGGCACAACCGATCAGACGGCTTGCGGGATCGGAGCCGATGCAGCGGCTTTCTCGTTCGCCTTCGCGAGGTCTTCACGAACGGCGAGACCGTACTCACGTGGGTCCAACTCGAGTCCGTACCGCCGCCCCGACGGATACAGCCGAGCCATCTGCTGGTGTTCTTCAGCGATCGCCAGCCGCATCGCGGCCTCGTCGGGAAGGTCGACGTCTCCGGAGATGACAGCGGCGAGCCAACGGCTCTGGATATCGATCATCCGGATATTGGCGCCGCCGCTGACGTCGAACAGCCCAACGAAGTAGAGGCCAGGCCAACTTGGCGACACGGCCCGTCGGTACAGGTCGATGCGTCCACCGTTGATCGGCGACACCTCGCTACTGAGGAACGGGATGTCGAACCGGTAACCGGTCGCGGCGATCACGGCGTCGAAATCCTCTTCCGTTCCATCGTCGAATCGAACGGTAGTCCCTTCGGCGCTGCTTGTTCCGGGACGAACGTCGATTCGGTTCCACGCGATATGGGACATCACGGTGGGGTGACTGGCCGGGTGCGTCCGGGTTTTCGGTGTCGTGAAGCCCCACTGCTCCATCCGCCCGTGCGTGACCAGCGTGACCAGTTCTCGGACCCGGCGCGCCAGCGGCCAAGGCAGCCAGGGTCGCTCCACCTTCGCCAGAAAACGTGACAACGGAGCACCGAACATCATCCGAGGCATGATCAGAACGGGAGAGCGGGCGGCCAGCACCGTCCGGTCCGTCACAATGCAGACATCCGCAGCGATGTCCAGGCCGCTGTTTCCGGTCCCGACTACGAGAACCTTCTTTCCGGCGAACCGATCCGGGACCCGGTAGTCACGTGAATGCAGGTATTCACCTGTGAAGTCGGCTGCGAACGGGGGGTGGCTCGGGATCGACTGGTGTCCGTTCGCTACCACCACACGGTCGAATTCGGGTTCCGCGCCATCGCTCAGCTTCAGCTTCCAGCGCGGGGCGCCGGGTGCTGCTGCTACGGGCTCGACGCTGTCGACCGCCGTGTTGACCACGATGTGCTGACGCAAACCGAAGTGGTCAGCGTAGGCGTTGAAGTAAGCCCTCATCTCATAGTGAGTGGGGAACAGGGATGCCTCCGCGGGTATCGGAAAGTCGCGGTAACCGGTGTCCCTCGCTTCGGAGTTGATCCGCAGCGACTGGTATGCGGCGCCGATCCCGTTGTCGTTCTCGTATACCCAGAGCCCGCCGAGCTCGGACCCCTTCTCGTAGACGGTGACGTCGAAGCCCCGCCCGATGAGGTGTTTGGCGGCACTGAGCCCGGCGGGACCTGCGCCGATCACGGCAATTCGCTGGACCTTCAAGATTTCCTACTTTCGAAATTTATTTCCAGTTTTGGTAATCGTGATGGTATCGCTCGTCCACCCACCTGACAAGAGAAGAGACGCACAGTGTGGGCGATCGGTCGCGGTCGCCCGGTGGTTCGTCGGTGCGATCAGTGGCGGCAGCGTGCAGTGATTGGCCGTATTTGAGTGGCGTATTGCGCCGCGCATGGTCATGAGAGGCGAGTTCGTGCCTCGGGGTTGGGACTCTGCTGGTGTCTCTGTTCGATGAGCCAGGCGGCGATCTGCGTTCGCGAGGTGTAGCCGAGTTTGGACAGGATACGTTCGACGTGGCCCTGCGCTGTGCGCGGCGAGATGAACAGCTTTGCGGCGATGGCCCTATTGGTCAGTCCTTCGGCGACGAGCTCGGCAACTTGTTGTTCGCGTCGGCTCAGGGTGCTTACTTCTGGTGCTTGCCCTGCAGGCCTGGGTATTTCATCGAAGGCGTATGTGACGGCATCACCGACGCTCAAAACGCTGCCATGCCGGAACTTCTCCTCGAACTGTCGGTCACCGAGCGCCCGGCGAGCCTGTTGCTCGCAGTCTTCGTGGTAACTCAGACGGGTGAGATAGCTGGCCATCGTTCCGCCAACCTCCCCCCAAATTGCGGCGGCGGCACCTAGGAGGACTGCGGCACACTCGGGATTCCGGCCGGCTTCGATCCACGCCAGGGCCTGCAGGCTGCATCCGATGCCGAACGAGTCGTCGGCACGAGCCGACTGTCGGATTCCCTCCTCGATGACCGCTCGCGCCCGGGTGAGATCGTCGTCGCGCCACCACGCCCAGGCCCCAATCATCGCGGACCGTCCGCAGTAAACGACGTCGCCGAGTGTCCCGGCAAGGGCCAGCGTCTCCTCGTGGCAGACGCGTGCCTTCGACGCGTCGCCAAGCGACACGTAGGAGAGCCCTTCACCCAACAGACTCCCAACGTGAAAGAAGACGGCACCCTCAGTTTCCTTTGCGGCGCCGATCGCCTCCTCGAAATGTGTCACCGCCGATTCAGCGTCGCTGTTGTAGAGAGCGAGGAATCCTCGGACGTGCCCCCGGAGCGCGGGCATCGAGGTGTCGCCGGGTCGGCCCTCGACGGAGTCGGCGTGGGACATCAGGCTCAATCCTTCAGCCACGTCTCCCTGCACTCCCGCGAAGAGACTGTCCAGATACAGGGCTTTGGCCAGATCCGTGCTGGATTCGTCGAGGAGCCGATCCAGCCAGAGCCGGCCTTCACGGAAGTATCCGCGGAAGAACCAGAACGGGAACAACCCGACCGCCATGCGCAGGCCGGCGTCGAGTTCCCCCGGTTCGGATACGCAGAACTGAAGGGCAGCACGAAGATTCGGCTTTTCCCGATCGAGATGGTGGAGCCAGTGCAGCTGGCGCGGACTGATGCTGTCGCTAGCGGCCCTCAGAATCAGCTGCTGGTACCAGTCCTGAAATCGTTTGCGCAGATTGGGGTATTCGCCCGTGGGCTGCAGTTTTTCCTGAGCGTACTCCTTCAAGATATCCAGCAGCCGGTACCGAACCACGTCACCGGCCTCTTCCCGGATCAGGATCGATTTGTCGACCAGTGACGTCACAACGTCGACGAGGTCGCCGCCCCGATCACCGTCGCCGCAGATGGCTTCGCAGGCGTCGAGTTCGAAGCTGCAGGCGAAGACCGCTAACCGCGCCCACAGGCGCTGCTCCTCCGGGGTGCACAGCTCGTAGCTCCAGTCGATCGACCACCGCAGCGTCTTCTGCCGTGCCGGTGCGGCCCTGCTACCGCCGGTGAGGAGTCGGTATCGATCGGTCAAGCGGTCAAGAAGCTGTTGCACGGACATGACTCGCAGCCGGGCTGCGGCCAATTCGATCGGCAATGGCAAACCGTCCAGGCGAGCGCAGATGTGCGCCACCGTCACCTGGTTGTCCTCGGTGAGTTCGAACGTGGGTACGGCGGCGACGGCCCGTTGCACGAACAGCGCCACCGATTCGTAGCTGGGCAACCCGCGAAGCGAGGACGCGCGGCGTGGGTCGGGGGCCTGCATCGGCGGAACTCGTAACACCGCTTCCCCGCTGAGTCTGAGCGACTCCCGGCTCGTTGCCAGGATGCGCGTCCCCGGGCAGGTCCGCAACACGGTATCCGCCAGCGCCGCCACCGCCTCGAGCAGGTGCTCACAGTTATCCAGCACCAGCAACAGTTGCTTATCGGCCAGGTAGTCGGTCAGTAGGACCAACGGTGCTCCCGCCGATTGATTCCTCAGTCCAAGGACGTCCGAGACGACACCGGTCACCAGGTCCGGATCGGAGAGCTCGCCCAGCTCGACCAGCCACACCCCGTCGGTGAACGCCCGCTGCGAGTCGGTGGCGACTCGCAGCGCGAGCCGGGTCTTCCCGACGCCCCCGATCCCGGTCAATGTCACCAGACGGGACGCGGACAGCATCTTCTTCGCCTCGCCGATCTCGTGGCGACGGCCGACGAAACTGGTCAGCTCCACCGGCAGGTTTCCGGTTCTGCCTCGCCCCCGGACCGGTATCGAATGACCCGAGCCGCCGCCCGATCGCGTGGTCGTGTTGGTGGGTGGCGGGGGCACCGGGGTGGGTTCGGCCGGCCCGCCCGCGGGGTCGGCTCGATTGGATTCGTCGTCCATGGATCCTTCACTGATCTCGGTGGGCACTGGAACGTCGTCAGCCCGGAGAACGCGGCGACGCTTGGAGACCCGGAGCTATTCGCCGAAACCGGACGCGGCGGCACGGCAGTGGGCTGCGGGCAATGCCCTGCTCCAACAACTCGGTGACGTCGCTGGGACGTAGTAAGTGCAAACGCTACGCCCTTCGGGTCGATGTCGGTATCGGTGATTGTTTCCGAAACCCGCAACCGCACACGGTCTGTGGGACCGGGCGCGGCCGGAGGAGCGGGAGTGCGGTCTTGTACTGGTTCCCGGGTGAGCGACTACCGTGCCGGTCAGACGACGAGCGTGATGCGGCGTCCCAGCTGGCGGTCGTACTCGTGGTGAGCAGCCTCGATCTCTGAGAACGTGAACGTCGTCGACTCGGGAAGGTCGAGCTCACCGGCGGTGAGCAGTTCGGCGAGTGCGTGCAACATCGGGCCCGACTCGTGAGTGATCACCAGCGTCGGGTTCTCCTTCGACCCGCTGTGGGGCGGGCTTCCCGGGACAACGGTGACGTAGTGCCCCCCGGGCCGTAACGCGTCGGACAGATCGATTCCGGCGGTGTCGATCGCTCCGTCGACGCGAGAGACCGGCAGTGAGCCGACATGTACTTCCGCGGCTACGCCGGTCGGCAACAACTCCGCCTGCTCGGCCCGCCGAACCAACGCGTGCGCGCGGTGTCCGCGGAGGTGGAGGAGCTGCAGGGCGATACGTCCGACCGCGCCGGCGGCTCCGGCGACGAGCACGTCAGATCCCTGAGTCAACTGCAGAGCATCGACGGCCTGCATCGCTGTCAGGCCGGGTAGGGGTAACTGGGCAAGGATGGCCGGGTCGACGCCTTCGGGGGCACGGGCGAGGGACGTTTCCGGGAGGCAGACGAACTCCGACCATGTCCCGTTTCCGGTGACGGCCGACGTCGAGGCACCAATTACCCGATCACCGGGCAGAAATCGGTCAGCATTCGGGCCCGTCTCCTTGACGGTGCCCACCAGGTCGTATCCGAGCGTGAACGGCGCACTTCCCTGAGGTGTGATCATCCCGCTACGAATTTTCACGTCCGCGGGATTGATCGCCGATGCTTCGAGGGCGATGAGTACTTCACCCTCACCCGGACTGGGGACTGGAATATCTCGCACCTGGAGCACATCGATGTATCCAGGAGAATCGAACTGAACAGCGAACATTGGTTCATACCTTTCGTGTGTGAGATCGACGACGATCTCGGACTGTGGCGTCGAGAGCGCACGGCGTGGCCGCGCAGCCGGGGGGGCCCCGGGGGGGGGCCCGGGGCCACCCCGCGCCCCCCCCCCGCCCCGGGGGGCCGCCGCCGCCGAGCTGACCGGCGCGCGCTCCGGGGCGCTCGGGGTCGGCGACCCGGAGCACGACCACCTCACCGGCTTCTACAC